>NZ_CP102290.1:956732-1275642 GCF_025151995.1 Ruminococcus gauvreauii
TGAAAATGAAGGCATCACACATGAAGTGTGGTTTGAGGATGCGCGCAGTATCCGGGCAAAGCTCGGGCTGATTCAGGAATACGGCTTAAGAGGAGCGGGATACTGGCAGATTATGCAGTGGTGGCGGGCAAACTGGCTGTTGATGGACGATATGTACACGATAAATAAAAGAAGCGGGGGCACCTGATAATATCAAGTGTCCCCGCTATTCATAAATTCGCTGTCTGTTTATTCTTTTCCATTGAAGCAGTACGTACAAAGTTTACACGGAGAAATTCCAATTGATTCCTCCAGGTCATCCAGCCTGTGGTAGCGCAATGACGTGAAATTCTGCTCTTTTCTGATCACCTCCAGCATCTGCTCATAGCGGCGGCTGGACGGATCTGCGTATTCGTCCAGAATCTCCTGAGAGACCTGATCGCCTTCCCTGTCCTTAATGATGCGTCTCGTGATCAGATCAAGTTCGGATTTTGAGCGCGAGAAGTTCAGATATTTACAGCCGTACATAAGCGGCGGGCAGGCTGGACGGATATGTACTTCCTTTGCCCCGCTCTGGTACAGGAAGTCCGTTGTCTCCCGAAGCTGTGTCCCTCTCACGATGGAATCATCGATCAGAAGAAGTTTCTTGTTCTGAATCAACGCCTTTACGGGAATGAGTTTCATTCTGGCTATCAGATTCCTCTGATCCTGATTCTGCGGCATGAACGACCGCGGCCATGTCGGTGTATATTTAATGAAAGGACGTGCATATGGGATCTTGGATTCGTTGGCGTAGCCGATCGCATGCGCTATCCCCGAGTCTGGAACACCTGCAATAATATCCGGGTCCACGGTCCCGCTGTCTCTTTTCGCCAGCATACTGCCGCAATTGTAGCGCATTTCTTCAACATTGACACCTTCGTAGGAGGAAGTCGGGTACCCGTAATATACCCACAGGAAGGAACAGATCCGCATCTCGTCTCCCGGTTCACTTAATGTCTTTATCTCATCCGGTGTGATAAAGACGATCTCTGCCGGACCCAGTTCCTTGCAGTCGCTGTACCCGAGATTGATGTATGCGAAACTTTCAAAGGAAACACAGTGAGCACCATCCTTTTTGCCGATGACCATCGGCGTCCTTCCGTAGCGGTCACGCGCCGCATACAGTCCTTCTTTCGTCATCAGCAGTATCGTCATGGAACCGTCCACAATTTCCTGTACATAGCGAATGCCCTCTGTGATCGTTTCTTTTTTGCAGATCAGTGCTGCCACCAGTTCTGTCGCATTGACCTGTCCGCCGCTCATCTCCTGAAAATGTGTATTCCCATTCTCATATACATATTTCAGCAACTCATCCATGTTGTTGATTTTTCCAACTGTTGCGATGGCGAAGCTTCCGAGGTGCGACTGCACCAGCAGCGGCTGCGGCTCGTAATCGGAGATACATCCGATTCCCAGATTACCTTCCATCTCATCTACATCACGCTCAAACTTCGTCCGGAAAGGTGAATTTTCAATGTTATGAATCGCGCGCTGGAATCCACGCTCCCCGCATGTTGCCATTCCACCTCTTCTGGTTCCCAGATGTGAGTGATAGTCCACACCGTAAAACAGTTCCAATGTACAGCCTGTTTTCGAAGCGACTCCAAAAAATCCTCCCATAAATGATTTCTCCTTTTTCTGCTATATGTTTGTTATGTATTGTTTTCTATTACTACTTTACCATAACTGTATCTGTCCGGTAAAGGGATGAACACATTTTAACCACACTTTTTCTACACATTCTCCTTATTTTCATAACAAATTAACCACATTTTTTTTCTATACTGTGTATAAAGTCAAAAAGAGAAAACAAGCAAAGGAGATGTGGGGATTATGACCAATAAAAACAATATAAAAAGAATTTCAAGAAAACTGGGAGGCATTGTACTGAGCGCCGTACTCTTCGGCGGAACTGCCGCATTTGCATTTCAGGGTGTCAATGCCCTGACAGCCGCCGGTTCGCCATCCGAAACGGCTTCCTCGGAAAACACAGATGATACCAAAGTCGCCCGCCTGAATACAGCCGGTTCGGACTCTACACCGGCAGGAAGCATGGATGTTTCTGAGATCGCCTCCAATGTAATGCCGTCCGTCGTGGCGATCACCAATAAATCCGTTCAGGAAGTACAGGATTACTTCGGAATGTTCGGCACCGGAGGCGGCATTCAGACACAGGAAGTAGAAAGCCGCGGTTCCGGTATTATCATCGGACAAAATGACAGCGAACTGCTGATCGCTACCAATAACCACGTGGTTGACAGTGCCGACACCTTATCCGTATGTTTCGTCGACAACAGTGTCTACTCTGCTTCCGTAAAGGGCACAGACGCCGATAACGATCTGGCTGTGATTGCAGTTCCTCTGGATCAGATTTCCGGGGATACCATGTCCCAGATCAAAGTGGCCGCCATCGGCGATTCAGATTCCCTGTCCGTCGGCGAACAGGTAGTCGCTATCGGCAACGCGCTCGGCTACGGGCAGTCCGTAACAACCGGTATCGTCAGCGCACTGGACCGCAAGATCGACGATAATGAGAACTCTCCAGCACTGATCCAGACCGACGCGGCGATCAATCCGGGCAACAGCGGCGGCGCCCTTGTCAATATGAATGGTGAACTTATCGGCATCAACTCTGCCAAATTTGCCTCGACGGAAGTGGAAGGCATGGGTTATGCGATCCCGACTGCAACGGCATCGCCAATTATCCAGGAACTGATGAATCAGCAGACTCGTGAAAAAGTCTCTGCAGAGAACAACTCCTATCTGGGAATTTCCGGACAGGACGTGGACAGCGAGACGTCTGCCGCATATAATATTCCCACCGGCGTCTATGTATCCTCCGTCACCGCCGAGAGTCCTGCGGGACTGGCGGGTATTCGCCAGGGAATGGTCATCACCGGTTTTGACGGCAAGAGTATTTCCGGGATTGAAGAACTGAAACACACCCTGCAGTATTATGCCGCAGGAGAGACAGTAGACCTTACAGTGCAGGTCAATGACAGCGGTACGTATGAGGAACAGACTATTTCCGTAACCCTGGGGTCTTCCGCTCAGGATTCAAATTCTGTAGATACCGTTCAGAGATAGGAACACGACGGCATGAAAGAAAAACACCCCCGCCGGAGTCAGTGCCTGACAGCATTGAAATCTCCGGCGGGGATTTTTTGTACTTATTTATGCGGGAGAATCCGGGATCTCACTCACACAGTCTCTCAGTTTATGGCTTTAACTGCACGCAGCTCAATATAGCCCCTCGTGCCGATCGGTTCGAGCTGTATGCGGGGATTGGAATCATCCCAGGCGTATCCCGTCACAGAGGGCTCGTACGTCTCCATTGCATGCTGCACCTGCTCAATCGCCTCACAGTAATACTCCTCCTCAAAGGGCTCGCCCTGAAACATCAGATATTTTGCTGCCGGCAGCTCTATCACTTCAAACCCCTCGGGAACTTCGCCCGCACATCCCGGAGCCAGTTCTACACCCTGTACATACTCCGAAGTTCCGGGCCTGCGGTAATCATCGGGCAGCCACAGGCATACCGGTTCACCACTGATCGACCGGATGCTGCTCAGGATCCCCCAGACATCACATCCAACCTCATCGCAGTATGCAAAGTAGTCCTTCGCATTGACACCACGTTTTATGATGACTTCTCTTACCGGCTTGTCTACAAGCTGAATAAATACATGTTTTACGCTTTCCATTGTCTTCCTCCTTTTGACGGTCTGATATTTTACGCCATAGGGGATGAACAGGCAGATCGGAACCGGATGTTCTGCGTACGCCCGGGGATTGCATCCAAATTCCCGAAAAAAAGCCCGCTGATATCCGTCAACACTGCCGAATCCAAGCTCAAATGCTATGTCTGCAACTTTCACTTTTTCATCGCGCAGCTTAAGTGCCGATTTTGACAGCCTGTGTCTCCGGATATAATCGGAAGGCGTCAGATTCGTCCACCGGATAAACAGACGGTAGGAATGCCACGGAGAATAACACGCCGCTTTTGCCAGGTCTGCCATTTTAATATCCTCATACAGATGGGCATCAATAAAATCCTGCATCCTCTGTACTGCTTCTATCTGTTCCTGCATCTCTCTCACCACCCTATATCGGCATTGTATCGTCTCCGCCAAAAAAATTCTCGACTAAATTTGCTGTTGTCTCCCGAAAACCAGTTCCTCAAATTGATCGACCGGCATTGGCCTGGCAAAATAATACCCCTGTCCGATATCACAGGATATTGATCTCAGAAACTCCATCTGGCTGCGGGTCTCAATGCCCTCGGCAACTGTTACAATGGACAGATCCTTTGCGAGCTGAATCATGTTGCGTATGATGGCTTCCCCGCGCGTGGAATCCGACTGTTCAGATAAAAACTCTTTATCCAGTTTCACTTCATCGATATCGAGCTCTTTCAGTGTATTGAGCGAGGAATATCCGCTTCCAAAGTCATCCATGGAGACAGTGAAACCAATCTTATGAAGCTGACGGATCACATGTTTAATCTGTTCCAGGTTGTTCATGGAAACGCTCTCCGTCACCTCCAGTATAATCTGAGAAGGTTCCAGATGATAGCGGTCTACAATCTTATGAAACCGCTCCAGATACTCCTCATCATAGAAAAACAGCCGCGACTGGTTCACCGATACCGGCACCGTCCCATACCCAGCCTCCTTCCATCGGGAAAGACAGCGGCAGACCTCCTCCAGCATATACATATCCAGGTTGGTGATAAACCCATTCTGCTCGAATACAGAAATAAATTCATCCGGATAATAAACCGTGCCGTCCTTTGCATGCCAGCGCACCAGGGACTCTGCACTGATGACCTCCATCGTTTTCAGGTCATACTTAGGCTGCAGCACCATCACAAACTCTCTGCTGTCAAGCGCATCATGCATCCTGCTCTCGATTTCACTCTTTTTACTGGCCTGCTGATGCAGTTTCTCATCGTAAAAAGCAATTGGCTTCTCATCGTTTCCCTTCACGCTGTTCAGTGCCAGCATCGCGCGGTTCATTATGGTATCCAGATCCGCATGTAGTGAAAAATTGTAACCGTCAATAATTTTAACACCCCAGTTGGTGATGATATGATAACTCTGGTTTTGACTGAGTTTAAAACTATTGATCCGTTTCCGTATCTGCTCCAAACGCCCGGTCAGGGCTTCTTTCCCCGGATATTTCAAAAGCATCCCGAAACGGTCCGCGCTGTCGCGATAATACAGCTCATCTTTTCCCGCCGCATTTGCAAGAACTGCGGCAATATGCTTCAGCAGTTCATCCCCTTTTCCGTATCCGTAAAACTCGTTGATGAATTTAAATCCGCTGATATTCATAAGAACCATCGCATACTCCTGCGTGCCTCCCAGCAGTCCGGGCACCCCGGTGATGAACTGATTGCGGTTCCCCGCTCCCGTCAGCAAGTCCGTATAGGCGAGCTTGCGCATACTCTCCTGGCTTTTTCGAATCAGCCGGTTGATATAGATGAACAGGATACTGAACATCACGATGATGCAGACCATCACCCCGAGAAAGACCGTGATCAGCGTATCAAAGTTGTGGTTCAGAAAATCCTGAGGTACCAGGCAGAACAGCTGCCAGTCATTGATTCCCACCGGCATGATGGTGACCCAGTAATGTTCGCCGCGATACTCAAATACGGTAAAAGAGGTCTCTCCATCCATGAGATTATTTAATACTTCCTGTTTGGTTGTCTCCTGAATATCCCCCATATCAAATATATTGTCAAGCTGTTCCTGAATCACCACATGGCTGGACCGGATGATAAAGTCTCCGTTTCGGTCAATAATGTGTGCAAACGCCTTCCCGCCGAAAATCTCCTGTTCGATGATGTTGGAAAATGAAGAAGTCAGCATGGAGGCGGTGAGAACTCCGACGATCTGCTCGTCATGGTAGACCGGAACCCCATAGCAGATAATATCATTCCCCGTATATTCATCGATCATCTTCTCTGAGACAGCACACTCCCCGCTGAGTGCCCGGTCCAGGAAAGTTTCACGGCTGACGTCCTGCCCATACCGTCTGCTGCCACGCGAATAGATAAAGTATCCTGTTTTTTCCGGCGTGACAAAACCTATGGAGAAGAAACCGCTTCGGCTGCTCTCCACTTCCAGATAGGACAGTGCCTTCTCGAGATCAAAAGAATCCGTCTGCCCGATAAACGCAGAGAGTGCTTCCAACGTCTGAAAGTTCCCGTCCAGCTGTGCAGTAATGATATTCTTATACTGTGTCACAATCTCATCCAGATACTGCTTGGCTTCCTGGCGCTGTGCCTTCTGGATACTGGTATAGGTTATCACACTGATTCCAATGAGAATGGCACTGATAACCACCACCAGGATTCCGGAAACCAGAACCTGCTTTTTTATGTTCGTTTTGTCCAATTCTCTGCCCTCATCCGCATTGCAATATAGTTACATTCTTATCATACACGAAGGTCTCTGAATGTTCAATACCCATGCCGGCGGGGTCATCGCTCCAATCCGATACGCCTATTTAATCTTAAATGTCGCCGGTTCTTTCCGCACTGACAGCAGATTATGTTCAAGTCTCTCTTTCAGCGCTTCAAACTGCGGTCCGTATACCTTCCGGGAATGCTCCGGGCAATTTTTCACGCAGGCCAGACAGTCGATACACTTTCCGGCATCCGTCTCCCTCGGATTTTCCCGTGACACGGCACCGACCGGACAAACCTGTACACATTTCCCGCATTCTGTACACGTCTCATCGCCCGCAGGACAAAACGGCATCACCATGGTATCCCGGTATGGATGGTTCCCGGGAACTTTTAGCTCTCCCTTTTTCCAGTCTCCCCGCTTCATGATTTCCAGAATCCCGGCGGCAAATTCATCCACCGCCCGCAGATCAGAATCGTCCGGGCGGCCGGCGGCAATACGGTCCGAGAATGTATGAGGCGCCAGCCAGGCGCCTGCGGCAATACCGATGAACCCGTTGGCTTCACAGATTTCTTTTTCCTCCAGGAGCGCATCGTCAAATTCGCGGTTGCCATAGCTTACATTGAACACTGCCGGAGTATCGCAACCTTTGATTTTCTCAAAAATCCCGCCCTCTATCTGCGGAAGCCGTCCGGCATAGACCGGTGCTCCGAAGATCACCACATCATCGGGGCCAAAGGTATATTCCCTGCTACGGTTTTCGGGCACTGTCAGATCAATGGTGCAGACCTTTGCTGACAGCCGCCTGGCAATCTCTGTCACATACGCCTGTGTTCCTTTTGTCGGACTGAAATACACTGCGGTTACTTTTTTCATTCTTACCAACCCCTTTTCACATTTGTAATCTAATTCCACTAATTCCCATGATGATTAACGCATTTTCTGGCACTCGGGACAGAAATAAACAGTCCCTCCCAGATAAGTTGCCTTCTGTATGGCAGTTCCACAGTACGGACACGGTTTTCCTGCTGTTTTCTTACTTAATCTGGTACAATAACCGCCGCTTTCGCCGTAAAGATCCTTTTCCGTATCCCTGCCTCCGGCTTCAATCATCTTCTGGAGTATCCCCGTGACAGCCCCATATACCCTCTTCCAATCGGAATTTTGAAGCCTTCCGATTTTCTGTTTTGGATGCAGCCCCGATTCCAGCAGGATATCCTGAAGTACTCCATTTCCCAATCCCGGAATCCTCTGATTCGTTGCAAGAAAAGTCTTCATCGAAATGTTTTCGCCTGCCTCGTCGCGGAGTGAACGAAAATATGCAGGGTCAAACGCATCGGTACACGGCATCGGTTTTTCTTTTGCCACCTGATAGTAAAAGTTGTCATACGTTTCCGGCTGAAACAGTGACATAACCCCATACATCTGCACTGTGCAAAGCAGAGAACTGTCATCCGCAAAGGTGATCCGCATCTGATACTTTGCGGGCAGTTTTTCTCCCGCCGGATAGAATCTGAGGTTCGTGCCGTCCCCGGCCACGAACCGGTATTCATCCAGCGTCATTTCCACCATACTGCCGATTCCACAGGTTTCCCCCACCGTCTTTCCTTCCATAATATGTTGGTACTCCTGCGGCGTCTTCGTGTACCATGCGAAACCGTGTTTTGTGTGCTCCGTCTCGACTTCAGTGATCCGCTTGCCCATAACCGTATCATTCAGTTGTCTTGCAATTGTTAAACTCTCCGGTATTTCCAGCATTTTATGGTCTCCTCTCCCGATATTTTGTGTCTCATCTCATCATAACATTTATAAGCTGACACCATATGTCATGTTTGTCGTGATGGATGGTCCGGGATCTATACATGTTCCTCACGTATTTCATTCTCCCGCCGCACTTTGCCAATTTCATAGAGGCATGTAAAGCCCAGAATCAAGGCCGCACCGGCCGCCTGCGCAGGGCGTATCGATTCTCTGAAGACAAATACGGACACCAGAATGGCAACGAACGGGTCAATATAGCTGAGGATTGCAGTCTGCTGTCCGGGCATGTCTTTAATGGAAGAAAAATACAGCCAGTAACAAAGACCGGTGTGCAGTATCCCCACGGTCAGCAGGTTTGCGATGCTCACGAGAGATGTGTTCTGAATCTGAAATCCTCCCCGAATCAGCAGAATGACGAGCAGAAGCACAACAGCCCCCTCAAACTGTATCAGGGTACGGTCCAGGCCTCCGACGTCCTTTACCGTCTTGTTCATCAATACCACGCTTGCATAAAACACGGCTGCCCCCAGTCCGAAGAGAACGCCGGCAAAGTTCCCATCCGCCCCCTGCCCGCCTGCACCGATCACAAGAACGAGCCCAAGCGTTGCCATCACAAAGCACACAAGCTGAAACCATGTCATCTTCTCCTTAAACAGAATCGGAGCCAGAACAATGACAATCACCGGCGCAAAATAGTAGGCGAGCGTCGCAACCGCTACACTGGTATGCTCATAAGCCATGAACAGCAACGCCCAGTTAAGCCCTACCGCCATGCCGCAGAGAAACAAAAGTCCTCTCTCCCTCCGTGCGAGAGCAGCTTTTGTATTCCTGTAAAATATCTTTCGGATCAGCCAGAGGACCGCCAGGGCTATAACACCGCGCCAGAAGGCTGTCTCCATCGAACTAAGCGATATATTGCGTACAAAAATGGCAAGCGTCCCGAATGCTGACATTGCCAGAATATTTTTCAGTTGTGGTGTCACCGCCGTTTCCTCCCCTGTAGTTTTCTTTACGCCCTGATTGCCCACCTCATCTTCGTTGAACGCGCACGGGGATTTCGGAGGCATTCCTCCGCTGACGGGCGGATCACCTCATCCGCAACTTCACTGTAGACCCCTTCGCGCTGCAGCTGTCTGAAAGATTTTTTCACGATCCGGTCTTCCCCCGAATGGAATGTCAGTATGGCAACACGCCCGCCTTTTGCCAGGGCATCCGGCAGCTTTTCCAGAAATTCATATAACACCTCATATTCACTGTTGACATCAATGCGGAGCGCCTGAAATGTCCTCTGGCAGGATTTTTTAATTGCCTCTTTCCTGTCATCAGCCTTAACAGTGCCAAGCGCATTTTCAATGATCTGTCTCAACTGAGTCGTGGTGGAAATATCCGCGCCTTTTTTCCTTGCCGAGATCACAGCCCTTGAGATTTCTTCGGCATACGGTTCATCTGCATTTTCGATCAGCATTCCCCGCAGTTCTTCCCTCGATATCTTCTTCAAACGCTCTGCAGCCGATATCCCCCGCTGAGAATCCAGTCTCAGATCCAGCGGACCTTCCTGTTTATAAGAGAAACCTCTGTCCGGATTATCAATCTGCATGGAGGATACTCCCAGATCCGCCAGCACAAAGTCAAAAGATCCCGCCTCTGATGCCACCTGGTCAATATCTGCAAAATTCAAATGCCTGATCGTCAGGATCTCTTCCCCGTAACCAAGGTCCGCAAGCCGCCTGCGGGTCCTGGCAGATTCGACAGCATCCACATCCAAGGCATACATGTGGCCTTCCCCCTGCAGGCACTTCAGCATTTCCTGTGTATGTCCTCCGTATCCCAGCGTCACATCAAGCCCCGTCTGCCCCGGCCTGATCTGAAGAAACTCTAATATTTCATTCACACATATGGAGATGTGCATGCCGACCGGAGTGCTGCCTTTCTGTATCACATGATCCACAGTCTCCGGGTATTTCTCCGGCTGAAGTTCCTTATATTTCTCTTTATATGACCTGGGATGTGTCCCCTTGTAACGGATCCTCCGCTGATGCCTGTTCTCCTGATTATCCATCGATCTCCTCCTGTATCTTACCGCCGATTATTCTTATCATTATAATACAAAAGAAAACAAGTATCCAGATAATTCTGAAGCCTGCCGGCAAACTTCCCCACATGGACTCCATCTACAAATGAATGGTGCACCTGAACTGAAAAAGGCAGTATGATCTTCCCATCCCGCTCAGAGTATTTGCCCCAGTCAAACAGAGGTACTGCGTTTCCCTTACGCCCTGCATTGGTATGTGAAATATGAGTATAAGAAATCCAGGGAAGCGGGGAAAAAGAATAGACATCGTTACCCAGGGGACCGGTAAAATAATCTTTTTGCGCCTTCGCGGTCTCATGCGCCGCATGTACGTATGCCTCCATGCTGTTCTGCATGGGGACATTGACGACCTTAAATAATTCCTCACCCTTTTCAAGATACGTAAATGATGTATGGATCCGGTCATACAGCACAACTTCCCCATCCAGGAAACGATAACGGAATTCCTCTGTTTCATTTGCACAGATGGCCGCTGCATAGATCATGGCAAATGTGAATGAATACCCCTGTTCCCGGCACCCCCGCAGAAATTCTGTTATGTCCAGCTCAAAACTGATGCAGTACTGCGGTTCCACACTGTTTTCAAAAATGCGGCAGTGCATGTCACGTTTCCACCCGTCTCTGTCTATGATCTGATAACTTCGCTGCATACGCCTTCCTCCCTCTGTGTTTCATATTTTTATTATACCTCTCGCGTTGTATACTGTCAATTCTCTTGTATGCTCTCTTTGGAATTGCCATCCAGTTTACCGGGTAACAATAAAACAGGCCCGTGTATCACACGAACCTGCTCTATCCCTTAATCGATACCTAATTCCTGCATCGCATGCAGAAGATGAATCTTCATCGCATGTCTGGCTCCCTCCGGATTACCCGCCACCAAAAATTCCGTAATCAGCCGGTGATCCTGAAGCGTGTCGCGAACCACCTTTGGGTTCTGTACAGACAGCCTGACTCCCTGGTCGATCGACTGATAGATGACCGGCATGAGTTTGTTCATAAACTCATTATGCGTGGCTTTTGCAATGGCTTTATGGAAACTGCGTTCGACCTCCGTGCGGTCTCTGTTCTCCGATACCGCCCGCTCTATCTCTGTTCCGAGAAGCACAATGTGCCTGATCTCCTCGTCGCCTGCTCTCTGAGCCGCCAGAAAAGCAGCCTCCGGCTCAACGATCAGCCGCACCTCATACAGATCACGGATATCCGTTTTTATACAGCCGAGTGTGGAGAGTGCTCCTTTTTCATCCAGCTTTAAATCTTTTCTTACGTAGGTTCCCCTGCCTCTTTGTATCTCCACAACTCCATTGGCCGCGAGAATGCGCACCGCCTCTCTCAGCGTCGTCCTGCTGATCCCCAGCTCCTCCGCCATCCTGTTTTCATTCGGAAGTTTTTCTCCCGGCAGGAAACGTTTTTCTATTGTAATCATGGTCAGGATATCGTCTGCCACTCTGTCCGACAATCTATGAATCATTATCCGCACCGCCTTTTTTCGTCTTGTCTCAGTATAGCACGGACCGGAAAATATTTCACTACTCTTATCTCTCCAAAAGCTTCTGGTAAAGCGCGAAATCCTCATCCGTGAACACATCAAAGATCACCCGTCTGACAGAGTCGTCCTGCTTTAGAAAATCGGACACAGTTTTTACCGCGATCCTGGCCGCCCGATCCTGTGGAAAATGAAACACGCCCGTAGAAATGCAGCAGAATGCGATCGAATCCACCTTATTCTGAGCAGCCAGCTTCAGGCAGGAAAGATAGCATCCGGCGAGCTGCTCACAGTCCTGCTCAGTAAGAGGTCCAACGATGACGGGACCCACCGTGTGCAGAACGTAACGGCAGGGAAGATTATATCCCGGTGTGATCTTAGCCGTGCCGGCGGACTCCTCATACCCCTGCGCCTCCATGATCTCATGACATTTCAGCCGCAGCTGCACCCCTGCAGACGTGTGGATCATATTATCGATGCAGGAATGGCACGGCTGGAAACAGCCGAGCAGCGCACTGTTTGCTGCGTTGACGATCGCATCAACTTTCAGGCGCGTAATATCGCCCTGCCAGAGAAACATACGGCTGTTTAAACGAACAGGCTCAAGCAGACTGCTGTCAACAATCCCGCGCCGCTCAATTTCCAGGGACAGATATGCATCCTGCACCTTCAGAAAATCCGGCGCGGCAGGAATCGGAGGCCTTATATTCATCAGCGCGCGGAGCAGCCGTTTCTGCTCGTCCGTATCATCCGGGATATCCAGATCACAATATTCCGGCATCTCCTTTATCAGCTCTTCAATCAGATAAATCCTCATGTCATCATATGTCATCTGTCCACCTCATCTCCATTCTGTTTTTGCTCTTCATACATGCTCAGATACTGTACAGCACCCTGCCAATATCATCATTAATGCAGATCGACTTTTTCTTAATGTCCTCCGGGGCAAATGCTTCGCCCTGATTGACACAGACATATACAGCTGTTTTCCACTCCTTAACCATCTTCCAGAAACTGAATTTGATAATACCCGGGGTATTATAGCCGGCTCCAAGCTCCAGAAACAGTACCCTGAGATTTTTGCGTGCTTCCAGAAAGCGGGCATACCGGTTGGCAGCCTCATGCCACCCTTCATCCTCCACAAATGTACTGTCCGCCCTCAGATTCATACTCATCGGTCTGCCGCACACCGGGCAGTACGGAATAAGCGCGGAAGGTATCCTCATCTCCCTCTGCTGTTCCATCATCTGGTGCACGAACGCTTCATTGTCATAAGTTTTCTGATGACACGGTCCCGAACACTGCCACAGACCATAGTCGCCCTGTGTATAGAACAGCCTCCTGCGATTAAACCCTGCTTTCTGAAACTGGTGATCCACGTTGGTGGTCAGAACGAAATAATCTTTATCTTTTACCAGTTTCAGCAGCCTGTCATACACCGGTTTCGGCGCTTCCTGGTAACGATTGATATAAATATAACGACTCCAGTACGCCCAGTATTCCTCCAGCGTCTCATACGGATAAAATCCCCCGGAGTACATATCCGTAAAATGATATTTATCCGCAAAATCCCGAAAATACCGCTCAAATCGCCCGCCCGAATATACAAAACCGGCGGATGCTGAGAGCCCCGCACCCCCGCCGATGACAACGGCGTCTGCACGATCAAGCTGCTCTTCTAAAAGCTTAATATCTGTCATAGTTTGTCCACCTCGTTTCTCAGCTGCTGACTTTACTATATACCAGCCGGAATTCTCTGTAAATTACGCACAGGAAAGTGCCATAGTATCCTTTTGAAACCATGGCACTTTCCGGTAACTTATTGTTTTTTTTACAGACTGGGTTATAATGTAAGTAACATCTGTTTTTATCCATACATACTTTGAAATACCAGGGTGTCGATGTACACCCGAGGAGGTGGACGCATGAACCCTATGAAAAAAATCCCGGACTGCCCGGTAGAGATGACGCTGCAGCTCATCGGAGATAAATGGAAGGTACTCATTATCCGAGATCTGATGACGGGAACGAAACGATTTAATGAACTGATGCGCTCTGTAACAGGGATCACACAGAAAGTGCTGACCAGTCATCTGCGCAGCATGGAGGCAAGCGGCCTGCTTACCAGGAAAGTATATCCCGAAGTCCCCCCGAAAGTGGAATACACACTCACGGAGACCGGATACAGCCTGAAACCGATCCTTGACTCCATGGTCGACTGGGGAACAAACTATAAAAACAATCTGGAATGACAGGGATGAGATCCGCAAAAGCCGGTAATCTTTCAGGAAAATCCATGCAAATTACCGGCTCTGATCACTTTACGCGATTTTGTCTTTCATTAAATTTTTTTACTGTGTTTGATTTCCAGCTCAGGCATCGTGGACGCAACTTTCGTATCCGGCGGAATGGACGCTGTGATAAACGTATTTCCGGCTATGACTGAATTCGCTCCCACCACGGTTTCACCGCCCAGCACCGTTGTGTTCGCATAGATGACAACATTGTCCTCGATGGTTGGGTGGCGTTTCACACCGGACAACTGCTGTCCTTTCCTGGTTGACAGAGCCCCCAGTGTAACTCCCTGATATATCTTCACATTATCTCCGATCGACGTCGTCTCTCCGATTACAATCCCCGTACCATGATCGATGAAAAAGCTTTTTCCAATCTGTGCTCCCGGATTGATATCAATACCGGTCTGGCTGTGTGCATATTCTGTCATGATTCTCGGTACGAACGGTACCTCCAGCTGATAAAGCACATGCGCATAGCGATATACGAAAATTGCGTACAGGCCGGGATAGGAGAAAATGATTTCTTCCCGGCTCTTTGCCGCCGGATCACCATTGAATCCGGCTTCCACATCCTGAATCAGCATTTCCTGGATATCGGCCACTGTTCGAATGAATGCGAGGCACCTGGTCTCCGCTTCTTTTTTTATTTGCTCATATGAATGTTCTCGGTTCCCGTAGGATAACGCAATCTTAACCTGTCGAAACAGCTTGTCGTAGATCAGCGAGAGTTTATTGCCCGCAAAATTTTCTTTTGTCACATAACCCATATTTTCTTTGCCGAAAAACCCGGGAAATGATATATCTCTCAGCTCATCGACGATAGAATTTATCACATCACGGCTTGGCAGCCTCTCTCCGATCGCAACATCAAATAATTTCTGCTCCTGGTAATTCGAACCCAGTTTCCGCGCTGTCTCTAAGATTTCATTACTGACTATATTTTTCATAAATCCCCTTTCCCTATATCTCATTATATTTACACGCAGGAATTAATTGTCATTATAAGCGCTGGCTCAGCAATAATCAAGCAATATCCCTTTTGCTCTTATACTCAATCCGTTTTATAACCGCCAGGTACAGCATAGTCAGAGCAAAGCCCAGCAACATGCCTCCCACGATATCCGTGCACCAGTGTACCCCCGAAACAAACCGTCCAATGACAGTCACACCGATGATGATCACAGATATTGCCTCGGCTGCCATTCTGAGCGCTCTGTTCTGTATCCGCATTCGAAACTGCATGATTGCTGTCGACATGATACACAGTACGGTCATCGTGTGAGAAGAGGGAAAGGATGCTTCCAGCCCCTCACCCAGAATCACCGGCCTGTAGTTCACAATGCAGCTTTCAAATAAGAAGTAAACTGTAATCACGACTATATAAAAGCCCCCTAAAACGAGAATATCCTGATCCACACCCCTGATGCTTCTTCTTTTTATCATCTGAAATACACCTGACAGGGCAAAACCAAACATTTCAAATCCACCAATAACGTATCATGGAGATCATACAAAACAAAGAATTGTCCGGTCACATACGAGATACGATTCGTATCATCGCAGCTTGTGAATCAGAATACCCTTTAAAACAAGAATGCAGAATAAAAATGAAGCTGCATACGGCTGCCGGCTCGCGATGAATCCCATCGTTCCGAATATACTGAGTGCCATTGAGACAATCCATTTGCCCTTCATCCATACCCGATGCCGAACGTTCTGCAGTGCAAGCTCCGCAATGCCGAACGCTGCCGTCAGTACTACGATCAGTGTATAGGCCGCCTGCGTATAAGCCTGCATTTCATTGAGTCCAGACAATGATACCATTCGTATCATACCGTTTTCCGGCTGTCCGAAGAAGGGAACGAAAAACATCAGCGCCGACATACCGTCCAGTATCCCAAACACCAGATCACACATGTTTCCCATCTTCTCTTTTTTATCTGTCTCGGCAAGTGAAATCAGTTCCTCGCCTGAAAGCAGATCGTCAATCGACACATGAAAGAATTTCGAGATTGCCTTGAGCGATTCGATGCTCGGGTATCCACGCCCGGATTCCCACTTTGAAATGGCAGTGCGCGATACAAAGATTTGTTCTGCAAGATCTTCCTGAGTCAGTTCTTTTTGTTTTCTCAACTGTTGTAATTTTTCATTAAATTCCATTATAATGATCGCCAAACCTCCGTATCATGTTTCCAGATATCGTTTCTTTTTTCGCTTCTCTCAATAATGACGGCTGTCTCCCCCTGTTCTCTATGTCCGCCCGGAAATTCCAGGGTATCTCTGTCCTTATGCTTGCAAAAAACCCACTTGCCGTCTGTCTTTGCGATAATGACTGCGAATTTCAGCAGTTCATCTTCGGCATGATCATAAAAGCTGACTCTGGTCATACTGTGTATCTCCTTTATTTCCATCTGACTCTTTATTCAGTTTACTATATTTCGATCAAACAATCCACGAAAACTGTCGTATCCGTCTTTCTGATGCATGCAGATCTGTCGAATAAAGATTCTCCCTGGTGGAATACTGACAGGGAGGTGAACACACATGTCTGAAATGCAGGAAAGCTTATATAAGCTCTTTTTCGAAATAGAATCTCATTTATTTCAGGATGAGCGGCCATCGGTTTATCTTCAGAAGATTTATGATGATCCGCGCTTTCGCCGGTATCCGTTCGATATGCTGCACCGGCTTAAAAATACTGGACAATCTCCCAAGTACCATCCGGAGGGAAATGTATGGAATCATATACTGCTTGTTGTAGACGAAGCCGCCAGGGTAAAGAATCACAGTAAAAACCCAACGGCATTTATGTGGGCAGCTCTCCTTCATGATATCGGAAAAGCTGTAACGACGAAAAACAAAAAAGGTAAAATCACTGCCCATGACCATGATAAAGCAGGCGCAAAGCTGACACGGGAATTTCTCTCACAGTTTATGGAGGACCGCGCTCTGATCGATGAGATTTGCGGACTGGTGAGATACCATATGCAGATCCTGTTTGTCATAAGCGGTCTTAAATTTGCAGATATCGAGGGGATGAAATGTCACACCGATGTGCAGGAAGTGGCACTTCTCGGTATGTGTGACCGTCTGGGAAGACTGGGCAGTAATCCGCAGAAAGAAAAAGACCACATCAATCTTTTCTTACAGGCCTGTGAGACCGCCTCGTCAGATTAACATAACAGGAGGTGAACAGTCGTGGCCAAAGCGGGTATGAGACGTCCGGATCCAAAGGATCCTCATGGGACAGAGAGTAATCATAAGACACATATTCCTAAAAATGATGCTCCGCCGGTGCCTGAGATCCAGGGCAAGGCAAAAACCGGAAACAAGAAAGCTAATCCAATGTAAAAAACACCTGGAAAGGCATGGACATTTATGAAACTATTTGTCCATGCCTTTTCTCAGTTGTAAAACTCAGCCATTTTCCTTCATCCGGTCTACCAGGCTCTCCTTCTGAAGCATTTTTACCCCGTACCGTGTCATTCCCCACTGCATCACGCCAAGAGCCGCCACGTACAGCAGTACCGGTATCCACGGATAATGATAATTCACAGCAATCGCCGCCATATAGGCCGCCCTCACTAACGCATATCCCAGGAGCCCGCCGACAGCTGCGGCACAAATCATAGACATGCCTACATAATTCAGTGTTTCTCTGCTCAGCATACGCCTGATCTGTCCCTTGGTCATCCCCACCGCCTGAAGGATTCCCAGTTCTCTTCGTCTTGAAAACAGATTTGTCATGATCGTATTCATCAGATTGATCAAACCGAATATGACCAGAAATGCAGCCAGCACATAAAGAATCACTTTCATGGGAAACGCTTCCTGTTCCTGATACTCCTTATTTTCTTTCATTGAGCCGAGATACATATTCTCCTCAGCGCCAAAAAGCTCTTCCAGGGTTTCTCCCACCGCGTCCGTCTTATCAGGTGATGTGGCAATTTCGTATCCATAGGTCGTATCCATTCCCGTCCACTGATCCATGGTTTCTTCCGGCATCATAAGCGTGCTCCCCATAACGGAGAGAGGGATTTTTACCTCTGTCCCCTTCTTTCGATTATCATGAGACCATGAAATCTGCCGGATGGTACCGACAACCGGGAGCTCTGCCTCCACCCGTTCCCCGTTTGCATGATAACAGACGACAGGAAATGTATCTCCCACTTTCACAGGATGCTCCTTAAAATTTCGATTGGACTCTGTCTCCACAATGACTCCCGGCGTTTTCTTCAGTTCCTGATAAGAAGTTTCGCCTTCATAATTCATCTGTTTTAACAGCTCAAAATCTTCTTCCGTGATACCATTTATGCTCATCTCCTGTGCTTCCCCGAACACATCTGAAGCAATCATGAGATAACGCCACGGTCTGACCGAAGTCACCCCATCGATTCCTGTCAGTTCATTTCTCAGGTCTTCTCCCAGAATGCCTTCCGCCTGAAGGGCCGAATATGTCTTTGCCCTCCCCTCAAGGCTGCTGTCATTATTTGAAAATCCTGATTCTGCAGAAAGCTGTAGCTGAAATTCTCCATTTGGATAAAAATTATCCACCGCCGATGCCGGGTCATAGGATACCACAAAAGAGGTGATTGTCCCCAGAAGGATCCCAGCCAGCACGAGAGAACACATGGTAAGCATGCTTTTCTTTCTGTTGCGCTTCAGGTTCAGCGTTGCCAGATGCTCAGGCGTCAGTCTGCGCTGCAGCAGCTCAGAGGCTCTTCCCCCTCCCAGGTATCCCGTATACCCCAGCGCATCCACGGGCGATGTGCTGGCGGCTATCTTTCCCGGCTTTCTCACAGAGATCCCTACAAATACAACGCCGAGAATGCTGCAGACCAACGCTGCCTTTGCGAAATTCAGAAAATCCCATCCATCCGGGACCAGAGCATATCCCATCGCTCCCCCGAGAATCAGTCCAATCGGTATTCCTCTGAGCGCCAGAGTACGCCCTTCCCGCGAAATCATCCTGCGGATCTGCCGGCCCGTCATGCCGATGGTGCGGAGCTGACCGTACTCCCGCACTTTCCCGGCAACAGAAATATAGAAAATATTATGAATGACGATACCGGATGCTGTCAGAATCAGCACGGCTACCAGAGCCAGGGTGAGCATGCTCCCTGCTGTCAGCTTTGAAACACCTGACTGGTTGAAATAGGCATCATTCACCTTTATCTGCTCTTTGGAAACTCCTGCGAGTGTGCCAATCTCTTCCGCCTTTCTCTGTGCGGTGTCATAGTCCATATCCATGGCACCGCGCATATTTACGATGACATCCACGGTCTCTTCACTCTGTCCGGTCATCATCACCGCGCAGGGCAGTGATACGTATATTTTGTGACTGTTCTTTGCCTTTGACCGTGATTCGGCAATTGCAGTAACCTTATAGTCCCTGACCGTTTTATCCCCCAGATCCATGGAGACAGTATCCCCCGGATGAATCGTAAGCCCCAGCTGCTCCAGATAATCCCTGGGCACCATGATCTCATGATCTTCCCTGGGAAGTTCTCCCGTATACTGGATTTCGTCTCTGTCCATGTAGAAATCATCCTGATAGAAAACCGTAAGGCGGACGTTTCCCACCTTTGCGCTTCCCACCTTCTTTTCCGTTCCCGCCCATTTTACAGAGGGATCCCCTTTCAGATCTTCCGCCTGCTTCTCAGTGACATCCAGATAGGTGACCTGAGGCGCATCCTCCTGCAGTCTCAGCTTCTCCTTTGACGTTCCGAACAGATACAGGATAAAGGTAAGCACCAGTGCCACAGACAATGAGATAGTCAGGCAGGTGAAGAAGTTTCTGACGCGGTTATTTTTCATACTTTTATCCGCAATGCTGCGGATAACCCCGCTGTTATGATTCCTGTCCATTCCCATCAGTTCCACCTGCTTTCCACGATTTTTCCATCCTCGATCCTGATGATGGCATCTGCCATCTGGGCAATCTGTTCATTGTGGGTAATCATGACAATCGTCTGTCCAAAACGCTCTCCCGTGGTCTTTAACAGCCCCAGCACATCCTGACTCGTACGGCTGTCGAGATTTCCCGTAGGTTCATCCGCAAGTAAGACGGCAGGCTTTGATGCCAGCGCCCTTGCGATCGCCACCCTCTGCTGTTCACCTCCGGACATCTGGTTCGGCATATTCTTTAGCTTTTTCTCCATGCCGATCATCCTGACAATCTCCATGACAAATTCTTTGTCCGCTTTTCCGCCGTCCAGTTCAATCGGCAGTACGATGTTCTCGTAGGCATTGAGGATCGGAACCAGATTATAGGACTGGAACACGAAGCCAATCTGCCTGCGCCGAAATACCGTGAGCTCATCATCATTCATGCTGGATAGCTCCCTCCCCGCCACCTGAATGCTGCCCTCTGTAGGCGTATCCAGACCGCCTATCATATGGAGCATGGTGGACTTACCGCTTCCGCTTTTTCCCACGATGGCGGTAAAGCTCCCCTGCTCAATTTCCAGGTCCACTCCGTCCAGTGCCTTTACTACGGTCGGCTCCTCACCATAATATTTCTTCAAACCCTTCGTCTCTAGAATACTCATATCCATCTCCTCTTTTCCTTTTTACTGAATTGCCGGCGGTTTTTTGCCGTCTTGTTTTCTATACCTCCATCCTACCAGCGCAATGTTGCAAAACCCTCTCATCAAAAAAGGAAAAGGTATCAATTTCGAAACATTTAAAAACGCCCGGCATCACACCGGACGTTCGTTTGACAGAAAAAGTGAAAAGCTGCTGCCCTCCCCGGGGCCGGACCGGACTGTGATATATCCTCCCTGCCTCGCCAGAATCTCCCGGGTAAGATAAAGACCGATTCCCACGCCGGAATCCCGGCGTACCTTTTCCTCGCGGTAAAAACGTTTGAAAATATCATTTTGATGTGACGGCTCGATCCCGATCCCCGTATCACTGACCATAAGCCTGGTGTATATCTGCAAGCTCTCCACCGTTATGGAGATCGCTCCTCCCGGGGACGTATATTTCACCGCATTATCAAGCACATTAAATATCGCCTCCTCCGTCCATTTCGGGTCATGAAACAACCTGAGTTTCTGCGGACACCGGACGTTAAGCTCAATATTCTTTTTATCAACCGCGGGAAGAATCGAGGAAACAGCTCTTGAGAGGGTGTCAAACAGCAGCGCGTTCTCTTTTTTCAGTACCAGCATATTGCTCTCAAGCCTGGACATTTTCACAAGCGCCTGCACAAGAAATTCCAGTTTTTTTACCTGGCCGCGCATCACACTCAGAAAGCGGCGCTCCTCCTCCCCCAGATTTCTACTTTCGCCTATGGTATCCGCATACATCAGGATATTTGCCACCGGTGTTTTCAGCTGATGAGAGATGTCGGATACCATCTGCTGAATCTCCTGCTTCTGGTTCAGATTCTGCATACCCGTATACTGTGTCACTTCCCCGAGTTTCTGAACCTTCGAAAAAATCTTTGAGGAGAGTGTCTCAAGATCCGGGTTTTTTGGGGACGCTTTTCCGGAAATCATATCGTCCAGCGTATCGCAGATGTCATCCGCCAGAGTTACATACGCCCTGCGAAACCAGAAATAACCTGCAAATACCGCCGCTGTCATGCAAAACATGATGCCTGCCCATACTGTCCGCCGCAAAAAGGCAGTCAGCTCCAGGGCTTCCGCCCAGATGCCTGCTGCAGCTGCCAAAGACACCAGAATGCCCAGCCCATAAAGCATGCCATTCCCGGTGGTACTACTCTTTTGTGTCTTCGCACCCTCTTCTGCTCGGCTGTGGTCTTTTCCCCTCATGTTACTGCCCCCCTTCTCCCATCCACTGGTATCCCATTCCGTAGACCGTCTTGATATATGTCGCCCCGTCATCTTCTATTTTCCCCCGAAGCCTGCTGATATTGATGGTGAGAGTGTGTTCATCCACAAAATTTCCGTCCTGATCCCAGAGCTTCTGCAGCAGAAGCTCTCTGGTGAGCACCTGCCCCGGATTGCTGCAGAATATTTTTAAAAGCCGGAATTCTGTAGGGGTGAGCGCCAGCGGCTGCCCGTTCTTTCTAACGGTCATGGAAGAGAAATCCACTTCCATATTCCTGCAGCGGTAACACGTCTCCGGCGTCTTCTTTTCACAGCGTCTTAAAATAGCCTGAATTCTCTGGATGACGATCCTGACATTAAAAGGCTTGGTAATATAATCATCCGCTCCCGCGTCAAACCCCCGCATCATATCCTCGTCCATATCGTGGGCAGTTAAAAACACGATGGGCGCAAAGCTTTTCCTGCGTATTTCCTCCGCAAACCGAAAACCGTTTCCGTCGGGCAGATTGACATCCAGTAGATATAAAGACCAGTTCTGTCTGTCCAGGCATTCCCTCGCCTGCTTCAGATTATATGCCGGCACAGGGCACAGCCCCGCCTTCTGAAGGTTAAAACACAGCCCGTCATTTAAAAGTTCATCATCCTCTATAATCAATATTTCTTCCATATTCTCCTCCTGAAATCCCCTGCGTCCGAACTCCATGACCGGAAGGGATATCAAGATTATAACCCGTCTGATTTCTGATGGCAAGATTTGAAAACTTCGCAGTCTGCCTATTTAAATACTTTCTGAACATGCCGAAATGTGCACGCGCCTGAAATCCACTGCCCGCTGTGCCTGGTTTATTCAGGCTGATATAAATTGAAACATTAATATTCAGCCTGTTCTTGATTTTTTCTCTGCAGTCTTCTGTGATCCGCTGCAGATCTCCAGGCAGCATACCCGTACTGACTGACAGCACCATGATTCCGTCCTTCTCCTCAGGACCATAGTCATGAAACTCAAATGTCTCGAGATGTACCGCATCCCCGTAACAGCTGAGAAGCTGTCTGATTTCTTCTGTCTCCTCTTTGTCCAGCCCCTCTCCCAAAAGCAGACTCACATTCTTCATAAATGACTTGACTCCGTCCGCCGCTATCATCACAGCAATGATCATCCCGGCTATTCCATCAATCGGCAGTGCGGTAACGTGCTGCAGGACTGGCGAAACTGCAACCAGGATAATTCCCTTTAAGTCTGCCAGTTCATTTCTCTGATATGCCTCAAGTGCCGGTGATTTCAATTCTATGTTCTGTTTTTTTATATTAAACACCAGCAAAAGCTTTACACCTGACCCAATGACCGCCGCCAGCAGAATGGGGATCAATGCCCCCACCGGTTCCGGATGAACCAGTCTTTTGACAGATTCTTTTCCTAAGACAACCGCCGCGAGTAAGATCATCTCAGAGATCAGCAATCCGATCACATACTCTATCCTGCCATGTCCATTGGGATGTCTGCTGTCTTTTTCTCTTCCGGAGATCTGAAATCCCAGCAGCAGAAGTAATGAGCTGCAGGCATCCATGAGATTATCTACCCCCTCAGATATGACCGAAATACTGTTTCCTGCCGTACCGATGATAAAATATACGATGAACAGGCACATGTTGGCAAATCCCATGAAGATGCTCATCTTGCCTCCCCGGTCACGTCTGCTGATCTCCCCTGTCATAAGGATCCCCCCTTAAAAGGCTCTGATTCATCAAAATGTTGAAACCCAAATCCCATTCGCTCATCATCTGAGCGCTGTGCAGTCCTGAAAGCTTCGGCCCTGCGCCGTCCCATCCGTCTTCTGTCCATGCCGTCTCCTATCTGCCACGCCTGAATCAGGCGTTCCAGGTATGCCATGAGATTCTTTTGCTCTTCATCTGTCAGACACTGGAATAAATCTTCCGTGTCATCGTTGTCAACCACCATCTCTTCCGATTCGGTTTTCCCCTTCTCTGTCAGTCTGATAATCATGACTCTTCCATCTTCCCGGGATGGTGTCCGTGTAATATACCCGCAATTCTCAAGCTTTTTCAAAAGTTCACCCAGCGCCTGCTTACTCATATCCAACAGGTACGTTAACTCTTTCTGTGTGATCTCCGGCTTCAATTTCAAAATGGATAATACCCGTCCCTGGCCTCTGTGCGGATTCATAAATGTTCTCTGCCTCCCCACCGCCATATGCCTGTGTAACAGTCCCTCCAGCCGCATCAGTAAATTTAAGAGTTTTTTATTCTGTTCGTTCATTGTTATGCCCTCCAATCTTTTTCCGCTTAATAGTAATGTCCTTGACTATAATAATACAAGTACCTGACAATTTTGTCAAGTACTTGTATTAAACAACGGGCATATTAATTTTATTCACAATGAAAAGATGAGAACGGGGCAATGAAGTGCGTGAGCCGGACAGCAGCATTCCATTTTTCACTTAAAATAAGCAGTTAATCCCACACCTCTTTTGCCATATGAAACGCCGCCCATGCCTTCGGCCATCCCGCATAGAATGCGGCATGGGTGAGAATCTCCGCGATCTCCTCCCGGGTGACACCGTGGTTCCTGGCATTTGTCAGATGGAACCTCAGCGAACTGTCCAGAATACCGCTTGCCATCAGCGCCGTAACTGTGACAATGCAGCGGTCTCTTGCAGACAGTCTATCCTCTCTCGACCACACCTGCCCGAACAGCACATCGTCATTTAACTCCGCAAATTTGGGTGCAAACCCACCAAGCTGATCTCTCCCTGCAGTTACTTTCTCCATTTCATCTAACCTCCTGTTTGAACATTTTGCTATTTTAATTTTCTGTATTCATCATCATTGACAGGCTCACACCACTCATTCCTGCAATTCTCACCCGGCACCTCTATGGCCAGATGCTGAAACCAGGCATCCGGCGCAGCTCCATGCCAATGTTTTACACCGCTCGGGATATGAATGACATCGCCGGGATACAGCTCCCTCGCCGCCTTCCCCCACTCCTGATAATACCCTCTGCCCGCCGTTACCAGCAACATCTGTCCGCCGTTCCTGTCGGCATGGTGAATATGCCAGTTGTTCCGGCAGCCGGGTTCAAAGGTCACATTTCCGACAGCTACCTGTTCTGCCGACAGCATATTCAGATAGCTCTGACCAACAAAATACTGTGCATATGCGTCATTGGTTTCCCCCATGGGAAATACGCTCAATTCCTGCTGCTTCATTCTATTTTCCTCCTCTTCACAGCCAGTCTCTGATATCTCTCTCTGAGTGATGTACGTTTCCTCCGCGAATTGCCAGCCCTGTCTCCACTTTTGCTGCGGGGCACAGCTTTTTGATATCTTTCACACTGCTGCCCATACCGCTTCCCTCATGGGTACAGAAGGGCCTGATTGTTTTTCCGGTAAAATCATAACGTTCCAGAAAGGTAAACACTGCCATAGGCATCGTCCCCCAGTAATTCGGGAAGCCAAGATAGACCACATCATATGGTTCCATATGTTCCGGATATGCCACGAGTTCCGGCCGGGCATCCCGCCTCTGGTCTGTCTGTGCCTGTGAGATGCACTCGTTATAATTCTTTGAATATGCCAGTTTCGGTTCTATTTTAAACAGATCCGCACCTGTCAGCCTCCGGATGATGCCAGCTGCAACCTCCGTGTTTCCCACTCCGAGGTTCTTTATCTCTCCATTCACATAATTCTCGTCCCCTCTTGAGAAGAACGCAATCAATTCCGCCATATTTCTTACCTCCTTTTTCTTACCTTCATTGTACCTCCAGTCTCCTTGATATTGAATCTCCGATATGTTATCATTGTATAAACTTCAGGTTCATACAACGGAGGACACTTTATGTATAACCATATGCTTGATACGTTTATAGCAGCCGCTGACTGCGGCAGCTTTACAAAAGCCGCTGAGCTCCTGTATATCTCACCCACCGCCGTCATGAAGCAAATGAACACGCTGGAAGAACACCTGGATATGAAGCTGCTGGAGCGGACACCGTCCGGGGTCCATCTGACAGACGCCGGCACCCTCATCTATCGGGATGCCAAATTCATGATCGAGTATTCCCGGAAGTCCATCGCGGACGCCAGGGCCACCCTGCACGCCCGGGACACTACTTTCTGCGTGGGCACCTCGCTTTTGAACCCGGCAAAGCCGTTTATGGATCTGTGGTATCGTGTGAATCGGGATTTCCCGGAATATAAACTGCACCTGGTGACTTTTGAAGATGACCATAAGGGTATCCTCACTGAGATTGAACAGCTGGGGAAGAAATTTGACTTTCTCATCGGCGTATGCGATTCCAGAGAGTGGCTGCGCCGCTGCAATTTCCTTGCGCTCGGCAGATATAAGAAAATGGTCGCCGTGTCCAGAGAACATCCCCTCGCCGGCAAAAAACGAATTGAGTTGAAAGATTTGTACGGAGAAACACTGATGATGGTGGCGCGCGGAGATTCCGGTGTCAATGATTTCCTGCGCAATGACCTGGAGAAGCATCACCCCCAAATCCACATCGAAGATACGCCCCAATTTTATGATCTGTCCGTATTCAACCGCTGTGCAGAGACGAGAAACGTCCTGCTCACCATTGAATGCTGGCAGGACGTCCACCCCGGTCTTGTTTCCATCCCTGTCGATTGGGACTACAGCATTCCCTATGGCCTGCTGTACAGTCTTGATGCGCCGGAGGATGTACATCGGTTTGCTGAGGCTGTGGAACGGATGATATAGACAAGGCGTCAGTTTATACTGTAATCCGCAAGACTTTCGCAAACCCTGTGTTGTGGTCAAGCTTTTTTGTAACACTGATGGATAAAAAATATTACTCTGTTCTGAGGAATATAGCATATCTGTTTATGCTGCATTCCTCGCCTGATACGGGGTACGATAGTTGTTATAGCTGTGAGGACGCACATGGTTATACGTCACATATGCAAATTCTTCTATGGCCTGATACAGTGCACCCTCTGTTTCAAATGCATATAAATTAATGCATTCATTCTTCAATGTATTGAAATAACGCTCCATTGGCGCATTGTCATAGGGGTAACCGGCCTTACTCATACTCTGAGTGATATGGGCTGATTCACAGAATTCTGCGAATGCTTTGGACGTAAACTGTGATCCCTGATCACTGTGCAGGATTATCTCCCCTTTTATGGACGGCTGCGTTTCCAACGCCTTTTTCACTGTCCGAATTGCAAGGCCGCTGGTGATGTGGCAGTCTGTGATGCTGGCAACTACACTGCGGTCATGTAAATCGATAATCGTACAGTTATATCGAACTTCGCCGCCTTTGAGGCGCAGGTAAGTAAAGTCGGTGCACCACTTCTGATTGATCGTATCTGCGTGAAAGTCCTGATTTAGTTTGTTTGCAAAAATTTTATGAGGCTTACCGTATTCAGATTTTGGTTTTTTCGGGCGCACAATCGATTTCAGCCCCATTTCGGTATTCATATATTTATGAATGGTTGGAAGACTGTAGAGGAATCCTTTTAGCCCAAGATATACTTTCATAGTTCTGTAGCCGTCCACTCCATTGTGGCTATGGTAGATTTCGCTGATCTGTTCCTGTACGTTTGCCTTACGGGCATAATAATCCGCCTTCCGGTGTTTCCGGTAGTTGTAATAGGCATTTGGACAGATGTTCAAATGGCGAAGGATCCAGCGAAGCCCAAACTCTGTATGGTATTGCTCAATAAATCGATAAGCCTCTAATCGATTTCCTTTGCGAAGAATGCCGCTGCTTTTTTTAAGAAGAGATTTTCCTTTTTTGCTTCTTCCAGTTCTTTACGCAGGCGGAGATTTTCCTTCATCAAATCGTATTCTTCCAATGATTCAGGGCTTGTAAGGCATTCTTCACGTAACTCACTGCACCATTTGGAAATGCTTGCTTTCGATACGCCATATTCGGCAGTGATGCTTTTGTAAGTGCGTCCTTCCTCCTCATGGAGACGGACAATCTTCTTTTTAAATTCTGGTGTATAACTTTGTGGCATAACTGATAACCTCTTTCCTTGATCGTATTGATTATATCTTATTAGCCACCCCTGTTACAACTTTATTATAGCACTACCCTGACAGTTGCATAAAAAACGGAGATGGTTTCCGATTTCAATCCACGAGGCTCTCGCGAACCTCGACCAACCAGGGACGGCAATTGATACTATACAGGCCAATTTCAATCCACGAGGCTCTCGCGAACCTCGACTATGGATCAGCAGTCAAATTGTTGTCATGTAGGATATTTCAATCCACGAGGCTCTCGCGAACCTCGACCTCCGCTTCCCGGCTTTCCGGTTCTTCCGGCTGGATTTCAATCCACGAGGCTCTCGCGAACCTCGACAGGCAAAAACTGGGAAAAGCACAGAGGAGCTTTTATTTCAATCCACGAGGCTCTCGCGAACCTCGACGTTTTTCTCCAACATCGTTTTCAACACTTAATGCATTTCAATCCACGAGGCTCTCGCGAACCTCGACCAGGTGTTCAGCCACTATGAGACCGTGACCCTTATTTCAATCCACGAGGCTCTCGCGAACCTCGACTGTACTGTCATATGCCGGGCGGTGGAACCTGTGAATTTCAATCCACGAGGCTCTCGCGAACCTCGACAGCAAACATTCCCAAATTCAGAACACTTTCTCATTATATTTTTATGCAAATCAACCAAATATGGAAGCGGGACTTACGCCAAAAACCAGATTCATTTCCGATTCTCAACAAATCTAGGTGCGAACCTCCCACGGAATCCATGTTCACTTTGGATTCGCACGGAAGCATACCCCTATTCAGTTCTTCTATAATATCAAAGGCTCATCCACCTGCAGCCCACGACGCACACCAAAATGTTCCACTTTACCACTATATTTGTTGCCCAGAGAATAAAAGCGCAGGCTGTCTTTATCTTCATCTATTTCTTTTAACAAAAGATGTTTTAGTTGTACATATTGGGCAGCATCCACTTGGCATTCGAAAACAGAGTTCTGTACTCGTGTGCCATAATTCACACATTGCTTAGCCACGCGTCTTAAACGGCGTGCCCCTGATACCTCAGTAATATTGATATCATAAGTTACCAGCACAAGCAAAACTATCACCTCATTTCCATAAGAACGGAGGATAAGCATCTAAATCTCCTCGCAGATATCTGGATAAAAGCATAGCTTGAGTATAAGCAACTATCCCCCATTGAACCTTCTCTTTTAAATAAGGATGTACAATCGTCTCCTGCTTACGTTTTTGCCATGCAGACAAAAACCGCTTTCTCGCATCATCCGTCATAAAAATCGCCCCATTTTCTTTTTTTAGAAAATCTTTTTCTGTGAAAACGCCAAGATTTATCTGCGTTACAACAAATCTATCTGCCAATGGCGCCCGTAACTCTTCAAGCAAATCAAGAGCCAAGGACGCTCGTCCCGGGCGTACTGTATGGAGATAACCTACTGCCGGATCCAAACCCACGGTTTCCAGGGCGCCTGTTATCTCGTTCCCCAGTAAAGTATACGCAAAAGAAAGCATTGCATTTACCGGATCCAGTGGCGGTCGACGAGTTCTTCCATCAAAAACAAACACGTCTTCATTCCGGAGGATCATCTGCGAAAATTCTCCAAAATATGCTTTCGCGGCTATTCCTTCAATTCCCATTAACTCGCCTCTGTTTTCAGCATTTTCCAAACATGCTAATGAACGGAGCATCTGACTTATGGCCTCATCCATCTTCTCCTGATCGATACGCATACGATGATCACGCTTCACCCTTTCCAGACACCACCTGCCATTATATATTTTTCCCAATAAAAATGATTTAGCGATGACAAGTGACTGCATTTCATCTGCGGCCCTGAAATACTGTGTTTCTCGCAGCAGCACATTACCGCTCACCGTTCCAGTGACCCGTGCCAGGAACCGACCGTGCGGAGTCAAAAAGCAAAGACCAATTTCCTTTTCTGCACAAGCTCCCATTAGCGCAGGACTAACGCCTCTGTAGCCGAAACAGACAATTCCTTCCAGATTATGAAGAGGAATCCGTCCCAGCTCATTTTGCTCCTGCAAAAGTACGATATTCTCTCCATCCAACGACAGATACGAATTCGGCGTCGTAACATACAAAGTATTCAACAGCTTTTTCATTGTCTGTCCTCCTCATGGAAAGCTCTGCGAATATATTCCGAAGCCGAAACCTGTTTCATCAGTCTTGGCTGACAAATCTCCACAAGAGAACAATTTTTACAGGCTTTTCCCATCTTCGCCCTCGGTGTATACCCCTTCAACATCAATTGCTGCATTTCTTCCACAGAAGCCTTTACTTTGTGCCGCAGTTCCTCTGTCAAAAGAATACGCTGTCGGCGTTTTATCTTTCCATAATACAGAGCGGCTTCGGGAATATCTGTCACAAACATTTCTTCCAGACACATGGCCTGCGCACATAGCTGCAACGCGTCCGCCCCCTGTGCATCCGGTTGACCAAGTTTATATTCTACAGGATAAAGCCTCCACCGTCCGCTCCGTCCCTGAATCGGCACTCCGTCTTCATCCTTATACAATTCTACCATATCACACACACCGGTAATTTTCAGTCCCTGGGAGCGAACGGGCATTCCACGTGACAACAACACAGATCCCCTCGCTTCCGTAAAACTGTCATCATGCACCCGTTCATGCATATAGTGCCCCTCTAATGTGAGCACATTTTCTTCCCAGAGCTGCTCAATATGAATCAGAGCCCAGCGCCTGCGGCAAAATTGAAAATGCTTCAATCCTGAGATCATCAGGAAATCCGAATCATCATTCGCCATCCAATACCTCCGGAACCAAGCCTTTTAAATCATCCGTGCTTATCGTTACATTTCCCTTGGCATCACAGGAAATTCCCAGTGTCCGATGCACCTTTGCCGATGAATACTGGCCACTAGCACAGCTGTGTTTCCACCAGACCAGCTTCACGACTTCCATACTTCCAGCCGGGCGGGCCGAGGTCTCGTCGTTGCAGAATATGGTCCTCATCGCTTCCTTCAACACTTCTGCATCTTCTTCACTGAAACCTGTCTTTTCCGCTGGCTGTACATTAATTGCACCATAAGTAACATAAACACCAAAGTCCACCCGATGTTTCATTCCCATCGTGTCGGGCCCTTTTTTATCCGGGTCTTTTCCAGTCTCCAGGTTCACAGATTTCGTGATCTGGGAGCTGGTAATATTGACCGGCTCTATACTAAAGGCTGACTGAATACTAACAGGGCCACGAATGCCGATTGATACGGCATCGGATTCCTCTTCCTCTTTCTTGCCCTTTTTGAAAGCAAAAACCTGTCCAAATGCCCTGACATCATACCATGTTTCACACGCCAGCCTGGCATAATCCTCCCGGGTCTTTTTTCCTGCTTTAATCTGTTTTGTACACTCCACTAACGCCGGTTCATTATCTGCTCTGTCCTTTAAAGAGCGAAACGTATCCCCCGCCCTGCGGCGTTCATCAGACTGAACAAAGATGTTTTGTCCCTCATCCAGCAGTCGATTGCGGATTTTTCGCTTCAGACAAACATCCGAAACCTCTCCCAGCCCTTTATATGTAGTTCTCGGACGGTTACCATCCAAAGGGTCACCGTTGGGATTAGCATTTCTTGCGGTAAAAACCAATGCAAAATCAATTTTGTTCTTTAAATCAGCCATAATCATTTCTCCTTTTTTATTTATTACGTTCTTTATAGTAAAAATGCAGATAAATACTTCCTAAAGGATCATTAGTATTCCAACCGTTATGCTGCAATCTTGCTTCCAACTGCTCCAGCATCGTATAATCCTTCTCTGCGCAGTTTCCCGCATATCTCAAATACGGTTTTAATTTGACCTTCAGGTTTTCCCACGTAGCCGCCGGCTTTTGTGCGAAGGCTGTCATGACTCGCAATTCATTTGTAGAACGCCTGTCTATCCCATCTGCTCCGCCAATGAAACGTTTCCTCTCCAGCCGTTCCGCAATTCCCAGAAGCTGTCCATACAAAGCACTCCGCATATCCTTTACATCTTTCCATGACTGAGGTTCTCCGGAAAACTGTGTTTTCTGATAAAATGTCCGAAGCATGGCATAGTATCCATGCAGAAAGCTGCCATCTAACGACTCCGTCGTCACTCTCTCTGGTTGTGAAAATTGCATTTCCGTAATTTCAATCAACCACTGGTAATAATCAGCCTTATCACCCAATTTTTCCAAATAGGGAATCAGCTTGTCATGAAGTCTTCCCCAGCTCTCATATGGTCTTGCTGCAAATACTGACATCATTTGCATGGCATTCGTCATACCAGTTCGTTCTCCATCACTCTCCTCCCTCTCCGCAGCATCTGCAATCGCCACTAAACATCCGTACAGCTCAGAACGCCGCTTTGGCAGCTTGTGCAGAACTTTATCCTTACCTTCTCTTTTCGCAGTCGGTTCCCATTTTTGAAAAAGCTTCTGTTTCTGACTGGAAAATCCCTGCAAAAATTCCAATGATAACTCGCCTCTTTCGTATCGATCCTCCCCCGAAAATAACTGCTCTATTTCTTCTAAAATGATCTGATATATTTTACCCTCTGAGCCTAGTTTTTTAAAACTCGGAATCAACTTCTCATGAATCTTCAGCCATGTTTCAAACGGGTGCTGTACGAATTTCTGCATAAGCCGGACGGCATTCGTAGGGTAATCCCGCCCCTTATCCATCGCTCTTTCTTCCATTAAATCAGCCACCGCCAAAAGACGGCCGTATAAGTAATCCGGTCTTTTTGAATCAGCCTGTAGTTCCGGGCCAAATACTTCACAAGCTTCTCCCAATCCACGCTTTTGGAAACAATAAATCATCGCACACGCAGTATCGACACTGTTTTCCCATGCAGACCTGGACCATTGCCGATCTTTCCCGCCGACAAATGCAAGCGGTGCGCATACCCTATAAAATGCACTGCGGACAATATCAAACGGTAACGGCTGCTTGTCCACAATACAGGTCAAAATCCTGGACTGCAGTTTACGCATCAATTTAGTATGGGATTTTTCGCATTTCAAATCTCTTTTGGCCGCATTTACCGCATCGATTCCCATAACAGCAATGGCAATATGCTCCGGGTTCGGCGTTACTATTTCTTTTGTTTTCTTTCTCCAGGAATAGCGCCACCAACAGCACTCCTTATACCAGTCTTCTAAACGCCCCACATATTCATTTCCAGAACATTCCTGATAATAGGTAACAGACATCCTTCCATCCGTCGCCGACTCCAGTCCCAATATTACCGCGGAATTTGTCCGTTCCGGATTATAATCATGAAGCCTGCCTCCATAGCCACGCGCAGCAGACATCACTTCCCGGGCATAACTTTCAAACGTATCAATAATTGAATCTAAAACGGCATCTTCCTCGTCTTCTTCCTCTTCAATAAAACCGTTCTTTTCATCAATCGGAGCTTTCATAAGCGCCCCATTTGTATTCCATACCACCCATGTCATGCCATATTTCTGCATTCCCTGGCGCGTGATGAGCCAGATCAGAGCGTTATGGGCACGGACAGACGCATCAAAACTAACAATCGCCGCACTACGGTCACCAACAAAACGCCCCCTGTACTGAAACGGGAATTCAGAATCCTTCGCCGAAATCAGTTTCGCATTTCCTTGTAACTTCGGATGGTTCTCAACAGAAGGAAGCATTTTTCCTTCCACATAGCAGAAATCTCTGACACCCGGCAGTTTATCCGCCAGATAGCGGCTCCAGCTTTCCTTTATATCTGCTCTGAGCCAGAGATCATCACTTCCCCCATCCTGCATCTGAACAGAGAAACAGACCATTGCCTTTGCATCCTCTCCTGCACCTTCACGCTTTTCTGTATTTTTGTAATACTTCAGTTTCAAATTAGGCTGAGATTCCAGATCAGCAAGAAGCGTGTGCCCATCTAAATAGGTATATACTGTACGCAGACAGGACGGTGCATACGGCTGCTCACACCACGCATTCATCTGTTCCATATACCGTCCGAACCGCCTCAAATTTTTATCCTCATAGACCAGATATTTCAGCTGCTCTGTCAAGGGGAACGGGGCTCCATTATCTCCTGTACGGCTTTCCGCCTGCGGCGTGCTGGGTATCTCCTGAAATTGGTTCTCATCCATCAGCTCATCTGCCGATACGAACCCTCCATCCTGCGAAATCACCACATGATATTTTACTTTTTTACGTACAAATCCCAGCGGAACAAGCATAACCGACTCTTTCGATTGGTCACAGATAATACCGGCATCATATGCCTCACATAGTTTCTGCATCCAACTCATTCGTTACCCCTCCTTCCCCGGCAAATTCCTGCCGCAGCGAATCTTCCTCCAAACCGCTGAAGTTGTTAAACTCTTTCCCGAATTTTTTTGCTTTCATCGCACGTATGCTTCGCTTCATCTCTTCCGGTATCTCCTCCGGCAAAGGGAACTGAACCACCCCATCCACCATCTTCGGCCTCCAGAATCTGGCCGTCAAAATATCGTGTCCAGTCTCATCCGGATAATCAAATCCATGAAACACGACCCCAAACTCCAGCTCTCCATATTGATCATAATAGCTTTCTCCTTCGCCGAACGTGCAGGGTTCCACATACCCCTGGCATTCTCTCGTCCCCAGGAAAATATCTTTGCGCCCGCCTTTTTCCACCATACGCTTTGCAATATTGTGGTGCTTATGCTCGTTAAAATCCTGCTCCAGGTCCCCACGGCGGTTCTCATTAAAAATAAAATGCGCCCTGACCTGATAAGATACATCCGCCAGATAGGTATAGACAGACAATGTATTCTTTGGCGCAACATAGCTGATTGGACGGATATTTTTAGACTCCGTGCGAATCGGCTTCATGATCCTCAACTCATCCACTATCCAAATAATCGAGGGCTTCCAATAGATACTTTCTGTAATTCCTTTCAGCGCCTGATATGTCGGAAGCATATAGCTTAACTTTTCTCCGCCCATTCTGGCAATCGGATCACTGAACAGAGCATAATTTCCCGATACGCAATACTCAATTTGATTTCTGTTTTTCAATATGGCATTCCCCCTTAACTTTATAAATCCCATTGATATAAAAAGTTACATTATGAGATCCTTCATTTCCTGCGGCATAATCTTGACACCGGCCCAAACATCATAGTACTCTTCCTTTAAAACAACCGCACCGGTCTCTCCCAGAGAATTCAGCGCACCCTCCTTTGCCAGACGCTCAAAAACATGCTCAAATAGATTCACACTGTATTGCTGGGCTTCTTTCAAATACTTAATTTCCTCACCCAGCGTATGCTGACCAGCTAATTTTTCTATCAGCTCCTTGCCCCCGCCATAAGGAACTATCACGCTTTTTGTTTTTTGGTCAATGACCTGAAAAACTGCGCCCGCCGTCCGGAAACTCTGGCGAAATCTTTTACTTAAACGTGAAGATCGATCCTCCGGCTTGTTCTTAGCAGCTATTATACAACCACTATTTGTCGAAAGCATGGTAATCAAATCAGAGTTCCATTCTTTATACGGATATTTTTCAACCTTCCGAGTATACTCCTCTTCTTTTATAAAATATTTTTTTATCATCTCTGGATCTCCCAACTCATCCGGGTTCCCCATATTACTGAGCAGGCTCATACTGATCTCTTTACCTTTTTGAATATCCGGTAATCGTCCCAGTCTCTCCTCGGCAAGGTTCCATAAATATACCGTTCCCATATCCGCTTCACAGTTCCTGTTGCAGCGCCCTGCTGCCTGAATCATGCTTGGAATATCAGCCAGACTTCTGATCACAACCGGAAAGCTCACGTTTATCCCCGCCTCGATCAATGCTGTGGAAACGCAGCAAACCCGCCTTTTCTTTTTCAGCCAGGCCTTGACCCAGCGTAATATCTCTTTACGGTGCATTGGACACATCAGCGTGCTTAGATGTACACACAAAACCACATTTCCCACACTCTCTTCGGCGCACTTCTCAAGCTCTTCATCTGTAAGTTCCTGCTGAATTTCTGCCAACCTATAACCCAATCCCTCTAGCTGCTCATAAATCCCTCGAAACAGATTCCAGGCAGCATCTTTTGTGTTCACGATAGTCAGCACAGATTTTTCCTTTTGGACAAACGTGGAGATTTCATCGGCAGCCTCCTGATAGGTACGCACTCCCAACTGAGGAACATAAGTCACCCGTTTTAATTTCTTATACAACGCTTCAGCCTCCGGGACCAGTTCCTGCGAGGTGAGACTCAGATTAGGCTGTGTCGCTGTACACAGCAATACCGTACAGTTACAATACTGTGCAAGAAATCCGATAGCCTTTGTGAACAGTTCCCGGCATTTTTTCGGCAGAGCCTGAATTTCATCAAAAATAAGAACTGAATTTACAAGGCGGTTCATTCTCCTCACCTTGCCATTCCCATTCCGAAACAATGAATCCAGAAACTGGACCAAACTACTCAGAATTATATCACTGTCCCACCGTTCTGCCAATCTGCGATAGTTTTTCTCATCCTCCTCATCTTCCAGCACAACGTTGGAATGATGCTCCAAAATAGATGGATAATCTGACAACGCCTTTCTGATATCCCTTGAATTTTGATCCAAGATAGTGTTCATGGGTATAAAATAAAAGACTCTCTCCTGCTTATTATTTTTCGCCTGAGCCAGCGCAAATCTCAGGCTTGAATACGTCTTTCCCCCTCCCGTGGGAACTGATAAAGTATAAATTCCCGGGCCAAATTCTCCTGCAGTCCTGCAGCAATCCGATATATCCCATCTGATTCTGGCCAGTTTTCCTTCTTTAGGGAAATCTTCCATATAATTTTCCAGTACCATAAGAAGTTTTTCCCAGTCCGGCAGATCATCTTTTGACGTTTCAAATGGATCCGCATCATATTCGAAGCATGCGGAATCCCATCTGTCTGAATCAACAAGAATACTCAGCAAAAGTCGGGCGAGCATTCCCCATTCAAAGGAATACTTATCTAACCCAAACCTTTCCAATTCGCTGCATGCATCTGCGAACAGCTCGTCTAATTCATCAGAAGACGCTACTTCATCGTAAAAATTGTCCATTGCTTCCATATAATAATTGCCCGGTTGTTCCCGCAATCCCTCTAAAAATGGAGAGCTGCCGGAATCATTCAGGCAATCCGGTAAACCGGCATGATGACCATAAATACACAAAGAAATCACCTGTGCTGCCTGTCTTTCCTTCGACGCTTTCTCTGGCATCCACCAACGCTGCTCAACATAAAGCGCCCCCAGACCGGCGTGATTCGGATGCTTGCTGCCAATACCCTCCAGATGGTCCTGCCAATCCGCGTTCCCTTTCCCGAAATCGTGAAGCAGCCCAATTAGCTTTGCCAATGTACCAAGCCCTAGTTTTTCAGCCCTCTGGGAACATAATTTTGACACATTTCTGCTGTGCTCACTCCACTCTTGTTTCTTTCCATCAGATTCTCTTTTATGCGCAAAAATACGTGCTCACCGCTTTTCTTTCATCCGTCAAAAGACTACTGGTAATATATGTTTTTTATTATATCTCATCACTGTCACTTTTTCAATTATAATCCCGATATTTTTTCTTTTTAACCCGAGTTTTTTAATTAAAAATTTGAAAATTGATTTATTTCTTTGACTATGCTATCATTTATAGCGTCAAGTGATCTTATATCACTTGTGGATTGAAAAGGGTTCAAAAGTAATTTCTTACTCAAAACCCTTATCTGGAAAGCATTATTGACATTTGTTTTTCGGATAAGGGTATCTTCCTACGCAAAGTCATCTTAAGTCTGCCCGTTTGATTTATTGTTATTACAAAAACAAAGGAGTTGCAGCATGCATTAATGCATATTGCTTCTCCTATTATCCCAGCTAATCAAATAAATTCAAATATTCCCCGTATCCGTCCTCTTCCATTCGTTCCCTTGGTATAAACCGCAGGGATGCACTATTGATGCAATACTGAAGTCAGCATCTGTCAGCAAGTCCGTCATTAAATACATGTCCCCGATGCGAATCACTTCCGCTACTGCGAATCTCCGTTCTGTACATGCCCAAGCTTGTATCGTCCAATTCCTTCACGACGATCCTCTATGGGCTTTGAAAAACTTTTCCAGCCACAGCCTGACGCAAACTTGTCAGTCGAAACAAATAGCGACTCACCGGAAATGATGTCCACATATATTCCGTCGCGTTTTCACGGGTTACTCTGTACTGAAAATCAGTAAGGCGTCGTCTCAGACTTTCATCCGTTTCTATATTTACCGGCCCTTTTGTCTGATCGTAGGCACCTGCTGGAATATGACAGTAACCATCGGTATTTCTGTCCATATAATTCTGGTGATACTCCTCCGCACGATAATAATTCCCGAGGGGGATTGCCTCCACCACAATCGGACTGTTATACTGTGCCTACAGCTCATCGAGCGCCAGAAGAATCTCCTTTTTATCATTTGTTTCGGTAAAGCAAAGTGTGCTGAGCACACTCTCAACTCCCCTGCCCCTCAATCTTGAGGGGTGGGGTCTTTCTTTGCTTCCATTTATTGTAAAATATTTATATGAGTAATATATTACAATCTATTTTTCTTGACCATTATGAGCAAATGCTCTACCAACTTTATCCTCGCCAAACAGAAACAGATAACGTCAACAAGATGATTCATTGCGGTGGTCCTTCTTATGGTGGCGCTTTCTATGCATGCCCCGATTACGGCGAATTGAAATTGTTCCTTTTCGTTGCAAGTCCCGCTTCTGTCCTTCCTGTGGAAATAAATATAATCAAATGCGCTCTTTTCACATCTCCTGCAAGCTAGTCAATTGCATTCATCGGCACTGTGTTTTTACTATTCCGAAAGAACTTCGCCCTTTCTTAAGGATCGTTCTCTCCTTAGCTGCCTTTTTCACTCTGTTCGCGATGTTGTCCTACGCATGTTTTTTAACTTGAATAAATTCGAAAACTTCACTCCTGGCATCATCTGTGTTCTTCATACTTTTGGGCGTGATTTAAAATGGAATCCTCACATCCATGCTCTTATTTCTGAGGGCGGTGCTGATAACTTTACCGTTTGGAGAACTCTAAAACATTTTGACTACACCTTCCTGCGTAACGCTTTTCGCAAAGTTCTGTTACAACGATTAACAAATAAAATCGGTCCTTCTTTTCGTAAAATCAAAAATGAAATTTACCAAAAACATGCTGAGGGCTTCTATATGAGAGCAAAGCTCAATCTTTGCACTCCCGACATCACCATCAAATATATATGCAGATATCTGGGAAGACCTCCTGTCGCAACCTCTCGCATAGACAATTACGACGGAACTTTTGTTACCTTTCACTACACTCGTCACGAAGATAACAAAACAATTACTGAATGCATTCCTGCTCTTGGTTTAATAAAAAGACTCATCGTACATATCACTGAGAAACACTTCAAGATGCTACGCTATTACGGTATATATGTCAAACACCATAAACAGGAAGAGAAACTGCACTATTTGAACAATATCGAAAGGCTATGGGCTATGGGTAAAAGCATGCTCATCATTCATTTCTCAATCGTTAAATAGTGCAGCCACCAACAAAACAAAAAACTTCACAGGCAAAGTCGTCGCGAAGCAACACCTTCGCTCTTTTGCTATGTAATTTTTTATTTCCAACTCATTATACACTATTTCTTTTAATTTGAGAAATTTCCTATACAGCAAGAAAGGGATACTGTTGTTATCCAGTACCCCTCTTTGTAAATCTTATTCTGTTGTATCCCCACACTCTATATCAGCCACCACAGAAACATTGATGTAATCTTTTATGACTTTATTTCTGCATTTTTCACCTTCGCCGGTGAACACCATATGCTTGAAAAAGTGCCTAAAATAAAGGATTTCTACATGGTTTTTCTTTGTATCAACACTATAGTCTCTACATGAACGGTCTGACAAAACTGATCAACTCCCCTGACCCTCACCAGTTCATACCCATTCCCGCAGAGATACTTCAAATCCCGCGCCAGCGTCGCAGAATCACAGCTCACATACACGATCCGCTCCGGCCGCATCTGCACCATGGTCTCTAGCAGCTTCTCATCGCAGCCCTTGCGCGGCGGGTCGACGACGATCACGTCCGCTTTGATCTGTTCGTCCCGGTACTTCTGCGGCAGCACTTCCTCCGCCTTACCGACGAAAAACTCAGCGTTTTCAATGCCATTTAACGCGGCATTTTGTTTCGCGTCCTCGATTGCCTGCGGAATGATCTCAACACCGCATACGCGGCCCGCATTCCGGGCCAGAAACAGGGAGATCGTGCCGATACCGCAGTACAGATCCCACACCGTCTCGTTTCCCGTCAGACCTGCATACTCCAGCGCAAGTTCATACAGTTTCCTGGTCTGAACAGGATTTACCTGATAAAAGGAAAGCGGTGATACCCGATACTGGATGTCACCGATGCTGTCCGTGATGTAAGTCTTTCCCCAGAGAAGTCTGATATCCTCTCCCATGATGACATTCGTCTTCTTCCGGTTGATGGAGATTGTAATGCTCGCCATACCCGGGATCGCCCTCAGCCGCTCCACCAGTTTTTCACCCGATGGCAGGGATTTTGCATTGACCACCAGGCAGACCATGACTTCCCCGCTGGAAAATCCGCTGCGTATTAACACGTGACGCACGATTCCGGTTCCTGTCTCCTCATCGTACGGCTCCACGCTGCATTCCTCCATATAAGAGATCACACGGTTCAGAATGTCTTCATTTACCGGCAGGCCCAGGTAACATCTTCGGTTGTCGATGATGCGGTGCGTCCGGCCCGCATAGAAACCGGTGATGATCCGTCCGTCTCTGTCTTTTCCGACCGGAAACTGTGCTTTATTCCTGTAGTAAAACGGCTGGTCCATGCCGATGATGGGCTCCATCGGAGGGTTCTCGAAACCTCCGATCCGTTTCAAATGATTGCGGATGGTGTTCTCCTTATATTCCAGCTGCCTGGAATACTCGAGTGCCTGAATCTGGCAGCCGCCGCATGGACCCGCGTGCGGGCACAAGGGTTCCACGCGATGTATAGAAGGCCTCAGGATGTCCTTCACCCGTCCGTATCCGTAACTCTTCCCCGCTTTCGTTACGATCGCTGAGATCTCATCTCCGATCACAGCATCCTTGATAAAGAGAGGGTAGCCGTCGATTTTTCCGATCCCCTCACCGTTATGCCCCATATCTTCAATTGTTATCTGCACAATGTCATTCTTTTTCAAATTCATATGATTACTCCGCTCATCAGCCTGTCGTTCTTCTGATATTGGACTCAAACAGGCGGTTATATCCCAGCCAGTCGGCATTGTCTCCCGCTGCATCAAATACTTCTCTCAGTGTTTCCAGTCTGGCGTCCGTGTTGTCCGCCAGATTCAGAGCGACCGCTTCCGCGAGGGCCGGTTTCTTTGGGGAACCGTATTCCAGTTCGCCGTGATGTGCCAGAATACAGTGCTTCAGCTCTGTCTCCAGCTTCACCGGAAATCCTTCGATCGTGCGGATGGCGTCATGCAGCATTTCCGCGCCGATCATGATATGTCCGAGCAGCTGCCCGTCATCCGTATAGTCATTAACAGGGAACGCCGACAGTTCTTTTGTCTTTCCTATGTCATGGCACAGCGCGGAGGTGACCAGAAGGTCTCTGTTCAGGTACGGATACATTTTTACATAGTATTCACACAGACCTGCGACGCTCAGCGTATGTTCCAGAAGTCCGCCTACAAAACCGTGGTGAACGCTCTTGGCGGCTGAGCTGAACTTAAATGCCCTGACAAAAGCCTCGTCCTGTTCAAAATAATACTTTAATAAAGCTGAGAGCCACGGGTTTTTCACAGACTGTACAAGTGCCAGTACTTCCTGATACATGGAATCACGGTCCCTGACACTGACCGGCAGGTAGTCTCCCGGGTCAAAGGATCCTTCATCCGCCTTTCGGCTGCGCTTGATACTCACCTGCAGCGACCCCGCAAAGCTCGTCACATCCCCCATCAGATCAATATAATCCAGGGCGTCGAAGTCATCGATCCCCTGCGAATTCGGGTCCCAGATTTTTGCATCCACCGTTCCCGTCTTGTCCTGCAGGATCACATTCTCATATGCTTTTCCGTTTTTCGTAACCGCCGACTGTTTTTGTTTGCAGAGATAGACCCCGGCAATCCTGTCTCCCTCTCGAAGTTCTTTGATATATTTCATACTGTTATCCAACCTTTCTAAATAAAAGAATGGTTCTTCTGCATGACAGAAAAACCAGACTTTTTACTTTCACACTGTTCTATTTTATAATGCTCCGACGGTTACGTCAAATACAATCTCTGCATAACCCTCCGCACCTTTGCGCATCGCTGTCACTGTGACCACCTGTCCCGCCTTACATTTCTCAAGTGCCTTCGTATATTCTGTCATGGTTTCCACCTCGCTGCTCTTTACTTTGATGATGACATCCCCGCTCATGATACCGGCAAGCATCGCCGGAGAATCTGTCTGAACCTCATTGACATAGACACCCTTCGGGATCCCCGTCTTCTCTGAAATATCCGCTGTGACATCCTGTCCCCTGATTCCGATATACGGAAGTTCCCCGTTGTTTGACAGCGTCTCCATGAGTGTTTTGATCTCCGAAATGCCGATCGCAGTCACCGTATTTCCGTCATTGGAATATCCCTGAAGAATAACGCCGACAATCTGTCCTTCCAGATCCAGCAGGATTCCGCTTCCGTCCTTGCTTCCGAGAATATCCGTCGTCAGGATCGTATATTCCGTATCCAGCGTCGAAACCTTATTCGAAACAGATGTCACAACCCCGAATGCGATCGAATCACTGTATCCCATCGGGCTTCCTAGCGCCATAACCGGATTTCCCTGCGCCGTCGAATACGAACTCCCCAGCGGGGCAGTTACCAGCTGTTCCAGAGTGGTTTCTTCGATTTCGCCAAGCGGAACTTTTAAAACGGTAAGCCCGGTATTCGGATCCGTCTTCTGGAAGCGTGCATCCACCGTGGCGTCGTCCCAGAATGTCACCTGAATCCGGTCAACTTTTTCAACACCCCGGTACTCCGTCAGAATATAAATCTCCTGGCTGGTCCTGGCAATGATCAGCCCGGAGATCTGACGCTGATTCTCATACGTGTTGTTAAACCAGTCCATATTATCCGTGATACCGATCACCGTTACCATTGACCTGGAAGCAGTCTCAGACACTTCCACCATATCCTGATAAAATTTCTTATAGTCTGAGAGTCCAAGTTCCGCGGGCACTTCCACGACCTGGGTCTCCTGGGACTCTTCCCTGGTTTCCTGGTTTTCAACCACATTTTCAGGGGGATTCTCATCCTCTATGTTCACCTTGGAATCCTGTTTGTTCTCCACCTTTTCCTGAAACGACGGGAGAGCATTTGCAAATACATATGCCGCGACCACTCCGAAAATGATCGCCCCAACCAGTAAAATCACCAGTTTCACAAAGAGTGCCTTCTTATTAATCGGCTTTTCTTTTATAACCTCTTTAATAAAGCTATAATCACTCATCTCTTAAAACTCCTGTCTGCTGTAAAACCAATTGATTTCAGACCATCCTGTCCGAATCAGATTATGATTATATTAGCAAAAACATATGAACAATTTATGAATGAAAGAGAAACTTATTAGTTCTTGCCACATTCTGCCGGCAGCCTGCCGAAATATTTATCGTATGAGAGTATTTTTTTGAAAGCATTTCTGGTATAATGTTCGGGAAAGAACGATACCAGGGTTAAAGCCCTTTGATCATACCAGCATAAAATCAAACAGTAAGGATTTATAACATGAACAGCAAAGCATTACAAACGTTAGAATATTACAAGATCATACAGAAACTAACCACCTATGCCTCCTCGCCGATGGGAAAAACACGCTGCGAATCACTGCTGCCCTCCACCGACCTTTCCGAGATCAGAAGCCTGCAGCAGCAGACGCACGATGCTCTGAGCCGTCTGTTTAAAAAGGGCGGCATCTCTTTCGGAAATGCGAAAGATATCCGGGCTTCTCTGAAACGTCTGGAGATCGGCAGTTCACTCAGTATCCCCGAACTGCTTACGATCTGCGGCATGCTTGAAAACTGTGCCCGCGTCAAATCGTACGGACGTCCGGAACAATCTGACACACCCGGCGATTCCCTGACCTCCATGTTCGACGCGCTGGAGCCGCTGACGGGACTCTCTACAGAGATCCGGCACTGTATTCTGTCAGAAGAAGAAATCAGTGACGACGCGTCACCGGCTCTGAAACAAATCCGCCGGTCCATGAAGTTTTCCAACGATAAAATCCACACGCAGCTGAATGCCATCGTGAACGGAAGTGCCCGCACTTACCTGCAGGATGCGGTCGTCACCATGCGAAACGGACGTTACTGTATTCCCGTGAAAGCAGAATATAAGGGACAGGTACCCGGAATGATCCACGACCAGTCGTCAAGCGGCTCCACGCTGTTTGTGGAACCGATGGCGATCGTCAAACTGAACAATGAGCTGCGCGAACTGGAATTGAAAGAGGCCGCCGAGATTGAAGTCATCCTGTCAACCCTGAGTGCGCTTGCGGCACAGCATCAGGAGACACTGCGGTATAATCTTGAAAATATGGTCGAGCTCGATTTCATTTTTGCCCGGGCTTCCCTGGCAATGGAACACAATGCCAACGAACCGATCTTCAACACGACCGGGAGAATCCACATTCGCCAGGGGCGTCATCCGCTGATTGATTCCCGTCAGGTTGTACCGATCGATATCAGGCTTGGGGAAGACTTCGACCTTCTGATCGTGACAGGTCCCAACACGGGCGGTAAGACAGTCTCGTTAAAAACAGCAGGACTGCTGACTCTGATGGGTCAGGCGGGTCTTCATATTCCTGCTCTCTCCCGTTCGGAACTCTCTGTCTTTACAGAAGTCTATGCGGATATCGGTGATGAGCAGAGTATCGAACAGTCCCTGAGTACCTTCTCCTCACATATGACCAATGTCGTCTCATTTCTTGCACATGCGGACGACAGATCGCTCGTATTGTTTGATGAACTCGGCGCCGGAACCGACCCGACGGAAGGGGCTGCTCTGGCAATCTCCATCCTGTCCTACCTTCACGGAAAAGGCATCCGCACAATGGCCACGACACATTACAGTGAGCTGAAAGTCTATGCCCTCTCCACTCCAGGCGTCGAAAACGCCTGCTGTGAATTTGACGTGGAAACACTGCAGCCGACATACCGGCTGCTGATCGGTATTCCGGGCAAGAGCAACGCTTTCGCTATCTCCGGCAAACTCGGACTCCCGGACTTCATTATCCAGGATGCAAGGCAGCGGATCAGTGAGGAAGACACCTCATTCGAGGATGTGATTTCCAACCTGGAAGAAACCAGGAAAACGGTTGAAAAAGAGCAGATGGAGCTGCAGAAATACAAAGAAGAGATCGCTCAGCTGAAATTACAGCTGGAAGAAAAAACCGAAAAACTATCACAGCGCAGGGAAAAAATGATCCGCGATGCCAACGAGGAGGCACACGCAGTCCTCCGGGAGGCGAAAGAATACGCGGATCAGACCATCAAGCAGTTTCAGAAATTCGAAAAAGACAGTCCTACCATACAGAAGATGGAAAAAGAACGCCAGCAGCTGCGTGAGAAGATGAAAAAGGCAGAAAAGAAAATGGCCATGCAGACAGATCCGGCCCACATCTCCACGCTGAAACCGTCGGACCTGCATCCAGGCGACACGGTAAAGATCATGAGCCTGAATCTGAAGGGAACCGTAAGTACTCTGCCCGACGCAAAAGGCAACCTTTTCGTGCAGGCAGGTATTATGAGGACCAAAACAAATATTTCAGACCTGAAACTCATGGACGAAGAAGTCATTCGGGCTCCGGGCATGAAACGTACCGGTTCCGGAAAGGTAAAGATGCAGAAATCGGCCAGTGTCAGTACCGAGATCAACCTCCTCGGCAAGACCGTGGATGAGGCCATCGCCGAACTGGATAAATATCTGGATGACGCTTATATCGCACACGTGCCGAGTGTCCGTATTGTCCACGGCAAGGGAACGGGGGCACTCCGCAGGGGCGTTCACAATTATCTGAAACGCCAGAAACACGTCTCCTCTTATCGTCTCGGAGAATTCGGCGAGGGAGATGCCGGCGTAACTATCGTTGAGTTTAAATAACAGCCAGGAGGGAATAATTATGGTAGCAAAACAGAAAATCCTAATCGTAGATGACGACAACAACATTGCGGAACTGATCTCTCTTTATCTCACCAAGGAGTGCTTCGACAACATGATTGTCAACGATGGTGAGGAGGCGCTTGAGGCATTCGACACTTTCAAGCCTAACCTTGTGCTGCTGGATCTGATGCTCCCCGGAATGGACGGATATCAGGTCTGCAGGGAAATCCGCTACAAGTCTAATGTCCCGATCATCATGCTCTCTGCAAAAGGTGAGATCTTCGATAAGGTGCTTGGACTTGAGCTGGGCGCGGATGACTATATGATCAAACCATTTGACTCCAAGGAACTGGTAGCCCGTGTCAAGGCGGTACTGAGGCGTTTCGAGCCGTCCGCCAAAGCTTCACAGGAAAAGCCCAGCGGTAAATATGTGGAGTATCCCGATCTGGTGATCAATCTGACTAATTATTCCGTACTTTACCATGGAGAGAGCATCGATATGCCCCCGAAAGAACTGGAGCTTTTATATTTTCTCGCCTCTTCCCCCAACCAGGTGTTTACTCGAGAACAGCTTCTGGATCACATCTGGGGTTATGAGTATATCGGCGACACCCGTACGGTAGACGTACATATCAAGCGTCTCCGCGAAAAGATCAAAGACCATAAGTCCTGGTCCATCAGTACGGTCTGGGGAATCGGCTATAAATTCGAGGTTAAATCTTCATGAAAAACGCGCTTTATGTTAAGTTCCTGTTCGGGTATGTGATTCTTGGCATCCTGAGCATCTTCGTGATCTCCCTGATGGGCTCCGCCCTGATTGAACAGGACCTGACCCGCCAGACCGGCGATTACCTGTACAAGGAAGCGGTCAATATCGCGTCCAACCACGCTGACTACTATTATTCACAGCAGGCCTCCCTTGAGGACACTTACTTTAATCTGTGCACACTGTCTGAATACCAGAACACACAGATCTGGATGCTGGACCCGGAAGGCCGTATTCTCATCAATACAGCAGCAGCTTTGAATCCTGATGACCCGGAACAGATCGATAATTTTGATCCGCTGTCCCTCGGCACAGGCTATTACAGCATCGGAAAATTTTACAACTGTTTTTCCGACCGCATGCTGAGCGTCATGGTTCCGGTCACACTGAACATGTCCACGAAAGGTTACGTTGCCATTCATGTGCAGATGACCGATATCTACACGCACCGCGATGAAATACTGAAAAGTGTATACGTCGTATTTCTGGTTATTTTCATGCTCACACTGATGATTCTGCTGGTCTTCAGCTTTATTGTCTACGGACCGCTCAAGCAGATCACACAGGGGGCGAATGAATATGCATCCGGGAATCTGAAGTATAACATCCCGGTACACTCAGATGATGAGATGGGGTATCTCGCGGCAACGCTGAATTACATGTCGGACGAACTGGACCGCTCAGGGGAATACCAGCGGCAGTTTGTGGCAAACGTATCCCATGATTTCCGCTCCCCGCTCACCTCCATCAAAGGTTATATTGAAGCGATGCTCGACGGCACGATTCCTCCGGAAATGCAGGCGAAATATCTGAACATCGTTCTTATGGAAACGGAGCGGCTGAACAAACTTACCAAGGGCTTAATCACCCTGAATGACTACGATGCCAGCGGTTACCTTCTGGATATCACCAGTTTCGATATCAACTCTGTCATCCGTGATACGGCCGCCACCTTCGGCGGCACCTGTATGAAGAAGAAAATCACCTTTCAGCTGCTGCTTGCCGCAGAACAGCTGCTGGTCAGCGCCGATATGGGGAAAATACAGCAGGTACTCTACAACCTGATCGACAACGCCGTCAAATTCAGTCCTTCCAACTCCGTAATCACAGTAGAGACCACAGAAAAACACGGGAAGGTATTCGTCTCAGTTAAGGATCATGGGACCGGGATACCGAAGACCAGCATCGGAAAGATATGGGACCGTTTCTACAAGACGGATTCATCGCGCGGCAAAGACCGGAAGGGAACCGGGCTGGGACTTTCCATCGTGAAAGAGATCATCAATGCCCACAACCAGAATATCAACGTGATCAGCACCGAAGGGGTGGGAACCGAATTTATCTTTACTCTGGACAAAGCAAAAAAATAGAAAAAGTGCCGCAGCAGGCACTTTTTCTATTTCCAATCATATTTTGTCAGATGGCCTTCCATCTGCATATGCGCAAACTGACGCTGGCGAAGCGCTTCATACAGCACGATGGCGACAGAATTCCCGAGATTGAGGGAACGTATTCCGTTCATCATCGGTATCCTGACCGCGGTGTCCTGATGTTCCAGAAGTATCTCCTCCGGAATCCCTGCGCTTTCCTTTCCGAACATAATATAACAGTCGTCCTCATACTGCACGTCCGTATAGATACGCGGCGCCTTCGTCGATGCCATATAAATTTTGGCACCGGAATTTTTAGTCAGAAAATCCTCATAGTTCATATAGCGTGTCACATCCAGGTCTTTCCAGTAATCCATTCCCGCACGTCTGATCTGTTTTTCATTCAGCAGAAAACCAAGCGGTTCGATCAGATGAAGTCTTGTGCCGGAAGCCACGCATGTTCTGCCGATGTTTCCCGTGTTCGCCGGTATCTCCGGCTCATACAATACAATGTTCAATGCCATCTTATCATAATCCTCTTTTATCCCAGTACCTTGTACAACTCATCCGTCTGCGGACGGTCCAGATACCGTACGTCATCACCGTTTCGCAGAATCCTGTCATTTCCGGCTGTTGTGCGTCCGATCACCGTGGCTTCTATCCCGGCTTTCTTCAACTCCTGCACGACCAGGAGTCCGTCATCCGCCGCGATCATCATGGAACCGCTTGACATGATCAGGTATGGATTCACGCCGAAAAACTCACAGATCTCCACGGTCTCCTGCCTTATCGGTATTTTTTTCAGATCGACTTCAAGACCGACGCCGGCACCCTCCGCCATCTCCCAGAGTGCGCCGAACACGCCGCCTTCCGTGATATCATGCATGGCGGAAACTTGACACTTCTTTGCAATCCTGGCGTCCTCCACCACAGAGAGAAAAGCGTCAAAACCTTTCGCTGTGCTGATAAAATCCTCGGAAAATACGCGTCTGAGTTCTTCATCCTTCTCTTTCGCCAGGATCGTGGTCGCCTCCAGTCCGATCCATTTGCTGATGACGATATCCTGATGCGGTTTCATCTGCATAGTTGAGAGCAGCTCTTCACGCCGGATCTTTCCCACTCCGGTAACAGAGATCAGCGGCTGAAGAACGACGTTGGTGATCTCTGTATGGCCTCCCAGCACTTCCATCCCAAGTTGTTCACATGTCCTCTCAATGTCCTGCATCAACCTGCGTATCTCCGGCTCCTCCACGGTATCCGGAAGCATGGCCGTCAGCATGACGCCAACCGGTTCTGCGCCTGAAGCCGCCAGATCATTTGCCGTGATATGGATACTGTGGCTCCCCAGGTCTTTGGTGGTTCCCGTAATGGGATCTGTGGACATCACAAACACTTCCCCCTCCTTCAGCTGCAGCGCAGCACAATCCTGTCCTACACCGGGCCCGACCAGAACCTCATCTCTCCTGTGTTTCACCTGTTTTAAAATCGAACGCACCAGAACACTCTCCGGCAATTTCCCAATTTTCATTTTTGTCTGTTTCCTCTCTGTCCTGCATTTATACCATCAACTGTATTTGTTGATCACCGAATACACCTTATCGAGGTCATTCGAGTCTACAGCTGCCTGAATTTCAGATGCAGCCGTGCCGTCACTTGTGCTGACTCCTACAGTATACCGTGTCGGCGTCATATTATATGTACTGCTGTTCACCTGTTCGCGGCTCTCCTCCACACCGTCCACCGTCACGGTCTTCCACAGGCAGGCGGTGTATCCTGTATGAGAGGAGGAGGTCTGCCTGATCGTCCCAAGCGGATCCTGAGACGCCGTCAGTTCCACCGTCGGTTCTACCGTCTCGAGAGTCTCACTCTCATACGTGACCTTCCGATTCTCCGGACGGAATTCTTTTCCATAGATTACAAAACCGACTTCTCCTCCGTCCGTATAACCTTCGATATAAACCGGCGCATCCAGGTTATTGACAAACTGAAGATCCTTAGACCCTTCTGCGATCGCAGCATCCATAGACGGTTTCACATATTTGACGATCATGGAATGATTATATCGTTCCGTTATCTCGATCTCAGCCCGCAGCAGAGCCATATAAAGCGTCGTGGAAACCTGACAGATGCCGCCGCCGTAGCTGTCCACCACATCCCCATTCTCATAGGACGGTGCCGGTTCGTATCCATTTTCAGCGCTGAACGGGACCAGGGCACTCTCCACCGAGAACGATTCCCCCGGATAAAGCACAGACCCGTTGAGGAAACCGGTCCCCGTCACAATATTCTGTGCCCTCGCCGAACTGCTCGACGAGTAGTCTGTGCTCGCACTCCCGAGAATATCCTGAACCTGTTCAAGCTCTGACGATTTATGCTCCGGCTCCGTGATCTCTGCCGGAAGCTCGACCACTCCGAGTCCGGTTCTCCAGAGGTTAGAGAGGTATTCAGACAATACCTCCACCGACTCATCAACTTTGATCTTCACACCCTGGGTCTCTTTTACTATCTGAAATCCATCTTCCGTACGCGTCATCGATGCATTCTGCGGTTCACAGTCCAGCGGAACACACTTCTCGTTCAGCATTGCTTTTGCCGTATCCGCTTTCACGCCGTATTCCAGTACAAAGCGGACAGTCTCCTGCTGAAGATCCTGTTTTGCCTTATACCGGCTTACAATATTGCCTGCCTGTCCAAAGGCAAGCGCTTTATCCACAACATCCTCATTCTTCCAGTAGAGACCGAGCTCACCGGCTGTGGCGCTTACAATGTGGTCGCCGATATGCATCTGTATGTGATAGCCCTTGATATCCTCCATATGGTCTGCAACCGCCAGGACAGCCTCCTCGCGTGTCATCCCCGACACATCCACGCCGTCAATAAAAACCCCCTCCAGTATCACCGGGGAGGTCTCTGCATCTGCAAACACCTGTCTCGCACTGATCATGCTGAAAAACAGGCAGATTATAAATATCGCGATATTCGTTGCTACTCTACTTTTTTGCATCCGCTCTCTACCCTTCTACAGCAAAAACTCCAGTGCCATCGGGACTACCATGGCCAGCACCAGCATAATTGCGATAACGGCAGCAATAATTCGTTTCGTTTTAGGATTTCTCATGATCTGTTACCTCTTTATTCTTCCATGATTTAATATGATTTTATCAATCATTCTGGACGCCTCACTTTTGGTAAGACTTTCAATTGTTACATTCGTCTCTATTCTATGATATCTGAGCAAATCATTCAAGTAAACTTTTTGTGAAAATGTGATTGGCCCCTGTTTTTTTACCGTATATATCAGTCTCTGAGGCTTGAAAATCTCAGGACGGCTTTCCATAAAATCCCGTTCCAGACATTGATACAGCTGCCAGGTACTCTTCGTATCATCAAGCGCCCGGTGCGCATCGCCCTGATCTATATGGTAATACCTGCAGAGTGCTGCAAGACTGCGGCTGGCCAGGTCGGGCAGCGCCATTCTCGCGATTTTCAGCGTATCCACCGCTTCCTTTTCAAACTTCAGTCCCAGATTTACAGCTTTGTGCTTGACAAAGCTGTAATCAAACATGATGTTATGCCCGAGAAGAGGAAGTTCTCCGCAGAAGTCCAGAAAACCTTTAAGCGCAGCCTCTGACTCTTCGCCCTCTTCCGCCATCGCCTGCGTAATACCCGTCAGCTCCTGTATCCGATAAGGGATCTGCATCTGCGGGTTAACGAGCACATGATAGGAATCGGCCGTGCATCCGTCTACAATTTTAAGCGCCCCGATCTCCAGGATACGGTCGGTTTTAGGACGCAGCCCTGTTGTCTCGAGATCCAGTACAACACACGTTTTCATTTTTTCATTTCACCATACTCTCTGCAGTATTTTGTCAAAAAACAGTCCTCACATTTCGGACTGCGGGCAAAACAGATCTGCCGTCCAAACGTAATGATCTGGATATTATACAGTATCCAGTGATCTTTTGGAAGCACCCGCATCAAATCATACTCTATCTTCTCCGGGTCATCTTCACCGGTCAGTCCAAGCCTGCGTGAAATCCTCTTTACGTGGGTATCGACGACGATGCTGGGCTCGTGAAAAATGTTCCCGCGGATCACATTTGCCGTTTTTCTCCCCACACCGGGAAGTGATACCAGCGCTTCCATACTTTCCGGTACCTTTCCGCCGTATTCCTCCACAATTTTTTTGGCACAGCCGATCAGATTCTTTGCCTTATTGTGATAAAACCCTGTCGACTTGATGTCCTGTTCCAGTTCATGAAGCTCTGCACCTGCAAACGCCTCCATATCGGGATATTTCACAAATAAATCTTTTGTCACAATATTGACTCTTGCATCCGTACACTGCGCACTCAGCATAGTCGCGATCAGCAGCTGTTCCGGACTCTCGTGATCCAGATAACACTTGTATTCTCTTGTGTATGTCTCATCCAGAAGATTTAGTATCTCTTTTGTCCTCTTTGTCATCGGTATCTTCACTCCTTATGAGGTGCCAGCTGGCATCGTTCGTCAGAGGATTACGCCGCTCATAGTCGAACAGTACAACCCCACAGTCAAACGCTTCCATATGTGTCATTCTCCGAATCTGCCGGTGATCAAACCCATGGTAATGAGAAAGAAGGCTGTCATACAGACTGTCATAGATACGCTTCACCTCCGTCTGGCTGACAGTCGGTTCCGGCGACCATGCCGGACGGCTTTTCGCATTTTCCCTGAGATAATAATCAAAAGTAAGCAGATCCTTACATTCTGGGAGCGCACCCGGACAGACTTCCTGAATAAACTCCAGCAGTATCTCATAGCGCCGGGCCCGGGAATGAGAAATCCCCAGGCAGCCGTGCTCTTCATAGTATCGTCCCAGTGCTTCAAAACAGTCGATCGGCGTACCCAGCTGCGCTGCCAGAAAGTCCATGGTATATGCAAACTGGCCGCTGTTATAATACACCTCAACCATTTCTTCCACCCGTTTTAACTCTAACAGTTCCTCATACGAAATCCAATCGGTAAATAATACCTCATACGGCTCATGTTCTCTCCAGACACACCCGTACATGCCGGCCTGCTCCCACATATATGAACCCTTCAGAACTTTCAGGAAGCCAAGCTGCAGCTGTTCCGGGCGCAGACTGAACACATCATTAAATGATTTCCGGAAGCTGTCATATCCCTCATATGGAAGCCCCGCGATCAGGTCCAGGTGCTGATGGATATTGTGAAACCCCTGAACAGTTTTTACAGCGGCACACACTTTATCGAAATCCATCGTTCTTTTGATTTCCCTCAGTGTATCCGGATTTGTCGACTGTATTCCGATCTCCAGCTGCACCAGCCCGGGACGCATCCGCGATAGAATGTCGAAATCCTCCTCGTCAAGAAGATCCGCCGCAATCTCAAAATGAAAGTTCGTCACGCCATTGTCATGTTCCAGCAGATACCGCCAGATCGCCCTCGCATGGTCCTTTCTGCAGTTGAAAGTCCGATCCACAAACTTTACCTGCTTCACACGGTTTTCAAGAAAATATGCCAGTTCCTTTCTCACCAGATCCAGGGGACGGAACCGCAGTCTTCTATCTATGGAAGAAAGACAATAACTGCAGGAGAAGGGGCAGCCTCTGCTCGTCTCATAATAGATGATTCTGTGGGTAAATTCCGTCAGTTCCTCGTATGGAAATGGAATGTCCCCCATATCCACCGGATTTCGCCCGGGATTCTCTGTGATATCTCCTTTTGAGTTCCGGTAGGTGATCCCGGCAATCTCATCCAGCGCCGCTGTCCGATCTGCGTAATGGCGCACCAGCTGCAAAAAGGTCTCTTCTCCTTCGCCGCGCATCACGCCCGCAGCATATGGCATCCGTTCCAGTTCCCGGGCAGCATCATACGATACCTCCGGTCCCCCCAGCCAGATCTTCATACCAGGCAATACTTTGTGCAGCTCCGAAGCCAGCTCTCTGACAATCGAAATATTCCAGATATAGCATGAGAAACACAGTACGTCCGGTCGCTGCCGGTAGATGCTCTGCATGATATCTTCCGTCTTCTGGTTGATCGTGTATTCCTGCATCGTCACATATTTCCGATATTTTCTCGTATAACGGTAAAGACTGTATACCGCCAGATTCGAGTGAATGTATTTGGCATTAACAGCAGCCAGCAAAATCTTCATACGTCTTCTCTTTCCTTCATAGTAAGCGGACACCACCAATCATAGAAGTCGATTGGCTCCGCCCGGCGGACTCCCGCAATCGCCGCCAAATGTCCATGAATTCGCTCATGCGAGCATGGCTCATTCATGGCCGCCCGGCGGGACTTTCATAGTAAATGGAAAAACGCCCTCAAAATAAGAGCGTTTTCTTCCGTAATTGTTTTATGCATTCAGCGGATATCTCGCTGTCAGTTCCTCAACAATGGCTTTAGCTTTACTGCTGTTGTCAGCGCTTTCTACCATTAAAGCAATCGCCTCCGCAATTTTATCCATATCATCCGCATTCATACCGCGTGCTGTTACAGCGGCAGTCCCCAGGCGGACACCGCTTGTCACATTCGCAGACTGCGGATCATTCGGAATTGTATTCTTATTGCAGGTGATGTTTGCCTCATCCAGCAGATGCTCCATCTCTTTGCCTGTTACATTCGTATTTGTGAGGTCTACGAGCATCAGATGGTTATCCGTCCCCCCGGATACGATCTTAATTCCACGGTTCATGAGACCCGCACAGAGTGCTTTCGCATTCTTTACGATATTTGCCTGATACTCTTTATATTCCGGCTGCAGCGCCTCCTTGAAACAGACAGCTTTTGCAGCGATCACATGCATCAGCGGACCGCCCTGAATTCCAGGGAACACGGCTTTGTTCAGATGCAGCTCGTCTGCAACAGCATTGCTGCACATGATCATACCGCCACGGGGTCCGCGCAGCGTCTTATGCGTCGTCGTCGTCGTAACATGAGCGTACGGAATCGGACTCGGATGCTGTCCGGTTGCCACAAGACCGGCAATATGCGCAATATCTGCCATCAGGTATGCACCGACTTCATCCGCAATCTCACGGAACTTTTTAAAATCGATCGTTCTCGCATATGCACTCGCTCCGCATACGATCATTTTGGGGCTGCATTCCAGTGCAATTCTGCGGACTTCATCATAATCGATGAATCCCTCACTATTAACACCGTACGGTACGATATGAAAATATGCACCCGACATATTTGCCTTGCTTCCATGAGAAAGATGTCCGCCATGTGCAAGGTTCATTCCCATAACTGTATCCCCCGGCTTCAGTGCCGCAAAGAATACCGCCATATTGGCCTGTGCCCCCGAGTGTGGCTGAACATTCACGTACTCGCATCCAAACAGCTGTTTTGCACGGTCAATTGCGAGTTCCTCTACAACATCAACGCATTCACATCCTCCATAATAACGTTTTCCCGGATATCCTTCTGCGTATTTGTTGGTCAGCGGTGATCCCATCGCAGCCATAACAGCTTTGCTCACCCAGTTCTCCGATGCGATCAGTTCAATGTGTGAATTCTGTCTCGCAATTTCATCCTCAATTGCTTTTGCTATCTCCGGATCTACGTTTTCTATTTCATGAATTGAATACATGACTTTCCTCCTTGGCTGTTGTTCTATTCATAATTTATCCATCGGGAACGAACTTCCCGGACTACACTGTTTTATCATTATACGAGAATCCCGTCCACTTTGCAATCGTTATTTCGCACAATTCCCCTTTTCCCGCACATTTTCTTTTTATACTTTACGGTTCTCAAAAAATCTGCTTTAATAGAATTAAATGAAAAATCAAAAAGGGAGGAATCATTCATGTTAAACTTTGAATACTACACCCCTACCCGTGTCGTTTTCGGCAAGAATACCGAAGCACAGGTCGGTAAACTTATTAAAGACCAGAACTGCAAGAAAGTCCTCGTTCATTACGGCGGACAGAGTGCCGTCAAATCAGGTCTTCTGGACCGCATATACACTTCATTAAATGAAGCCTCCATAGACTATGTCTCTCTCGGTGGAGTTGTTCCGAACCCCCGGATCTCAAAAGCCCGTGAAGGCATTGAGCTATGCCGTAAGGAGGGAGTGGATTTTATTCTCGCTGTCGGCGGCGGAAGTGTAATCGACTCTGCGAAAGCAATCGGCTACGGGGCTGCCTGCGGCGGGGATGTCTGGGACTTCTTCATAAAAAAACGCGTGGCGGACCACTGCCTGCCGATCGGCTGTGTCCTCACCATCGCTGCCGCCGGAAGTGAGATGAGTGACTCGGCAGTACTGACCAACGAGGATGGCTGGCTAAAACGCAGCTACAAGAGCAATCTATGCCGCTGCCGATTCGCAGTGCTGAACCCGGAACTCACCTACACGCTTCCTGCTTATCAGACTGCCAGCGGCTGCGTGGATATCCTGATGCATACGATGGAGCGTTATTTTAACAACCAGACCATGGAACTGACAGACCAGCTGTGTGAAGCGCTCATGAAAACGGTGATGATGAATGCCAGGATCCTGATTCAGGAACCGGAAAACTATAATGCCCGTGCAGAAATCATGTGGGCAGGAAGCCTATCCCACAACGGCCTGATGGGCTGCGGTACCGACGGCGGGGACTGGGCATCTCATCAGCTCGAGCACGAACTCGGCGGCATGTTCGACGTCGCTCACGGAGCCGGACTCGCCGCTGTCTGGGGCAGCTGGGCACGCTATGTCCTTCCGCATAACACCGAACGGTTCGCCCAGTTCGCAGCCAATGTATTTTCCATTCCATGCGACAGCGACCTGGAATCCGCCGCTCTCAGGGGAATCGAAGCCATGGAAAACTTCTACCGCTTCGTGAATATGCCAACCTCAATCTCAGAGATGGGAATCTCGCTGACAGATGAACAGATCGATACACTCGCCTATAAGTGCAGCTTTGAAAATCAGCGTACCATCGGCGTAATCAAACCGCTTAATATGGAAGATATCCGTAAGGTATATGAGATGGCAAGATAAAACTTATTATTAAACAAAGACTGCGTTCTCTGATTTTTTCAAAGAACGCAGTCTGTTTTTTAGTAATGCCCGGAACCGGAATCGAACCAGTGACACGAGGATTTTCAGTCCTCTGCTCTACCAACTGAGCTATCCGGGCATGAACAAATCCCCAAAAATCCGTTAAGATTTCCGGGGAAATAAAGAGCGCGAGACGGGACTCGAACCCGCGGCCTCGACCTTGGCAAGGTCGCGCTCCACCAACTGAGCCACTCGCGCCTAAGCGGGTGATGGGAATCGAACCCACGTATCTAGCTTGGAAGGCTAGTGTTCTACCATTGAACTACACCCGCGCGACAAAATGTATTCTAATATAATTTGCTGCAAATGTCAATAGGTTTTACAAATTATTTTTATTTTTTCTTTTTTTGATGTTTTACAACATATAACTACACTAAAACCCGCCTACCTGCCCCCGGCATAGTAAGCGGGCTTTCCCTTCAATGACTGGTCATTCAAATAATATAATCCAGCACCTTTTCATTTTGCCACTCCATCAGATCCGCCAATGTATACTTATCGACCACGCTCTTAATAGCGGCATCCAGTTCATTCCATATCCGAAGCGTCACGCACTCACCCTGCCGGGGACATTGGTTCGGATGATCTTCGAGGCAGGCAACCGGGCAAAGGCTTCCTTCCGTCAGCCTTAAAATTGCTCCGACTGAGTATTCCCCGGGCTGCCTGATAAGCTGATAGCCGCCCTGAGCGCCGCGTAAACTTTTAACGTATCCGGCACGGACCAGAATAGAAATAATCTGTTCCAGATACTTGGTAGAGATCTCCTGTCTCTGAGCTACATCCTTGATACGAACCGGGCCCTCTTCCTGATGAAGGGCAAGATCCAGCATCAGCCGCAGTGCATACCGTCCTTTTGTGGAAATTTTCATAGTTCCCTCCCAAGCAGCCGGGTCATTCTTTTGCCGCCTCAAAAGCCACTTCCAGGTCCTCAATGATATCGTCGATATTTTCGAGTCCGATGGAAAGCCTGATCGTGTTCGGAAGAATTCCCTGCTCTTTCTGTTCCTCTTCATTCAGCTGCGCATGAGTTGTTGTGGCAGGATGAATCACCAGTGATTTGGCATCCGCTACATTTGCCAGAAGAGAAAACAGCTCCAGATTGTCAATAAAAGTTTTTGCCTCCTGTTTTCCGCCTTTGATTTCAAATGTAAAAATCGAGCCTCCGCCGTTCGGAAAATATCTGCTGTAAAGGTTCTGCTGGTTAGCATCAGCTGATACTGACGGGTGATGTACCGCCTCCACCTGCGGATGATTTTTCAGAAAATCAACCACCTTCAGCGCGTTTTCCACATGGCGTTCAACGCGAAGTGACAGCGTTTCCAGTCCCTGCAAGAACAGAAATGCGTGAAACGGTGACAGCGTAGCCCCGGTATCCCTCAGCAGAATCGCACGGATTCTTGTCACGAACGCCGCCGGCCCTGCCGCTCCTGTAAAGCTGACACCGTGATAGCTTTTGTTTGGCTCTGAAAGTAACGGGAATTTACCGGAAGCTTCCCAGTCAAATTTCCCGCTGTCTACGATGACACCGCCGATCGTCGTACCGTGGCCTCCGATAAATTTGGTCGCCGAATGAACAACAATATCTGCCCCATACTCGATCGGACGAATTAAATAAGGTGTTCCGAAGGTATTGTCAATAACCAGCGGTATTTTGTGACTGTGTGCAATCTCTGCAATCGCTTCAATATCCACAACTTCAGAATTAGGATTTCCAAGAGTCTCAATAAACAACGCCTTTGTATTTTCCTGTATTGCTTTTTCAAAAGCGCCTTCTTCTAATGGATTCACAAAAGTCGTCGTCACACCAAATTCAGAAAACGTATGCGCCAGGAAATTATAAGTACCGCCGTAAATATTTTTAGCCGCAACGATATGATCTCCACTCTGAGCGAGATTCTGGAACGTATATGCGATCGCCGCTGCTCCCGATGCGACTGCAAGCGCTGCTGCACCGCCCTCCAGCGCCGCTACTCTGCGTTCAAATACATCTTCCGTGGGGTTTGTGAGACGTCCATAGATGTTTCCTGCATCAGAAAGATTAAATCTTGCCTCTGCATGATCGCAGTCATGAAATACGAACGATGAAGTCTGATAAATCGGAACGGCCCTGGCATCGGTTGCCGGGTCCGGCTGTTCCTGTCCTACGTGCAGCTGTAAAGTCTCAAATTTCAGTTTTCTGTCTGTTCTTTTGGTCTTCATAATCTTTCTCCTATTCTGTAAATAATGGGGTTGAGTAGTAGCGGTCTCCGCTGTCCGGCAGGAGCACAACAATCGTCTTGTCTTCAAATTCCTGGCATCGTGCCATCTCCAGTGCCGCATGCAGTGCAGCTCCGGAAGAGATACCAACCAGAATCCCTTCAGCCCTGGCCAGTTTTCTGGCAGCGATAAATGCTTCTTCATTTTCCACACACATAATACGGTCATAAACCTCTGTATTCAGCACCTCAGGGATAAATCCCGCACCAATACCCTGCAGTTTGTGAGGTCCTGCCTTCCCACCTGAGAGCACCGGGGACGCACTCGGCTCAACAGCCACGATTTTAATATCGCCTTTTTTTTCTTTTAAGTATCCGCCAATTCCGGTAACAGTCCCGCCTGTTCCCACGCCGGCCACAAATGCATCGATGATACCTTCTGTATCTTCCCATATCTCAGGTCCCGTCGTCTCCATATGAGCTCTTGGATTCGCCCGGTTCTCAAACTGCCCCGGAATGAAGCTTTCCGGGATGGCTGCTGCCAGCTCTTCCGCCTTCTCGATAGCGCCTGTCATCCCTCTTGCACCGTCTGTAAGCACAATCTCTGCACCGTATGCCTTCAGGATATTTCTCCGCTCCACGCTCATCGTCTCGGGCATGGTCAAAATCGTTCGGTAACCTTTCACTGCTGCTATAGCCGCCAGACCGATGCCCGTATTTCCGGAGGTAGGTTCAATGATGACAAATCCCTCTTTCAGCAGCCCCCTCTCTTCGGCATCCTCAATCATTGACTTTGCAACCCTGTCTTTCACACTTCCAGCCGGATTCAGGTATTCCAGCTTTACCAGCACGCGTGCCTTCAGTCCCTCCTGCACGGCAAGATTTTCGATTTCCATCAACGGCGTCTTTCCGATTAAATCCAAAGCATTCTTATAAACTTTTCCCATTATAAACTCCTCCTCTTTTCATTTCATACTATGTTGATATGAATTATATGGATAATAACTCTTTTTCCATGTTTTGTCAAGTAAAATCCTTACATTTTCTTGTTAATTTTTCTATTATCCTATATACTTACTATAAAACACTCGTACAAAGTACAGGAGGGCCTATATGCAGGATTTCTTATTACAACAGGGTGATTATCTGCTTCGCATTTTTATCGCTACGCTATGCGGCCTCAGCATCGGCCTGGAACGGGAAAGCAATTTAAAACTGGCCGGAGTACGTACGTACTCCATCGTTGCCATGACGTCTTCCATCATGATGATCGTGTCCAAATATGGATTCTTTGACGTACTTATCCATAACAGTATCTCTCTCGATCCATCACGAATCGCGGCAGGAGTTGTGACAGCCATTGGTTTTCTGGGAGCAGGTGTGATTTTTACGCGTAAAATGAATGTCAGCGGACTGGTGACCGCCGCCGGTATCTGGGCAACCGTAGGGATCGGAAGCGCTATCGGTGCCGGTATGTATCTGATCGGCATCGTCAGTACAGCTTTTTTCCTGATCCTCCAGCTGTGCTATCGGAAAATTCCTATAATCGGACAAACACCAATCGTTGAACGAATCGTACTGATTATCGAGGAAGATGAGGACCTTCCTTCCCTCCTTCACCGGATTTTCACTCAGAAAAAAATCAAAATTTCCAGTGTAAATGCTGCACGTGTCGGAAATGCCCGGCTAAACATCGAACTGTATGTCAAATTTCCCACTTCCTATAAAATTGAGGATATTGTGGCATTACTAAAAGATAACCCGGAAATTATTTCCATCGACGTTTAAATTACCGTATTGACTTATAAATTCCATTCAGTATAATTATCCTTAGTGCGCTGTAAAATAAGGCTTTTGATAACGGACCTAAAACAACCGCAGCGCCAGGGAGGAATTTATGAAAGAATTACAAACACGTGAAAACAAAATGGGAACCATGCCGGTCAACCGGCTTCTCCTTTCTATGTCGCTGCCAATGATCATTTCGATGATCGTACAGGCCCTTTACAATGTCGTTGACAGTATCTTCGTCTCATTTATCAGTGAAAATGCCCTGACCGCGGTCTCAATGGCATTTCCGATACAAAATCTGATGATTTCCGTCGGTGCAGGTCTCGGCGTCGGAATTAACGCCCTGCTGTCAAGAAGCCTCGGTGAAAAAAATCAGGAAAAGGCAAATCAGACTGCCGTCCAGGGAATCTTTCTGGTTGCCATAAGTTTTCTGCTGTTCCTGATGTTCGGTGTCTTCGGTTCCTCTGCTTTCATGCACTCGCAGACGAATATCTCCGAAATATTAGAAAGCGGAACCATCTACCTGACAATCTGCAGCTCTCTGTCCTTTGCAATTTTTGGTCAAATGACTTTTGAAAGACTTCTGCAGTCGACCGGACGTACCATGTATACAATGATCACACAGGGAACCGGTGCAGTGATTAACATTATCCTGGATCCCATCTTAATTTTCGGTTATCTGGGCTTTCCGAAGCTGGGGGTCGCAGGAGCTGCAATTGCCACTGTTTTTGGACAGTTTGTTGCGTTTTTGCTCGCAGTATTTTTTAATCTGAGAAAAAACACTGATATTCAGATATCTTTCCGCGGCTTTCGTCCGCATGCGCGTATCCTGAAAGAAATTCTGGCAGTTGGCATTCCTTCCATTATCATGCAGGCTATCAGTTCTGTAATGACCTTCGGAATGAATAAAATACTATTCCGTTTTTCTCCTACAGCGGTTGCAGTGTTTGGTGCCTATTTCAAACTGCAGAGCTTTGTATTTATGCCGGTCTTTGGACTGAACAATGGCATGGTGCCAATTATTGCGTATAACTATGGCGCCGGTAAACGTGATCGTCTGATAAAAACAATAAAACTGAGCATCGCGTATGCTGTTGGTATCATGCTGGCAGGTCTTATTACCATCCAGCTCATTCCGGGTTCCCTGCTTGGCATGTTCAACGCTTCACCGCAGATGCTGGAAATTGGAATACCTGCACTCCGCATCATCAGCTTAAGCTTCGTCTTTGCCGGATACTGTATTATCACTTCCTCCGTTTTTCAGGCACTTGGAAACGGCATATACAGCATGATTGTCTCTATCGTCCGACAGATTGTGATACTGCTTCCGGTAGCTTACTTATTTTCCAAAACAGGAGTACTGTCTGCGGTGTGGCTCGCGTTTCCGATCGCAGAACTGGCTTCCTTAACACTGTGTACCATGTTTCTTCTTCGCATTAACAAAAATGTAATTCATAAGATCAATTAAAATGAGGGGTATCCCAAAAGTCATGAACGGCCTTTGGAATACCCCTGTTACATGTTATCGTAATACAGTGATTTATTCTGATACATCAGATAATCAGCTCTTTTCAGCTGCTCTTTGGCATCCACTTGTTCAGAACGGTAGCAGCTGCCGATCGAAACACTGACATCTTTCTCCTCACCTATCTTCTGCCGGAGCTTAGCGAGCATCGCATCGAACTCTTCTTTTTCCACATCGGGCAGAATCACTACAAATTCATCCCCGCCAATGCGATATGCATTTTCTTCAAAAACACTTTTTAAAATTCGTCCCACACACATCAGCAGCTGGTCACCATAATAATGGCCCTTTTCATCATTTGCACGTTTTAAACCATTAATATCCAAAAATACCGTGCCAAGTCTCCCGGGAGGTTTACGTTCGATTTCCAAAAGTGTCTGGTCATATTTACTGCGGTTATTAAGTCTCGTCAATGCATCCCGGCTGCCGGCAGTTTCCAGCTTTTGCATCAGCCTTTTCTTGTCCAATGCCTCCGCTATTAGATATGACATGTGTTTTATAAAAAAGTTCTCTGACAACACCCGTGGCTTCTCAATCCCCAGAAGGCCGATCACCTTGCTGTCTGCCTCCAGGAGACAGCCAATAAATTTCACGGAGCCATTCTTGTCACGGCAAAAGACAAATCCGTCCTGCGCGCACTCCAGTATATCATCCAGTCCAACTTTCAGTGGGCATGTGATATCTCCTGTCAAATCATTATTCCAAACCCACAAAAGTTTCAGATTTGTCTTATTCTCGTCAGTCTCGTATATATACGCACGCTTGCTGGCACAGTATTCCGCCAGAAGCCGCAGTATCTCCGGCATCACGATCTCAGCTTTCGCACCGCTGCTCATATTCTTCAGGCATTCTGTCCATACGCCATACAGTTTCATCCGTTCTTTATCATTCATAATTTTACCGATTCCCCAGATTTAGAATTAATACTGCCGTTTATCCCTATACTGATTATATTCGTTATTACGAAGATATTCAAGTATTTATATATCTTCTATGCTGTTTTTAGAAAGGTCAGGTGGGATGCCCATGATTGATTACTCCCCTTTCTGGGAAACTTTGAAAAATTCCAACGAAAACTGGTATACCCTAACAAACAAGCATCATCTCTCGCACAGTACACTTCACCGCCTGAAACACAACAAAGATATTTCTATGAAGACTGTCAATGACCTGTGCCGGATTCTGCATTGTAATATCAGCGACATCGCACGTTACGTTCCATCAGAAGATGATCAATTACTCTGATTATTTCAAATGTCCAAAAAAGTCTGATTTTTCCTTTCCGGAAGATCAGACTTTCTTCATCAACTCTTTATAAATCCTTTAACTTCTGGTCACAATCTGCACACACTTATCCTGTATACTGAACTTATCTTAAAAGAGGGCAGCGGTTATTCCGCGATGAATAGTTGCTCGTCCTCGCCTAACAACAATTTCATTTATCATAGATAGTTTTTTTCATACGGCCGGTGCAGTTGTACCGGCCCTCCTTCTGTTGTTTTATATTCTTCTTGTATCTCATTGTTTTTCATTTTCACATCATATATAATATTTTCTGCAGACAATTACCATATAAGAATTCCGTTGCAGGATACATAGAAGGAGGCTGAACTTTGAATCATTTAATTATATCATTTACCGTGGTATTTCCACTGTTTCTCTATATGCTGACCGGGTTTATCATCCGAAGGCTTGGAATCCTTGATACAAAAACTTTCGGTTCCCTGAACAGCATGATCTTCAAAGTTTTTATTCCTGTCATGCTTTTCATCAATATCTATGAATCCGATTTCACGTCCTCACTCGATATTCCGCTTCTCCTCTACGCGCTGCTGGCCGTAATTGCATTTTATCTGCTGCTGTGTACCATTGTGCCTAAGTTTGTCAGGACCAGGCCAGACGCGTCTGTCATGATACAGGGGATTTACCGGAGCAATCTTGTTCTCTTCGGAATTACCGTTGGTACCAATATCTATCCAAACCGCGATATCGGGGTCATCGCTGCGCTTTCTGCATTCGTTGTCCCTCTTTATAATATTCTGTCCGTGATACTGTTTGAATCTTTTCGCGGACAAAAAGCCAGCTTTCGGCGCGCGCTGAAAGGAATTGTAACAAATCCCCTCGTCATCGGCGGAGTACTGGGAATCCTGTTCTCACTCTCCGGTGTAAAGATACCATCCGTTTTTGAAAATACACTGGTTCAAATGGGGGAAATGGCATCTCCATTTGCGCTGATCTGCCTGGGCGGGATGCTATCATTCAGAAGTATGAGGCATCACAGGAAAAAGTTAGGTGTTGTCATTGCGGGGCGTCTGTTTATCGTACCGGTCATAGGGCTCGCAGTCGGGATTCTCCTTGGATATCGTGATGTCGAACTCGTAGGCCTGCTTGCCGTATTCGCCTCTCCCACTGCAGTCGCGTCCGGCCCCATGGCGCAGGCTATGGGCGGCAATGGACAACTCGCCGGCGAAATCATAGCAACAACATCAGCCGGATGTATTGTCAGTATCTTTCTGCTGATTCTTTTTCTCAGAGGCTTTGGTTATGTCGGCTGATATTTTCTTTACAGCTGTTCCGGAAGTATAATCCTGACCTCATAATTGCCAGAAGATTTTCTTATAAACTCCATCAGACCGTTATGCGCCGCAATGATTTGTCTTACTACCCTGAGTCCCATCACATGCGGATGCTTCTCAGGATCTGTCTTCTGTGAATTCAGTGTTTTGATGACAGCTGCCGGTATGCCGGCGCCGGAATCCCCAAACAGCACTTCCAGCCCCTGCGAACACAGTCTCATTTGAATATGAATACTGCATCCCCCGGCGTTATGCCGGATGCTGTTTCCGATCAGATTTTGAAATCCGCGGTTGAGCAGCGCCGTATCACCATTGAGCATGACAGATTCGACTTCACGTTTTACATCCAGTTCAATAGAATAGTCATCTGGCAATCCATCATTGTAATAAGAGGTGACCAATTCTCTCAGTAGCTGTGACGGTGAGTATCTTTGAAGCCGAAGCGGCTGTGCATCATACTCCAGCTTCGAGGTCAGATTCAGATCATCAATCAGCTTTTTAATCATAAGGCTCTGACGCTGGATGGAGACCGCCTTCTTCTTTTGCTCTTCTCCCATGGAATGATCTCTTACCAGCGTATCCGCATATCCCATTATCAGAGAAAGCGGTGTGCGGATATCGTGTGAAACTCCCGAGATCCAGTTGGTACGTGCATGATCCCGTTTCGCGAGCTGTTGATTCTGTTCCTCCAAAATACGCGAGGTTTGATTCAGTTTTTTGGCGAGCCCATCAGCGATCCCCCTCTCTGCCAATGAAATACTCTCATTCCTTGAGAGGCTCTCGATACCGTCAGTAATCGGCTTAAGAGCCCGGAAAAACCGGTATCCGAACAGGAGCGCGAGGATCAGAATCAACGCCAGATTGATCACTATGATACATACAACATTGTATGGTACGGATTCTAAAATACGAAGAGAGTATGTGCCGTTAATCCGCATGATACTGTCTTTATCGCAGCCGTAGACCATGATTCCATCCCCGTATTTCCAGGTTCTCACCGGATAATCCTTAAGATACCATTTACTCAGCACAGAAACATCTGCCAATGTATAATACTCTGGTATTTCATCCGGGAGACGCCAGCTCCATACTGCGCGTCCGTCTTTGGCAATCAGCATTGCCCATACAAGCGACGCGCTTTCAAGAATTTCATAACCCTTATCTGACATTTCATATGTCCCATTGATATACTTCAGCTCCTGACTGACGGCATCCATCTGATTTCTCGTCAGCCCTGCCATTTTGTCTTCTTTTGACACCTGGCTGCCCAGAAAAATCAACACGCTGCTGTTCATCACCAGCACCACAACAGCAATCAGAGCAGCTGTAAATATATATTTTCGGATAATCTTGGCCAAACTGCTCACACTCTTGTCTCCCTTCTACTTTGCCAGACGATACCCCAGCCCCCGGGCAGTTAACAGCCATCTCGGGTGTGACGGATCTTCCTCGATTTTCTCCCGCAGATGCCGGATATGCACCATCAGTGTATTCTCATATCCATAGTAATGGTCTCCCCAGGCAGTCTGACACAGTGCATCAAATGTGACGATATTGCCTCTGTTATCATTCAGCTTATTCAACAGCAGCAGTTCCTTGGCTGTCAGACTGATCGTCTCTGTCCCGAAACATACCGTGGCATTTTCAAAATTCACCTCACGTTCCCCCAGCATCAGTGTTTTCGGTTCCGCATGCATTTCATTCTGATAAAAATATGTCCTTTTCAAAATTGCTCCAATCCTGAGCAGCAGCTCGCGCGGTAAAAACGGCTTCGTGATATAATCATCAGCTCCAAGCCCCAGGCCGAACAGCCGGTCATTATCCTCGTCTCTGGCAGATAAAAATAAAATCGGCATATTTCTCTTTTCCCGGAATTCCCGAAACAGCGTAAATCCATCCCCGTCAGGCAGCATGATATCCAAAATTGCCATATCGGGCTGTACACGTTCGAACATCTGCCGCGCCTGTGCACAGGACACAGCAGAGGATATATTCCGGTAGCCTCCCTTTTCCAGAATCTCTTCTATCATCTTTAACAATTCCCTGTTGTCATCTACCAGCAGTATCCTGCAGTCATACAAATCCATAACATCCTCCATATCAATAATTAGCCGGACACGCCAGCCTGATATTTAAAATTATAAGATATATTTCAGATTCCCGCATTATCTTTCCGAAATATTTAAGGAAAAAGTAAGGCACAGTTCAGGCTGAAATAAGGCGGTTGCTGTAAGCTGTAATAAATCATAAGCAGTGCCGCTGTGCGGGCACTTGCGGAGGAGGTTTATATGAATACAGTAATAACAACGGATTCCCTCACAAAACGATATGGTAACAAAGAAGTTGTAAAGGAGTTGGATCTCAAGGTTCCGGAAGGCAGTATTTATGGCTTTCTCGGGCCTAACGGCGCTGGTAAGTCCACTACCTTAAAGATGGTGCTGGGGCTCGTTAAACCTACACAGGGCCATATTACCATATTTGACAAACCAGTCACGAAGCAAAACCGACTGGAGATTTTAAAAAACACCGGTTCTCTGATCGAGTCACCAGCCTATTATGGTCACTTGTCCGGGCGTGAAAACCTGAAAATTATCTGTACCCTGAAGAACATACCGGAGGCAAATATCGATGAGGTATTACAGGTAGTAAGAATGGAAAAGCAGCAGCACAAAAAGGTCCGCCAATACTCACTCGGAATGAAACAGCGCCTTGCCCTTGCTGCTGCCCTGCTTGGCCGCCCCAAACTTCTGCTTCTTGACGAGCCAACGAACGGTCTCGACCCGGCCGGCATCCATGAAATGCGGGAGCTGATCATCTCTCTGCCCGCACGCTACGGAATGACCATACTCGTATCCAGCCACCTTCTTGGCGAAATCGATCAGCTTGCCACTCATGTTGGAATTATTGATAAGGGGGAGCTGATATTCCAGGACAGCCTCATTACCCTGCATGAACACAGTCAGTCCCGCATGTATCTGCAGACCACAGATGACAACACATCCTTACAATGTCTGAAAAATGCAGGATTTCCGGCAGCCCTGAAGGAAGACCGGCTCTGCCTGTTCCGCACGGATGACCGCAGTATTGCCCAGGCCGTTCGCTGTGTTGTCACAGAGGGAATCGGAGTCCTTCGTCTGGAAGAACATCAGATGAGTCTTGAAGACATATTCTTAAGTCTGACTGGAAGGAGGGTAAGTCTATGATTTCCAACAGCACATTTTTTATTCAGCAGGTGGCGGCTGAACAAAGAAAAGCCAGGCGCCGCCATCTACTGTTGTTCCCTGCCGGTATTCTGATGATCCTGTTCCTGTGGGGACTGTGGAGTAACAAAACTGCTGCCCCCTCAGATCTTGCCCAGGGCTACACCTCACTGCTCTATCAGCTTCCGATGATGAACGCAATTTTTATGCCCGTCATGGTGGCTGTGATTGCCAGCCGTCTGTGTGATATGGAAATCAAAGGCGGCACATTAAAATTGCTGTTTACGCTCCAGCGCCGTTCATCCTTCTATAATTGTAAATTACTGTACGGTATGAAATATCTTTTGATCTTTACACTGGGTGAAGTCGTGCTGATTCTGGCATGCGGACAGATTTTTCACTTTACAGAGCCATTGCGTCCAGACCTGATCATATTGAATTTCATCTCGACATTTGTTGTCGGTATCGTGGTCCTTATTGTACAGCAAACCCTATCACTGATGTCCGACAATCAACTTATGCCTCTGATCGTCGGACTCGGGGGTTCGTTTCTTGGACTGTTTTCCATGTATTTTCCGCGAGCGGTATCCCGTTTTGTACTCTGGGGTTACTTTGGAATGTTTACACCGCTCGGAATGGACTGGGATCCCAGGGCACGTGTCATTACCTATTTCGATATCCCATTTCCAACCACTGACTTTGTGATATTTTTAATTGCTGGAGTTATCATTTACCTGGCAGGCATCACACTTTTTTTGAGAAAGGAGGTATAAAATGCTCATTCATTGTATAAAAGCAGAGAATCTGAAACTGAAGCACTCCTGCATCTGGCTGGCATGTCTCATCATTCCATGCATTCCGGCTGTCATGGGTGTCTTTAATTATCTGCAAAACCTGGAGCTGCTGAAAAGCGGCTGGTATTCATTATGGTCACAGCTATCGTTATTCTACGCCAGCTTTTTCTATGCTCCGTTAATCGGGCTGTACTGTTCTTATATCTGGCGGCTGGAACATTTAAATAACAACTGGAATGTTCTCATGACCACTCCCGTTACTGTTCCCTGCGTATTTTTGGCAAAACTTGCAGTCATTTTGAAAATCACGCTGATTACCCAGCTATGGCTGTGTATATTGTTCTTTATATGCGGCAAATTCTGCGGACTCCCCGGCTTGATACCCCCGGAAATCATTCTCTGGCTTCTGCGCGGAACACTTGCCGGAATCGCGATCGGAGCCCTTCAGCTCCTGCTTTCCATGCTGATTCGAAGTTTCTCACTTCCAATTGGAATCGCCCTGGTTGGCAGTTTTCTGGGTCTGCTCATTAACAATATGGGAAAAGGAATTTACTGGCCATACTCACTGATGTTGATCGGCATGAATTCTAATAAAAACATTGATATGCTGGCCGGGGGAATCTGGATCTTTATTCTGAGCATTCTGACATATTCTCTGCTGTCTGTCGGAACCGGTATACAGATCCTGAAAAGATGTGATATTAAAACCTGAATAACTTGATGCCAGGGGCAAAAGGTAAAATATGAGGAAGCAGCAATTTACACAGTAAATCAGCGAATTTTGAATGTTTGCAGGGTGCTGAGTGCCAGTGGCACTCAGCACCGACCTAGGCGGAGCGGAGATGTGGGAGCACATCGTGCGAAGCAATCCGTGGCAATCTGCCGAATAAATCCATTCGGCCTCTGATCAATGCATCAGTTCCATTTAAATGGAGCCAGTTAGACCATATCTTTAGATAAATAAGGTGTTTTCAATAATTTTTCTATTTCTTAGCGTCATAACCCAGTTCCTTGGAATACTTTCATAGCCGTATACAATACCCGCAATACCTCCCGCGACCGCGGCCGTCGTATCGGTATCTTCGCCAAGATTTACAGCTTTTAACACGCATTGTTCAAATGTGCCGGTATTTACCAGACACCATAAAGCAGCCTCCAGTGTGTGCACAACATATCCCGATGACTGTATGGCAGCCTCTGGAAGCGTCTCCAGACGGTTCAGACGATTAAAAGGAGCCTTATAGGATAAAGACAACAGTATCTCTTTTATTGATTCTCTGTTCAGCAGTCTCCTGGCAATCTCCACATAAATGCAGCAGGCTTTCAGTGATATCTGATGTGCATGAGTCAGTCTTGACACGTTACAGATCTCTTCTTTTGTACTCTTCATAAAAGCCAGCGGCAGGATACGCATCAAAGAACCATTTCCGTTAGCACTGACAGAATCTATCCCACAATTGACCGGGACTTCACCGTTACGGTATCTGTTGATTGCCTGTAAGGTTGTATTTCCTATATCAAAAACAGTTCCGCCTGCAGTATATGCACCTGTTTCATACCAATCACTGAAACACTTCATAATATCAGAACAGTCGACGATACCTTTCCGTTTAATGGAGGCACACGTCGCTATTGTCATACTGGTGTCATCCGACCATGTCCCTGGAGGCTGACTGTGCGTCCCATACCCTTGCATATCTTTCACTGAAAAACTGCCTCTGCGTTTAAACTCTACCGGAACACCAAGTGCATCTCCTACAGCAACACCAATAACTGCGCCTTTTAACATTTCTAATCCCCACCTTTTTCAATCGTCAGCCCTTTTGCCTTAAGAAATCAAAAAGGCTTTAACCTCTCGGTTAAAACCTTTTTGATGATGCCGCAGACCGGAATCGAACCGGTACGAAGTTTAACCCTCGCAGGATTTTAAGTCCTGTGCGTCTGCCAGTTCCGCCACTGCGGCATTGCCATGTATGTCTGAACATACAAATGGGACCTATAGGGCTCGAACCTATGACCCTCTGCTTGTAAGGCAGATGCTCTCCCAGCTGAGCTAAGATCCCATAAACATAACTATTCAGTTATAACGACCCAGAAGGGACTCGAACCCTCGACCTTCGCCGTGACAGGGCGACGCTCTAACCAACTGAGCCACTGGGCCATATTCTTTTTCTTATGTTGTGACCTTTTTAAAATCAAATGGACCTTCGGGGACTCGAACCCAGGACCGACCGGTTATGAGCCGGTTGCTCTAACCAACTGAGCTAAAGGTCCACAAAGCCGATGATCGGACTCGAACCGATAACCTGCTGATTACAAATCAGCTGCTCTGCCAATTGAGCCACATCGGCACAATAAATACCAATGACTCCAAGGGGATTTGAACCCCTGTTACCGCCGTGAAAGGGCGGTGTCTTAACCGCTTGACCATGGAGCCGAAAAAAGCTCCCCGAGTTGGGCTCGAACCAACAACCCTTCGGTTAACAGCCGAATGCTCTACCATTGAGCTATCGAGGAACATCTTTTATCCTGCCTTTCAGCAGGTCTTTTTTATGTTAGAAGGATATACCTTCAAAACCGCATACACTATTACATCCATCCACGCTTCTACCGTCTTCTTTCGGATCATTCGATCTCGCTTTGCTTCTCTTTCTTCCATTCTTTCCTGTCTCATCCTGTTGTCTTTGGAAGTTCGATTTCCGCTTCGCTCCTATCGAACGACCTTCACACTAAGTTTTTGTGGCGCTTGCGCTTACAAAAACAAGTGTTCAGGTCAAACCCTCGACCGATTAGTAGCAGTCAGCTCCATACATTGCTGCACTTCCACCTCTGCCCTATCTACCTCGTCGTCTTCAAGGGGTCTTACTACTTACGTATGGGATATCTCATCTTGAGGGGGGCTTCACGCTTAGATGCCTTCAGCGTTTATCCCTTCCCGACTTGGCTACCCGGCCATGCTCCTGGCGGAACAACCGGTACACCAGTGGTCAGTCCAACCCGGTCCTCTCGTACTAAGGTCAGCTCCTCTCAAATATCCTACGCCCACGCCGGATAGGGACCGAACTGTCTCACGACGTTCTGAACCCAGCTCGCGTACCGCTTTAATGGGCGAACAGCCCAACCCTTGGGACCTACTACAGCCCCAGGATGCGATGAGCCGACATCGAGGTGCCAAACCACTCCGTCGATGTGAACTCTTGGGAGTGATAAGCCTGTTATCCCCAGGGTAGCTTTTATCCGTTGAGCGATGGCATTCCCACTTAAAACCACCGGATCACTAAGTCCTACTTTCGTACCTGCTCCACCCGTCGGTGTCGCAGTCAAGCTCCCTTCTGCCTTTGCACTCTGCGAATGGTTTCCAACCATTCTGAGGGAACCTTTGAGCGCCTCCGATACCCTTTCGGAGGCGACCGCCCCAGTCAAACTCCCCACCTGACATTGTCCCACAGCCGGGTCACGGCTGCTGGTTAGAAATCCAATACTGCAAGGGTGGTATCCCAACAGCGACTCCACACCAACTGGCGTTAGTGTTTCCTCGTCTCCCACCTATCCTGTACATGCAATACCGAATCCCAGTATCAAGCTGGAGTAAAGCTCCATGGGGTCTTTCCGTCCTGGCGCAGGTAACCAGCATCTTCACTGGTACTTCAATTTCACCGGATGCATTGTCGAGACAGTGCTCAAATCATTACGCCTTTCGTGCGGGTCGGAACTTACCCGACAAGGAATTTCGCTACCTTAGGACCGTTATAGTTACGGCCGCCGTTTACTGGGGCTTAAATTCAAAGCTTCGCCTTGCGGCTAACCTCTCCTCTTAACCTTCCAGCACCGGGCAGGCGTCAGCCCATATACCTCACCTTTCGGTTTTGCATAGACCTGTGTTTTTGCTAAACAGTTGCTTGAGCCTATTCTCTGCGGCCTCCTTACAGAGGCACCCCTTCTCCCGAAGTTACGGGGTCATTTTGCCGAGTTCCTTAACAATGCTTCTTCCGTCGGCCTTAGGATTCTCTCCTCATCCACCTGTGTCGGTTTACGGTACGGGTACAAGATAAACAATAGCGGCTTTTCTTGATACATGGCTCATGCACTTCCCTACTATACTTCGGTCCGCATCACGCCTTCGGATTGTAAAGCGGATTTGCCTGCCTTACTCCTACCTCGCTTGCCCCTGGATTCCATTCCAGGGATGCACTTTCCACATATGTCCCCACAGTTCTGTTACCTTGCAGTACAGGAATCTCAACCTGTTGTCCATCGACTACGGCTTTCGCCCTCGCCTTAGGCCCCGACTTACCCAGAGCAGATCAGCTTTACTCTGGAAACCTTGGATATTCGGCCGAGAGGATTCTCACCTCTCTCTCGCTACTCATTCCGGCATTCTCTCTTCAAGACGCTCCACGGCTCCTTACGGTACCGCTTCTTCGTGTCTTCAATGCTCCTCTACCGATGGTATTGCTACCATCCCACGGCTTCGGTGTTGTGTTTCAGCCCCGGACATTTTCGGCGCAGGACCTCTCGACTAGTGAGCTATTACGCACTCTTTGAATGTATGGCTGCTTCTGAGCCAACATCCTAGTTGTCTTCGAAATCCCACATCCTTTTCCACTTAACACACACTTTGGGACCTTAGCCGGTGGTCTGGGCTCTTTCCCTTTTGACTATCCAACTTATCTCGTATAGTCTGACTCCCATGAATCATCTTACTGGCATTCGGAGTTTGATATTCTTCGGTAAGCTTTGACGCCCCCTAGGAAATTCAGTGCTCTACCTCCAAAAGACTCTCATGAGGCTAGCCCTAAAGCTATTTCGAGGAGAACCAGCTATCTCCGGGTTCGATTGGAATTTCTCCCCTATCCACACCTCATCGCCACCCTTTTCAACGGATGTGCGTTCGGTCCTCCATTGCCTTTTACGGCAACTTCAACCTGGACATGGATAGATCACCCGGTTTCGGGTCTACTCTGACTGACTACGGCGCCCTATTAAGACTTGGTTTCCCTTCGGCTCCGCACCTTGAGTGCTTAACCTTGCCAGCCAGCGTAACTCGCCGGACCGTTCTACAAAAAGTACGCGGTTCCACATATAAAGTGGTTCCACAGTTTGTAAACACAGGGTTTCAGGTTCTCTTTCACTCCCCTCCCGGGGTCCTTTTCACCTTTCCTTCACAGTACTATGCGCTATCGGTCACTAAGGAGTATTTAGCCTTGGGGGGTGGTCCCCCCGACTTCCCGCAAGGTTTCTCGTGTCTCGCGGTACTTTGGATCCTGCTCGCTCTCGCCTGCTTTCGTATACGGGGCTTTCACCCTCTTTGGCTGGCTTTCCCAAAACCATTCTACTAGCATTGAAGTCACTTTTTGCAGTCCGTAACCCCAGCATGCACGCATGCTGGTTTAGGCTCCTTCCATTTCGCTCGCCGCTACTTTGGAAATCGATGTTTCTTTCTTTTCCTCCGGGTACTTAGATGTTTCAGTTCCCCGGGTTCCCCTCCATACGTTATGAATTGGCGTATGGATACATACCGTTTGGGTATGCAGGTTTCCCCATTCAGAGATCTCCGGATCTAAGGATATTTGCTCCTCCCCGAAGCTTTTCGCAGCTTATCACGTCTTTCATCGGCTCTTAGTGCCAAGGCATCCACCCTGCGCTCTTTCTTGTTTGACCTTCCTGCTCCAATAGCGTTTGGAACAGTCGGTATTACGATGCATTCGCATCGAGCGTTTCGTTTCATTGCGTTTACAATGTTTGATTCACCACAAGCATCTCTGCCCATGGTTCCTCGGATGTCTTTTCCTATCTCTAACGTTAATCGTTATCAATATAGATATTTTCGTATATGCGGTTTTCAAGGTACGTCTGCACAATCAGATGCCAAGAGGCGTTGGAAACTTCTTTCCTCAAGCTTCTTCGTATTTGATTGTATTGCGTGCCTGCATGCGGCTGAGCGGACTCATTCGCGAATGCAGATATATGCACATCCCGGTATGTTTCCATACCGAATGGAGATGGAGGGATTCGAACCCTTGACCCCCTGCTTGCAAGGCAGGTGCTCTCCCAACTGAGCTACACCCCCATGGGTATTATTTATTTTAGCGGCCTGTCTTCCTCTGCCGAGAAGTTTTCACTATTTTCCACTTCATGGGCTTAAGTGACCTTTCCTCCTCTTTCGAGAAGCTTCCACTTAATGGGCTTAAGTGACCTTTCCTCTATTAGCGAAAGACTTGCCTGATGGGCTTAAGTGACCTTTCCTCTTTTAGCGAAAGTCTTGCCTGATGGGCTTAAGTGGACCTTTCCTCCTCTTCCGAGAAGCTTCCACTTAATGGGCTTAAGTGGACTCGAACCACCGACCTCACGCTTATCAGGCGTGCGCTCTAACCAGCTGAGCTATAAGCCCTTTTGGGAATCTGGCAGCCACCTACTCTCCCACACCGTCACCAGTGCAGTACCATCGGCCGCTTAAGTCTTAACCATCGTGTTCGGGATGGGTACGGGTGTTTCCCCTAAGCGCATCGCCACCAGAAGCGTTTGTTATCTCTTCGATAACTCAACAGTAAAACACATCTCCCTACTTCTTCTTCCTTAGAAAGGAGGTGATCCAGCCGCACCTTCCGATACGGCTACCTTGTTACGACTTCACCCCAGTTATCGGCTCCACCTTCGACTGCTCCCTCCTTTCGGTTGGGTCACAGGCTTCGGGCATATCCGACTCCCATGGTGTGACGGGCGGTGTGTACAAGACCCGGGAACGTATTCACCGCGACATTCTGATTCGCGATTACTAGCGATTCCAGCTTCATGTAGTCGAGTTGCAGACTACAATCCGAACTGAGACGTTATTTTTGGGATTTGCTTCACCTCACGGCTTCGCCTCCCTTTGTTTACGCCATTGTAGCACGTGTGTAGCCCAAATCATAAGGGGCATGATGATTTGACGTCATCCCCACCTTCCTCCAGGTTATCCCTGGCAGTCTCCCTAGAGTGCCCAACTTCACTTGCTGGCTACTAAGGATAAGGGTTGCGCTCGTTGCGGGACTTAACCCAACATCTCACGACACGAGCTGACGACAACCATGCACCACCTGTCTCTCCTGCCCCGAAGGGAAGGCCCCGTTACGGACCGGTCAGAAGGATGTCAAGACTTGGTAAGGTTCTTCGCGTTGCTTCGAATTAAACCACATGCTCCACCGCTTGTGCGGGTCCCCGTCAATTCCTTTGAGTTTCATTCTTGCGAACGTACTCCCCAGGTGGTATACTTATTGCGTTTGCTGCGGCACCGAAGGGCTTTGCCCCCCGACACCTAGTATACATCGTTTACGGCGTGGACTACCAGGGTATCTAATCCTGTTTGCTCCCCACGCTTTCGAGCCTCAACGTCAGTGATCGTCCAGTAAGCCGCCTTCGCCACTGGTGTTCCTCCTAATATCTACGCATTTCACCGCTACACTAGGAATTCCACTTACCTCTCCGACACTCCAGCTTAATAGTTTCCAATGCAGTCCAGGGGTTGAGCCCCCGCCTTTCACATCAGACTTACTATGCCGTCTACGCTCCCTTTACACCCAGTAAATCCGGATAACGCTTGCCCCCTACGTATTACCGCGGCTGCTGGCACGTAGTTAGCCGGGGCTTCTTAGTCAGGTACCGTCATTTTCTTCCCTGCTGATAGAGCTTTACATACCGAAATACTTCTTCGCTCACGCGGCGTCGCTGCATCAGGGTTTCCCCCATTGTGCAATATTCCCCACTGCTGCCTCCCGTAGGAGTTTGGGCCGTGTCTCAGTCCCAATGTGGCCGGTCACCCTCTCAGGTCGGCTACTGATCGCGGGCTTGGTGGGCCGTTACCCCACCAACTACCTAATCAGACGCGGGTCCATCGTATACCACCGGAGTTTTTCACACCGAGTCATGCGACTCTGTGCGCTTATGCGGTATTAGCAGTCATTTCTAACTGTTATCCCCCTGTATACGGCAGGTTACCCACGCGTTACTCACCCGTCCGCCACTCAGTCACATCAAACTTCCTTCCGAAGATGTCCGTTTTATGTGCTTCGTTCGACTTGCATGTGTTAAGCACGCCGCCAGCGTTCATCCTGAGCCAGGATCAAACTCTCAAATTAAGTGTTCGTTCCAGTTCAAGATAACTCTTGGCTATCTTATCCCTTTTACTGTTGGTTTTGACTTTTCGTCAATGAAATGAAAATCTTTTTTAGAATTTTCAAGGATGTGTTTTACTGTTCAGTTATCAAAGTACTTGTCCGTTGCCATTTGTTTCAGCGGCAACTCTGATATAATACCATGCCTTTTATTCCGTGTCAATAACTTTTTTTATTTTTTTAATCAATCTGTTTTTGACGAATAAAAGTCCACCGAACACTCGGTGGACTTTTATATTACCATTTTCGTGGAAATATGTCAACATATTTTTGGAAATTTCTTTCACACGTTTTATCCCATAATCACAGACAGAATCACATTCAGTAAGGCGTTCTTTTCATATAAGTAGTGAAGCACGATATCGCTTTCAATTTGGTGCATGAGTACTGCTCCAACCTCTGTATTAGAGACCATTGTAATAATCAGGAAAATCACCCAAATCCACAATACTGACTGTACAATTCCCAGCAGCATTCCACCAATCACATTAAAAAAGCTAATAACCGGAAGTCCAGTTAAAATGTCAATTGCATATAAGATTACTTTAAGGATGATCGTAGCTATAACGAAAGAAAGCAGAAAGCCAATCCCGTTGGTAATATAATATGCGATATACCCTGTAATGTAATCCGTAAATGATTCTACACCCAGTGTACCGTAAATCTCAGAATTATTATTCTCCAGTAACGCCTGTTTCACCAGCTCTGGCAGTGGCGTGCCTTCGATGATTTTAATCTGTTCCTCCAACGGAATTTCCGAATCTTCCGGCAGGTCCGTTCCCTCGGGCAGTCCAGCACTTTCCGCTGCCTGAGACATCAGAACCCGCTCACAGTTTTCCTGAACAAAATCATATACCGGAGTGCTTTTCCGTAAAAATTCACCTACATAAGGATTGATCCATGAAACAATCAACAGTACCAGTATCATCGATACCATCGATACTGCTGTTCGGAAAAAACCTTTGCGTGCCCCTCTGATGACCAGAAGTACCGTAAAAACCAGAAGCACCCAAAACAACCAGTTCATAATACTCTCCTTTAGTATTTTTCATTATGACAACTTTATTGTCTTAATCCCACTATCCACAATCACCTGATAACGGTTCGCGTCAATCTTGAATACATCCTTAATACTGCCCTCATCCAGATTTCCATTGAATTTTTCATGGCCCTTTAAACTGAACACACACAGCTGAGTATCATTATTCATGAGAATCTGATCGCCACTGATTTTAATAGACGTGTATTCAATATTAAAGTTTTCTTCAAACACCTGCTTGCCATTGGCATTATAGAGAACCAGCGTATACTGCTTTTCTGCATCGTCGCTTCTGAATACCATCCCCACATAATCTTCATTATAAAAAGTGCTGATAATTTCTTTCTCTACTTTTACCTCGCAGTCAACTTTTGGAATCTGCTTTCCAGTATAAAGGACAAAACCATCATCACAAAACGCGACCGATTTTCCTTCTTTCATGTAAGCCACCTGCGGCACTAAAGTTCCTTCATACGTATAGCCACTAACCATATTATCCATCTGACCCTGTCCCGTATTGCCAAAATTATAGAATGCAACATAACTTGTTGTTTTATTATCTTCCACATACAAATATGTTACCATAATCAGCAATCCATCCGGGGATACCGCCAGATCTACCGGATAGCCAGGGCTGTCCACTCTCGTCATTCCAGTCGCAATCTGTGCACCGCTCGTAGAATAAAAATTGATCCAGGTATTTTCGCCATCTTCCAGAATCGCCGCTACGACACCCTGCGAGGCAACTTTGGCTTTTAAAATCGGCATTTCTGTACTCACTTCACCCATCTTACCGCCTCTGCCAAAGATTACCATATTAGTCCCTTTTTCATCGTAGATGACAGATGTTGTACCACAGACATCCGCAGTAGGATTGTTCATCTCATAAGCCTGTGACCACAGACTCTTGCCGCTGCTCCCCAGCAAAGAGGCGCCATCACCAGTATATTTCAACAGATAATTCTCCAACTGTATGTAACTGGTTGACATCGTATCCTCCTGAACGCTGGAGGACACAACTTTATAGTCTTTGTAATGCCAGCGCTCAACCACTGTCTTCGTTATCAGTACTATGGCTACGATCACAACAGCTACAATCCCGGTTCTGATCAGAAGACGTTTGCGATGTTCCATGATTTTTTTCCGGTATGCTTCCGTATCCTGATTTTTACCCGATGTGGCTTTTGTATTTTCTCTTGGAGCCTGTTGTTTATGTTTCACAAGCCTCTTAATTTTATTCTTAAATGATCCCATATATCGTGCTTTCCTTTTTTATCTCATGTTTTTTAGCTTATCTGATTATAGCATACTCTTTTACGGTAGTAAAATAATTTGTCCTGCATAAATTAAATCTTCCGAATCAAGCTGATTAAGCTGACAGATATCCTGGATCTTTTTTGTACTTCCATAATATGTTTTGCTGATCTTACTTAATGTATCTCCCTTTTGAACCACATATTTCTGACGCACACCAGCTGAGGCCGGTGTTTCATTCCGCTTCTCCGTCTCCGCAGTGGGTGTTGGTGCTGACGACGTATCTGTCTGATTATTTTCCAGATTTACTTTATCTTCAGAGTCTGTATCCGAATCCCCGGTCTTGTTTTTCTCCACATTATCCGTCGCAGAGGTTTCCTCTGGAATGTCACTCTCATCAGACGCGGCTGTCTCCCCGGCATTTTCAGTGTCCGTCCCTGTCTGATCAGTATTATCCTGACCGGTATCATTCATGCTGTTATCTTTTTCCTGCATATCGTCAGCAGGGTTGGCATCCAGTTTCTCTTTATCATTTCCTGACCCGCTTTGTTCGGCGCCGCTTGTCATTGCCATCTCATTTTCCTGTGCAGTGTCTGCGACTTCCTGAACAGTTCGATAATGGTTTACGTACGTAAATCCCAGCGCAACTACCACTGCTGCGGCGCAGACAGCGGTTAGATACGACTTTCCGCCTTTTTCCTTTTTGTCCCGCTCCTTTTTGCCCGCAACAATTTTTCTAAAATCAACAACTGCGCGGTCCGGTACCTTTTCATCATCTTCGATGGATGTATTTCCGTTCTTTTCTATCATATAGGCCTGCATTTGTTCATTTTTTTCATAATAGATGTAATATCCATTCTGTCGGTTCAATTTGCCATTGTCATAGACAAAAAATGCTTCCTCCTTTTCTGTCGGTTCCATGGCAAACAAAACTTTTTGGTTTCCCGCAAAATGATTCAGGTGTGTTTTCAGAATTAAGTCACTGATCTCCATATTGAAGTTAGGGAGTGACAGTGACCATCCGATGATCTCCTGTTCCGGAAAGAACTGTTCCATGTCTTTGTGAATCTGACTCCACACTGCGTCTTTAAAATCCATATGCTCTTCAGCAATCTCCATGTTCTCAACACCGAGCGCGCTTCTGATAAAAATGTACGACACCGACTCTTCCCATCTGGCTTCCCCCAGTAAGATTGCCGCACATCCTCCCTCCATATGATTTCCGGACATCCTCTTTAAATACGTATACGCGTAATCCTCCATGTATATTTTCAGATGAGGTCTTGTCTCCCCGATCTGCCGGATGTTGTTTGGAAGATGGAAAATCCCGTTCTCTGTTGTACTCCCCTGTTTCTTCTCATTATAAATGATTTCGATCATAAATTAATCACCCCTTCGGGGTAAACAATATCATGGGAAAACTGCAAATTTTATCATTTTAGGGATCCGGTTTTCAAAAATTTAACGACATGTTTTGCAATGTATTTTTTGGTGTAGTTTTGAATATTCTATAGATAAGAACCAGGAAAGGACAAAACTGCCATGCTTACCCAAAGACTTTCTCCCGTTTTCTATATCAACAGCAAAAGAAGTTCCGCAAGCAGTGAGCTTGCCTATTTATTAAAAGACGCCGTCTCACAGGTCGAAAGAGACTGGAGGGAACTTGTATTTCTGTGTATCGGAAGTGACCGAATCACAGGAGACAGCCTGGGACCGTTGATCGGACATCAGCTTTCTCAGTATTGCTGGCCTCACATCTTTGTATACGGTACTTTAGAGAATCCTGTACATGCCTTAAACCTTGAGGAAATGATTCAGCAAATAAAAAAGAGACATCCTCTTGCACTCGTCATTGCAATTGATGCCTCTTTAGGTTCCAAAAAACATATCGGCTTTATTACGCTTGGAACCGGGTCGATCCGCCCGGGTTCAGGTGTCAACAAAGACCTGCCGCATGTCGGAGATATTTTCATCACCGGAATCATCAATGTTTCCGGAACTTTTGAACACTTTCTTCTTCAGACAACCCGGCTGTCCACCGTTATCAATATGGCAGATTCCATCGCCAATGGAATTTTGACGGCGATAGACGCATCCTATGAAAATCTGCGTTTTCTCTCGCCTGCTGCTTCCATGACAAGCAGTTCAGGCACTATTTCCTGAGGTCTGGGCCGGTTTTCCGACAGCTTCTGCATCATTTTGGCCAACGGTCTGCCAATGCGGGAGCTGCTCCACCTTCCGGAATAGTATTCTGCTATTTCCAGAGTACCACAATACTTATCTGTCAAACAGATTACATAAGTCTCCGGATGTCTGGGCGGAATGAATGTAACCGGCCACATATGTTTTGTAATGATTTCTTTCTCAACCGTATTTATTGAAAAATATTTTTTTGCATTTCGGTAAGCTGTCCAGGGATGTGTCATCGCATGAAAGTGATCTCCTGTCTTCTCACGGTGTTTTCTCCAGTCGTATAAAAACAGATCATGAAGCATGCCTCCCCTGGCCGCAGACCGTGCGTCCAGCCCTAAAGATTTACAGATACTGAAATTGTAATATGCAACCATCAGACAATGCTGATAGCAGTCCGTATCACAGTGCTGAGAGAATTGTTTCATCTGCAGTACTACGGGATGATAAATAATATCCCTGATGCATTCAAAGAATTCTCTGTTCATTATGGCTTTTGACTGTTTCATAATAACCCTTTCCTGTTAAAGCTCTACGCGGCCCTCAAGCGCACGCAGCAACGTTACTTCATCAATATATTCCAGATCGCCTCCGACCGGAACCCCGCTCGCGATCCTGCTGACCTTAATTCCTGTCGGCTTAACCAGCTTGCTGATATACATCGCCGTTGTCTCCCCTTCCAGACTGGAATTTGTCGCAATGATCACTTCATCTATGTCCTCCTGAAGCCGCTGCATCAGTTCCTTTAATTTAATATCATTCGGACCGATACCCAGCATTGGAGAGATGGCACCATGCAGCACATGATATACTCCTTCATATTTCCCCGTCTTCTCATACGCTGCAAGATCTCTGGTATTTTCCACCACCATAATTTCTCTGTGGTTTCGCTTTGCATTTTTACAGATCGGGCACAGCTCCTCATCTGTCAGCGTATAGCATTCTCTGCAGTACTGCACGTGTTCTTTGGCGCTTATAATCGAGGAAGTCAGCTGCTCTACTTCTTCCTTTGGCATATTCATGATATGAAATGCCAGACGTCCTGCTGATTTAGCTCCGATTCCCGGAAGCCGTGATAGCTGCTCGATCAGATTATTAATATGTCCGCTGTAATATTCCATGATCAGAAAGGCAGTCCCCCGCCGAGTCCGCCTGTCAGCTTCGACATAACTGCCGCAGACTCTTCTTCCATCTTACGCAGTGCTTCGTTCGTAGCAGCCATGATCAGATCTTCCAGCATTTCCACATCATCCGGATCGACTGCTTCTTCTGCAAGTTTCACTTTTGTCACTTCTTTTTTTCCGGACACTGTAATTTCAACAGCACCGCCGCCTGCAGTTGCAGTAAATTCCTTTTCTTCAAGCGCCTTCTGATTTTCTTCCATCTGTTTCTGCATTTTCTGCGCCTGTTTCATCAGATTATTCATATTGCCAGGCATGCCCATTCCACCCGGAAAACCTCCGCGTTTTGCCATTTTTCTTTCCTCCTGTTTCTAAATACATTATGTTTCGATATCAATATCCATCTGAATCTTGTCTTTTAATATATCATCAATTGATATTTCTGCCAACCCCTTGGTCGTTTCTCTGTCTGCAAGAATCAGTTCAAGTTCGACACTCTTTCCTATTTGATGTTCAATGATGTCTGCAAGCCGCTGTGTCGCCTCTGCATTTCCCACATAATTCTGTGCCAGATTATTCGAAAACTCCACATACAGTTTAGCTTCTCCAGTCTGGCCGTTGTATTTTGGAACAGCAGTCTGCAAAAAACTGCGGAACATGCCGTCTGTCTGGCCAACGATTGTTCTCCACTCATTTTTAACACGCTGCAGGTCCTGCGGTGCCGCTTTCTCAGGTTTCGGCAAATTGACCGGCGGCTTCTTTTCTTCGATGTGTTCGCCGGACATTTCCCGCACCGCAGATTCTTTCACGACAATACCGTGTTCAATCTGCGCCTCTAATGCACGAATTCTGTCCAGAACCGAATCCAGATTTGTCTCCATAGACGGTCTGCACATTTTAATCAATGCCACTTCAACGAGTACTCTTTTCTGCGAAGCGTAGCGTATCTGACTTGAAAGTTCTGACAGGACACGGATATATCTGATCAGTGTTTCAGTCTCGATCATTTGTGCTTCTTCTTTCAGTAATTGGATATTTTCTCCTGACATATCCAGCATTTCATCGGAATCAGAAGACGATTTTACCAGCATAAGGTTTCTCAGATACCATGTAAAATCTGATACGAACTGCCCCATTTCTTTTCCCTGCAGTACCAGTTCCTCCAGCGAATGAATCACATCAGTCACATCCCTGTCTATGATCTGGCGGAGCATACGGCTGAACATCTCCGTGTCTACTGTCCCCAATACCTCCAGTACATTGTCATATGTCAGCTTTTGTCCCAGATAGAAGGCGATACACTGATCGAGAAGGCTTAGAGCATCTCTCAGCGACCCGTCGGCTGCCTTGGCTATATAACGGACTGCTTTTTCTTCCGCCTCCACACCTTCCTGTTTCATCAGTTCTGTCATACGGTCTGCTATGGTTTCAATCGTAATTCTGCGAAAATCATACCTCTGACACCGTGACAGAATCGTAATGGGAATCTTATGTGCCTCTGTGGTAGCCAGTATAAAGATAACATATGAGGGAGGTTCTTCCAGCGTTTTCAGCAACGCATTAAATGCTCCTGTTGATAGCATATGAACTTCATCAATAATGTACACCTTATAATTTCCCTGCGTTGGTCTGTATGCAACTTCTTCTCTGATTTCACGGATGTTATCGACACCATTATTAGATGCTGCATCTATCTCTATGACATTCATAGAAGTCCCCGCCTGAATTGCCCTGCACATATCACATTCATTGCAGGGGCTTCCATCAGCCGGATGCTCACAGTTCACCGTTTTAGCCAGTATTTTCGCCACCGTTGTTTTTCCGGTTCCCCTTGTTCCGCAGAACAAATATGCATGGCCGATACGGTTTGCTTTTATCTGGTTTTTCAAAGTTGTAACTATATGGTCCTGACCTTTCACATCCTCAAACGAATCAGGACGAAACTTTCGGTATAAAGCGGTATAGCTCATTTATAACGCCTCTTTCTGAATTAGTCTCCAAAACTGATGCCGATCCGCTTTGCTTCCCGAATCTCCTGCGCATCTACAGGTACCGTTTTCAGCTTGCCTGCACTCTCAGCAAGCGGCACTTTTTTAGTTTTTCCATTTACTACACCAACCATGTACCCATATTCCCCATCCATGATTAATTTCGCAGCCGCAGCGCCAATTCTGGTCGAGAGCACTCTGTCATAAGGACATGGGCTGCCGCCTCTCTGTGTATGACCCGGCACAGTGATACGAATCTCCAGTCCCGTAGCCTTTTGAATCTTCTCGGCAAGCTCATATGAAACTGATGGATGTGTTCTGGACTCAATCTTACGCTTCAGCTCTTTCTTGGAAAGCTGTGCATCTTCTTTTGAGATTGCGCCTTCTGCAACCGCCAGGATCGTAAATCCCTTTCCGGCTTTCGCTCTGGCTTCTATCGCTTCCACTACTTTTTCCGTATCATATGGAATTTCCGGAATCAGAATAATATCAGCGCCTCCTGCAATCCCTGCATATAGTGGGAGCCAGCCAACTTTATGACCCATTATTTCCACTATAAATACCCGGTTATGAGACGCAGCCGTGGTATGTATACAGTCGATTGCGTCTGTTGCAATATTAACCGCACTGTAGAAACCAAACGTCATATCTGTACCCCAGATATCATTGTCGATCGTTTTCGGCAGATGCAGCACATTCAGGCCTTCTTCACTCAGCAGATTCGCCGTTTTCTGTGTACCGTTTCCTCCCAGAATTACCAGACAGTCAAGGCGCAGTTTATAATATGTCTGCTTCATTGCCTCCACCTTGTCCAGACCATTTGCATCAGGCACCCTCATCAGCTTGAACGGCTGGCGTGATGTACCGATGATGGTTCCTCCTTTCGTCAGTATACCGGAAAAATCAGCTGCGGTCAGCATCCGATAATCTCCGTAAATCAGACCTTTATATCCATTCATAAAACCATAAACTTCCAGCTCATCAATATTGGCCGCCAATCCCTTTACAACGCCGCGCATCGTGGCATTCAGTGCCTGGCAGTCTCCTCCGCTCGTCAATAATCCAATACGTTTCACTAAATTCACATCCCGTCTTTTTATGATAAAATTATGTAACAGTTCAGGACGGCGGGGAAATTGGTATAGAAAGCAACGTCAAGCCTGCTTGTAAGTAGCTTTCTATACCAATTTCCACATCGGATGGACATCCGTTGCTTCTTGACCGGCTTTTTCGGACAAGAAGATGCGCCGTTCTGAATAGTTACATAATTATTATATATTATTTTTGAAAGACTGTCCACCTCTGCTTGACTTTCCTCACAAAACAGGATATACTTAAGATCCGTGCAGCCGGGGAGTCAGCGGTGCCCTGTACCTGCAATCCGCTACAGCAGGGGTGATGCCAAACTGAGGGCATTGTTTTGCAGAGCTGCCCTTTATAAGTGGCGATGACGTCTGGGTCTTACGCAACAGAAATCTATGAATCGTGTCAGGTCAGGAATGAAGCAGCACTAAGTAGACGCTTCTGTGTGCCGTGAGGGTGCCTGGATTGAGTTAACTGTAGAGGTAACGTCTGTGAGCAATGTTCGAGGGGCGGCGCACGGATAAAAAATTATACTTAAATTCATTTCATTTGTTCCGTATGATTTGTTCAAGACAGACACGGAAGTCGATCGATAAGACCGGCTTTTTTTGTTTATAATTACCTGACATGCGATTACCCCCGGCCGTAAGCCGGGGGTAATCCATAGCGCATGATAGATTGCATATGTTTGAGTTTATCGCTACCGTTTTATCATAGGTTATCTTAGTTTTATAAGCAATGAGTTACTAAACAAAAAAAATACCCCCGGCAGGCAAACTGCTGCCGAAGAGCCGCTTTCCCATTTTTAAACCCCAGTAAACACTGGGATCTATGGAGCGGAGACGGTGGGATTCGAACCCGTATCAGGCATATTTCAAGGAAGTGCGTATTTACGCCATTTCCCCCGTAAGCCCCGTATTTACTGCGTTTATGGATGGGAAATAAGACGGATTAATGGAAGTCATCATTTCTTACAAAAAGATGGAAAGACAGAAGTCGTTCCAATCCACGGCAAAGACGTTCCAAAAGGCTTACTGAACACAATATTAAAGCGGACAGGGCTCAAATAGCCCCTCCTGTAGAAAGGAGAATTCTTATGTTATTTATTTATCCTGCGATATTCCATGAAGAAGACAGCTCGTATTGGGTTGAGTTTCCAGATCTGGAAGGGTGTCAGACATTCGGAGATACTGTTAACAATACGATGGCTTCTGCACAGGAAGCATTGTCTGCTTATCTTTTGACGTTATTAGAAGATGGCTCCGAACTTCCAAAGCCTTCTGATATTCACTCCATCAAGGCGAGTGATGGATTTACAAGCTTTGTTTCCTGCGACATCGTGCCTAACATCGGTGCAAAGGCAGTAAAAAAGACGCTCTCCATTCCTGAATGGATGAATGAGCGTGCTGTCGCAATGGGCATCAACTTTTCCAAAACATTACAAGACGCGCTCCTCGCAAAACTTCAAGCGAAATAACACAACCTTCTTATAAGTAATCCCCCGGCATAGCGCAGCCGGGGGTTTTACAAGATATAGCGTCAGAAACTTTGATTGCTTATTACAGGCTTAAAGCGCGATCAGATCCCGCAGGGTCTTCTCCCCTGCAACACCATCCACACCGCCGCAGATGCCCGGAGACTGCTTCTCCCGGTCTCTCTGATAAGCAGTAATGGCATAGACCGTGTTGTCCCCGCAGCTCCTGTCGAGCTCCAGGGCCTTGCCGTCTTTCCCCTTATAACCACGGGCCCTTAAAATTTCCTGCACCAGCAGTACATGGGTGCCGGTCTCTCCTCTTTTCACTGTTTTCATACTGAACATATATATTGCATCTCCTTTCGGTGTTGTCGGTACATCTACCTCACTCCCAGTCACCAGGCTCCAATCCGGCCGGCCATAACCGCTGATCCGTGAGTTGCCAAGTGCATACGACTTTTTACATACCCCGCCGCCGTTGGCGATCACCCCGGATGCCCCCGACGTATTGCCCTCGATCGTATACACCGTATTGATGGATACCCGGTACACGATACCGGTATGGCAGATCCTGCTGGCATTATGAAAAAAGACCTGGTCCCCTGCCTGCGGCGTGGCATGCCACTGCTTCTTATTCTTATAATACTGGGCGCTGGTCGGTGTATAGGCAGAGAATCCCCCGCCAAGCAGTTCCCTTGCGGTCTCCTTCCCAAATGCCTGTACAAAGCACCAGTCCACAAACATATCACACCAGGCCTGTCCCTGGTAGTTGACGCCCGCAAATGTCCGGTAATCCCTTGCATATTTGGTGTAATTGTTGCTGCCCGCATTGGCTGTTTTGCTGTCCAGCTGGCTGTTGCTCTTCTTTTCCAGGTATCCGACTTCTGCAGACGCCACGCTGATCAGCTTGTCAATCGCATTTTGTGTTGTCATCCCGTCCTCCTTGATGTACTGTTTGATCCAGCCATAAACCTTCACATGCCGGGACCAGTAGATCGGATCTCCCACCTGGTTGTTGTTGCTGGTATCCTGCTGATCCAGCTTCAGGACCGCATAGATCCGTTCAATGGTCAGGGGCTTTCCCGTCTTCTTGATGATCCGCTGCACCGGGTCTTTCCCGCCCAGGTGCTGGATATTGGCGCAGAACATGGCAGCCTGGACCTCTGTGACCCCCTCCGTGGCAGCCCGGTTGATATACGTGGTGATCTGTTCTGCCATGAGGGATTTCTGGGCTGCGATCCCCACCTGTGAGCCTATGATGCGCTGAATACATTTTGCCTTGGCTGAAGTTTTTGACAGCTTGTACGCCGCCCAGTTTTTATGGTCCAGGTCGGAAGCGATGCCGGCAGTATCCAGTTCCTTAAATTTCGCCGGGTAAGAAGACCGGATCCGGTTCAGGAGTTTCTGGGCATTTGTGCCGTAAAACTGATAGCATCCAATCGTGATCGCTTTCTCATTTGCACTGTTCTTTCCCGCCTCGGTAAAGTCATCCCAACGTCCCTGCCCGTATACCTGCCCGCCGGTCTCCACTGCAGCCAGAATGCTGCACATAACGTCCATCTGGTAATCGGTCAATTTCATAATTTTCTCAGTTCCTTTCTGACTCTCTCAAAATAAGCCACTATGCAGAGATAGCAGTCACAACATTCTGGATTCTGCTGATCTGTCATGGCCGCACCTCTGCAATGAAAAAGAGGACGATTATTCGCCCTCTGAATCCTGTTTCTTACCCTCAATCACTCGCGTAAACGCCTGGTGTAATCCGGTGCTTGCAAGCCCTGAAAATGCCCCATACACCACGATTTCCAGCCCAACCGAAGTATTTGCTACGCACCCTAAAACAGCCCCTGAAACCGCCAGAATCAGCGGTATATATTTGTTCGGGATGAAGTCCAGTGACTTCTTGATGACGTACCCCACAATCAGGCAGGCCAAGACCACGATCGGTATGTAATAATCAGTTAAAAATCCTAAATCCATACAGTTGCCTTCCTATAAAAAATCATTTTTATCATTTCTCTCTGCATATAGCTTCCGCAGATACTTTGCTTCTTCCTCGATCACACCATTTTCAATTCCCCGTTGATCTGTAATCACTTCATACTCCTTCAGCTGGCTGATCACGTGCTGCCACTCTTCACGGGTATGGAGCCTGCCATTGCGGCAGCTGTTCGCGAAGTCAAGGATGTTCCAGCGTTTGCTGCTTACCTTTTCCGCATCAAAATCTTTTTTCAATTCTTTAACATCAGATTCCAGCTCACCGATCAGAGCCGCCCGGATCCAGCCCAGCAGCGTGCTCCACGGGTCAATCCGGATCGGCGCGATCTGTATCAGTGTGACGGTGCCGAGAATTGTGATCCACGGGTTGTCTGTGCAAAATTTTAATAAGTACCGTATTATCTCCACATCTTGACAACCTCGCTTTCTAAATTTCGAAACTGACATCAAATGGCAGCCAAGCAGTAGTTGGAATGTCCATCGCACTTGTTGTACCATATCTCGATATACTAACATCACCAGTTGTGAAAACAGTCATAAGCCATTTATTTACACCCGTACCCTGACATACAAAATATCTTTGAAAATTCGGCCTGTATCCTGAGGGCAAATTAAAGATCGGCACAGACGTTGTGCCACCTGTAATTACGGATTTTGGTTTAACTACACCCGAAATAGATACTCTGTCTCCGACTTTTTTATATTTTACTGTGGTTTCACCATATAGCTCAAAACGGGAGCTAAGCGTCGCTTTATGCCAAGTATCTGGCTGTGTTTTTTTAATTGCACCATCTGCTGTCATCACAATAGGGTATGTTGTTTGATAACCGTCATCAAATGGAGTTATTTGAGACAAATAAAGGTATCCTCTTAAAAATATGGAACCACAATCAACACTAAAAGTTCCTTGATGACCTTCACCCGTATTACGACTATATTCTACGCCTGTATAACATTTACTATCATCAAGTGTGCCAAAAGCAAAATCTCCCATATTGGAAATACGAAAACCGTCATAAAGGGTATATTTTTGTCCATCTGGATAATATGAAGTCATTACAGATTCCAGTATTGTTGAACCTTTTGCCTGGGCATAGCCACTGTTTTCATCTAATTGGAATGTACCAGGCTTGAAAGATAGAAGACAGTCTGTTTTTCCAGATGTTCCGTTAAAAGGTATTTGACCAACGGCACCTTGCATTGTTTTCTCGTATTTCAGTCCATTTTGATCAATTGCCCAATCGCCAATTAAGCCAGATAATGCCCGAATGATTCCTTCTACCGAAAGCGATTGCCCGTCCCATTTCAGCTTTCCATTTCCATAGTCAAACGTCCCTTTTTTCAAGTTAATGCGGCCATTCGTACCTACAATATCATTTGCCGTAAGCTTATCTGCTGTCACGGCTCCCGCTGCAAGCTTGTCTGTACTGATCGCATTTGCCGCAATTGCCGCTGCACCGATCGCATTTGCTGCAACAGTATTTGCCGTAACGGCTCCCGCCGCCAGTTTTTCTGTGCTGACGGCTCCCGCTTCCAATTTATCTGTACTGATCGCTCCTGCGGCTATCGCCGACGCTCCGATCGCATTTGCTGCAATCTGATTAGAACTGATGCTGCCCGCCGCAATCTTATCTCCTGTAATAGCATTGGCTGCAATCGCACTCGCCACCACTGTACCCGGGACGATCAGGGCGCCGTCTAATGTTGTCGCACCAGGAACTACGGTCGCAATCCCGTTTTTATTATAAAACACCAGACAGTCGTCAATTCCCAGCTCCGGGTAAGTATTTGTCACAACCAGATTACGCGGATGCGCAATCGTCCAATAGGCGTAAATTGCATTCGTATATCCATCCGTAATCTCATAGGTATTCCCGTTATATTGCATACACAGCCCGCTCCACTGGATGCATCCGGCGGACGGGCTGTTATTGGTTATCGTATAGGCCATACAGACGCCTCCTTAAAAAATCATGTGCAGCGCTGTGTTCAGTTTGTCGGTTCCGACCTGCCCCGCGCCGATCTGTGCGGATCCGATCGCCCCATTTTGGATTTTAGCGCCGGTAATCGCACCTGCGGCGATCTTATCACTGTTCACGGCACTGGCTGCGAGGTTGGGGGTTTTTACCTCCCCGGTTCCGATCTTCCCGCTGGTAACTGCACCTGAATCAATCTTTGCGCTGGTGACGGCATTGTCAGCAAGCTTTGTTGCATCAACCGCACTGGCTGCAATCTTTCCAGAATCTACAGAGCCATCCTTGATTTTAGCTGCAGTTACTGCGTTGACAGCCAATTTAGCCTCACTCACTGCACCGGTTGCAATTTTCCCGGATGCGACAGACCCATCTTTGATTTTGGCTGCAGTCACGGCATCCGCAGCCAGCTTATCCTCACCAACTGCACCGGCCGCTATCTTTCCGGCTGCAACAGCACCATCCGCGATTTTTCCGGACGCTACCGCCCCATCTGCGATCTTAGCTGCTGTTACAGCGTTGGCTGCCAGCTTATCCCCGTTAACCGCACCGACGGCTATCTTTGTCCCGGCTACTGCACCATCCGCAATATTCGTACCGGCTACCGCATTTGTGGCGATTTTCCCTGCAATGACAGCTCCGGTCCCGATCTTACCGCTGGTAACCGCACCGTCCGCCAGAATTGTACTGTCAACAGCGCCACCTGCGAGATTGATCTTTTTAATGGCACCGCTGGCGATTTCGCCGCTGGATACCGTACCGCCGAGCAGGGCAGCCCCGTGCGTCATCTTGCCGGCACCGATCTCCGTATAATGGATCCCGCCGTCGTTGATGAAGACCAATACGTCATCATCTGTAAGGGCGGGCTTTTCATCAGAGGTCTGGAATTTTGTCTTGTCCGCTGCTGAAAACTGCCAGAATACATATTTGCTGGCAGTATTGCCGTTGGCAATGGCATAGCTCTGCCCTTTATACACAATGTTGCAATCCGTCCAGGCGATAGATCCGGCGGTCGGTTTATTATCTTCCACTACGTACCCATCCAGCTGGTGCTGCGGCATGGCGATATCCCTGGCGTTAAGTCTTGCACCTGCATGGTACAGGGATTCTATCCGGTATCGCACGTCATTGAGCACGCCGCACAGTTCCTCCTGCAAAATTTCTTTCACTAATTCCCTTAATTCTTTATGATCCATTTTGACCTCCTATGTTAAGATATGTGTTGTCATGTTCAGGCGGTTAGCCGATATCGCCCCCAGGGCAATCTTATCCTCCGTCACCGTCCCATCTTTTAATTGTTCTGCTGTAATGACCCCTTCTCCAATATGTTCTGTCTTTATGGCTCCCGGGGCAATCAGCTCTGGAGTGATGCTCCCTTGCGCAACATTCCCCAAGTCCTTTGCAGCGAAGCTGTCTTCTAAATTCTCACCCTGATAAAAGTTTTGGCTGTACTCCAGATAGTCTTCCGGATGCGCCTGTATCTCTTCTTCAGTTAAGGTATTGGTGATGAAAAAATTAAAATCATACTCATATTCCATACGGAAACCGGATTCCTCCGTCTCATCCTCAATGGAGACGACCGTTTCATTGAGGCATAAGATAACATTGAGCATTTTTTCATCGGTCCTGATGATGGAGACGGCGTCCTGCTGCTCAGAATAGCGTACTTTTTCACTCATATCATCCGTCCCTTCTGTGATTATTTAAAACCAATCGCAATCCAGTTAAACCACCGGTTTGTACGGGCAATTCCATCCACCGCCCGCAGGTTTGCATTAAAGCCTTTTAAATTACCGTTGCTTTCCGGTATTGCAGAAATATGGTAGTTTGCCAGAGCATTGCAAAATACTATAGGTGTACTGGAAAAGCTTTTCGGATAAGCAACAGAAGATTTTGTGATCCCTTTCGCCGCAACGGAGGGAACATTTTTAGACCCCCACTGTATCATCAGGCCTCCAGGCATTTCAATTAATCCATTCTTATTTTGTTCTACACTGTTTGACAGGCTGGTAATACTTGCCTCCAGATTTTTTATTTTTGCTGTAATGACTCCATTCTGTACCGGGTTCCCGCTGCTCGCATCCATGGACGTATCTACAACCGTATGGTTGGCGCCCTGCTCCACAGTATCAAGCTTCTCCTTATCTGCTGCTGACATCAGACCATCTGCGGCAGCCGATGCAGCTTCATAAGTTGTATCACGTTCCGGCAGACCGATTGCCGTAAAATCTTCCAGTGTCGCCCCATGAGCAGCTGACACATGCCCCGATTCATCCACTGCAAGCTTATACAGTCCTGCAGCATGTGGTTCATGCGCAGGATGCATATAATAATTAGCACCTTCAGACACACCCGCAAGCTTTCGTTTATCGTCATCCGTATAATCATTGGAAGACAGACCCTTTCCCTCTTGCTTATCCACCTTACCGTTGAATTGATCTGCAGTTCCAGCGATCACACCATCCAATTCATTTTTAGCATTTGCAGCATTTGTTACCGCTTCTCTAAGGTCCGGCAGCAGCTGTGTACCGCTCTCCACATCGGCAGTCAGACTTTGCTCGACAACCTCTGCACTTTTTACCATTTCGTCAAATTTTTGGTTGAGATTCTGTGCCGCAGACACATTGCCCCCTAAAGACTGATTGACGCTCTTTGCCTCGTCCACATTATATACAAGATTGTTGTTCAGCGTTGTGCCACTGTTGATCCGCTCGGAAAGATCCGTATTCAGCGTCTTTCCCTTTTCAAGTTTATCGGTCAGACCGGAGGAAATTGTTCGAATCTCCTCTGCAGCAGTGCTGATTTCTCCCTGGATCACCTGATTGCCGGTATACGAAGCTTCTGCCTGATTATGAAGGCTTTGAATGTCCATTTTTATCTGGTTATAAGTGTTGTTCTCATCGGACACGGCATTAATCGCATCAACAATCGCAGACCGCACCTCACGTCCATAGGCAGCCTGGGCGATCTGCTCTGTATAACTTTTTACATCTGCCATTATAATAACACTCCTTCCCTAAAGCCAGCTGGCACTGACCAGCAGGCCATTCTTAAATACCAGGGAAGCCGTTCCCCAATTTTTCATCGTTCCGTTGTTGGTCACTTCCAGCGGCTGTATGAATTCCAACCTTCCGGATGCACAAGGGCTGCCGTTTACTTCCATGCTGATCTCCGGGGCCTGCAGCCGCAGTTTCTGACGCGCTTTGATGACGCTGTGACGCTCATCTCCATACTGCATACCCAGTAGGATCTGTGTATCCCAGTTCTCAGTCAGGCCACCCTCTAACCTGCTTCCCTGCATCTTAGCCCAAGCAGCATTTCCCGGCTGCCCGGTGCAAAATTCTCCTTCCAAGACAACATTCTTTCCGATCAGACGTCCTGATCTGTCCAGGCTGGACAAGCGGCTATCCCATTCCAGAGGCTCCGCCCGCAACCGAACAACGTAGGCGTTTCGGTTCAGTTCTTCCATGAATTCTTCAAATGTCAAAGCTTCTCCCCCCTGTATGATAAAAATATGGCTCAAAATCAATATCGTCCACCAGGATCCCTCTTGACGGCTCTGCCACAACCTCTTCCTGAGCTCCGATTTCTCGAATGATCGTATAGCCATCCTCCAGATACTTTTTAATGTGGTAGGGCTGTATATAAGTAAACAGCCCGTTTTTCCCTGCTTTATAAATCGGTATCACACTCACTGCTTTCACCCTCTTCCATTTTTACACTTTCTCCTGTCTCAGCATCTTCCCGCATAATTATTTCCGTGTATTCTGCCATTTTAAGGTCTTTAACTGTACATTGTACTTTAGTCAGAATATACTCCATTAAAGATGGGGGCACACCTTTGTTTCGTATACATTCAAAGACTTTCGCTTCCAACTCATTTTCTATTGCATCCAAAATGTAACCCAATGGTTTTTCCATAATCTCCTCCTAACTATAGACAACATGTGTCGTCATCCAACCATGTATAAAAGTAATCGGCACAAATTCTATATCTCTGTTGTTTCTCGATATAGCAAAATTAATAGTTTCCTTTTTGGGTGGTGAATCTCCATTGTGTGCCGTATAACTTTGAAAGATAGCCATTTGACTTGTAAAAAAAGAAATCGCTTCTTTTCCGTATAAGTTTAGGGATCTCATATTTTTCCCGGTATCTTGATTGTAAACAACAGACGCAAAATCAATCTTTCCGCCTGTTACATCTGTGGGACCGCCGTCCAGTATAGCATTCTCCAATCGCAGCCAGTACCCGTTCCCGGAACATACAAACTTTCCGCGGATATTTGCACTTTGACAGGTTAGTTTTCCTGCCTCCGTCATAGAAGAATACGTGCTTTTCCAAGCGATCTTGTTTGCCTTCAGGCGAATGCTGTCCGCCTTCTGGGTAATCAGTGACTCCACCTGCCCTTTGGTAACCGTTAACGCAATCTTGCCGTCCATGACAGAAATTTCTGCAAGCGCCGTTTGCGCATCCTTTTGCGCAGCTTTTGCCGCCGCGTCTGCTGCAGCGATATCCTTATCCTGCACCCGATCCCACGATGCTCTATCTGGTCCAGAAGCAGCATTTCCCGTATACTTCCAGAGTTTTCTTACATTGTTGCCATAACCGCCATGCGACGATTCCGGATAGCTGGATCCGCTGATCGAGACAATGGCTGCATCCGTCGGCAGCGTAGCAGGCGTATCCTGATTTTTCCAGTCTGCTGTCGCAGCCTCTACCTTTGTTACCCGGAATCCCCAGTAACTATCCTTTGAAGTGTCTGTTCTCCAATATAGCCAAAATACATGGGACGGTATGCGGACCGTTTTTGCCCCGATCGCACCTCCAAGCTTTGGCATGGCATACATTGTTCCGTCACGTTCGTAAAAAATCTGTATCCAGTCGTAGCCGACGCTTTCTGTTTCTGACTGCGCGTCAAATGTGACCGCAAGACCTGGTACGCCATAGTTGTACCGATACGCATAACCGGTTGAGGTGTCGTAATACAGATCTCCTTTGTGTAACTGCCGGAGCTCTTTTGTGTTCCAGCCGCTTGCCGGCTCATTAGAAATCGTTGGCGCATAGGTTCCATACCAGATTCCTTTTTTCTGCGTAAGCTGCTGTTCCACGCTTTTGACAGACAGGCTGATCCGCCCCTCCGCCGCCTCGATCGCCGATGTCACCTGTTTCATCGCGTATTGTTTACTTTCGTTCTCTGCGTCTGAGATTTGTTTCTCAAAATAGGTTTTACAATCCGTGGACAGGGTTTCCGTCTTGATGGATCCGGCTTTGATCCGTTCACCGAGGATGGTTCCATCCAACAGCATGCCGGTTGTATAAGGGCCGCTGTAGCCGTTTCTGCTTCCGCCGATTCCCTCTTTGTTGATCTGCAAAATTCGGCTTGCCAGATTCTTGTCCGGCGCATCCATATATAAATCACGCAGCCACAACCCTTTTTCGTCAAACTCCGACAGCTTATAGCCGCCTTTGCTTCCCGTCATGCGGGCAGTCAATTCGTTAATCGAGGATTTCAGCCACTCCGTCTGGACTCTGACCTGATCCTCTGCCGCTTCCTGCGCTGTGCGGACTGTGTTCGCTACGCTTTCAGTGTATGTGAGCTTCCGTTTTTCACCAAGGCTTATCTTAAAGCCGTCCGGCTCCTGCAGCGGTATGGTAAGCTCCATTAGCGGAAACACACGATTCATACCGTATGGTTCTGCCTCGCACAGGATCCGGTCTCCCGGCTCAAACTGATCATAATTGGTAGCAAGCACGGATAAATCGGCGGCCGTAAGCTCCAGAACCATGCTTTCAAACTGGGCGCTCTCCAAATATTCCCGTCCCTTTTTCAGAAGATTTATGGGAACATTCACGTCATCCCACCGGACCGTTCCCCGGATCCATCCAAAAGCTTCAACCGCCTTTTCGTTATAAATGTAATCCAATCCGTCATTGACTGATCGGATGTCGACATAGCGCGGAAGTTTCTCGAAATCGCCGGCATCCGTTTTTACTTCGGCATCCAACTTGGCACCGAGCGGAATCAGGCAGGTAATCAGGTCATCTGTAGTGATGCTTTCCGTGTAATCCAGCAGGTTGAGTCCGAATTTGATGGGCTGACTGCAGTATTTTCCGTATTCCTCCAGTGTGATCCAATCCAGATACAACTGTTCATTTTCATGCCGGAGACGCAAATACCCTCCCAGCTTCCCCACCAGTTTTTCGCGGATCGCCGAAAGGGTATTCTCCCTGTTTGTAAGCAGATAAAAAGAATCATTGCTGTCATGAACAGATACGATTCCAAGGCAGATTCTTTTTCGCGCCTCCACCTGGGAATTATGAATATCCAGCCACTTTCCCAATATCTGGCGCGGACTTAAATTGCGGTACTCGGCCTGCGGCTGGATCGTATCGGCCAGAAAGCTGAGCGCGCCTTCCACAGAGATTTCCTTTTCTTTGTATAGATTCCGTTCCGATGAACGAACCTCTCCGTAGAAGATTTCTTTATCGTCCCGGAAGACACTGATCATGGAACGGCGGTTTCGGATCTTTTCATACGCCGGATTATCCTGCGGCACCACGCACTTGAATTCTCCGGCGTATCCCGTCAGGAGATGGAGATTGGGATCTACAATGTGATAATATTCATCTCCCGGATAATACAGGTATTCACCATCCAGATAAACCATATACATTACAACATCCTCCTTCTATATTTAACAGATAAAATCGCGTTTCCTTTAAATTGCAGGACCACATCATTTTTATCAACAATCAGGTCAGGGAAGCGGTTTTCTCCTGTCCGGAGCGTATAGGTTTTCCCGTTTGCCGTCATGGTAAGGACATCAGAGGAAATCTGCTTCACCTCAATCACCGGTACAAACGGCATCCCGATTTCAGAGATGGTAAAAGAAAACTGTTCTGCAAAGGTCAGATTCTCTCCGTCATCAATGACTCCATCCAGAAAACTGAACGTATCCCAGAGCCAGTCTGAGCCAGCATCCAGAACGCTGTATTTATAAGGATCTGCGTCACGGATCACCAAAGCAAACGTTCCCATTCGCTGTGTTCTGTCAAATTCCTCAATAGTGGCCCTGCCCTGCCAAAAATAACCCGGATCATTATCAAACACGAGCTTCACGAGATTTCCATGCAGCAGGTTCCGGTACTCGGAGATTACAATATCCCACTCCCTGCGCTCGCGTACTCCGCCAAATATAATCCGGATGGATCGTGTGCTGTACACCGGACGGCCAGTCAACGCTTCTGTGTAATCCAGCTTTCCGGGACGTCCCGGCACCTGCACATAATAAGATTCCAGTTCCGGTTCCTGCAGGTAATCATTGTTACAGATAATCAGCCCCCAATCCTTTAGGCTGTGGTAACTTTCTCCTGTTTTTACCAGTGTGACCGTTACAGCATTTGTAATTGCATTCATCTTCTCGCCTCCCTTGCGGCCATAACAGGCAGCTGCCGGTTAATTTCCGGAAGCATTTCCCCCACCACTTTTTTCTTATCCAGGTATATATTGCTTCCAGAGGCAAGGTACGGCAGATATTTCTGCATCACCTGCAGCATCTCCGCAATTTCCGGCACTGTATAAGCTGGCTGCTCAGCTGCATTCCAGGACATACCGGAGTCAATGGCGTACTGGATTTCGTTGACCGGAAGCTCCGCATGAATATCCGAAACATCCAGCAATTCACTCATTGCATCCTGCACGATTCCATTTTGATCTTCCAATCCTTTTACGTATCCTTCTGCCACAGAGCTACCGATCCGTCGGAACACCCTCGAAGGCGAGTTGATTTCCAGCGTGGAATTCGCCGCATTGATTGCACTGACCGCAATATCCGTTGCAGCCCTGATCACCCGTGACTCCCCGGCATAGATTCCATCTGCAAGTCCAACAGCCATATAATATCCCGTACTATACAGGCTTGATTCCGTTGCGTTGCTCTCTACGCCGGAAATAGCTGCACCCGCAAGACCGACCCCCGCACTCTGTACGTTGTTCTGCGAATTATTTAGTCCTTCCCTAAGACCATCACCCAGATACATGCCGGTGATTCTCGTTTTCCAGGAAGGCGAGGCAACACCAGCACCAGCGTTAACTGCATCCACGGTTTTCACACCAAGATCCTGTCCCTGCTCTATTGCCTGGGCCTGGGCGTTTTGCATTCCTTCCACTAATCCCAGGACTGAATTAGCACCGGTCTCGCCCAATAAGCTCTGCATATCTTCTGCGCCGCCCGCAACCGCAATGCCGAAAGAAGTGAGCAGGTCTTGTCCGGCAATATTGGCCATTTCCTTACAATCAAGACTTTGATTCCATAATTCATTTGCTTTTGCCAGTTCATCCCCTGACATATTGACAAACTCCTGGACATACGTAGAACCCTCTGGTCCCATTGATGCCAAATATTGCATGAGCCCTTCATCAATGGAAACAACCGCACCATTTGTTGCAGTTTTGGTGTCCTCCATGAGAGTTGTCAGGTTCTCTTCCCATGCAGTTACTCCGTCTACCTGACTCTGCATGTTTTCCAACAATTTTTCTTTGGTGATCTCTGTCCCGGCATTGAATTCCTCAAACATGTTCATCTGAGATTCCAGCGCGCCCTGTACGTTTTCCTGCATGGTCAGGACACCATTGGTAACATCAACCGCCATCTGCTGCTGTCTCTCCGACAGTTGGCTGTATGCCTCCAGTTCCTGGCCGAGCACTTCTATACTCGCCGCAGATGCTTCCTGCTTCTGTACGGCCGCTTCTGTATTGGCACTTGTGGCTTCCGTATTGGCATTTAGGTATTCGGTGGCTTGTGTAATCTGCTCGTTGGCTTCACCCTGGGCTTCGTACAGCTCAGCCAAAGCCGCCTGCCGCCCTTCTTTTGTCTCAATAAGCTTCTCTTCATCCTCAGCCATCCGTTCATAGGCCTCAGATACTGTCATCAAGACGCCCTGATATTCCATCTGGGCTTCCGTATGTTCTTGAGTTTTCTGGTATAGCTCATCCAGATCTCCGTTGCCAGTTTCCAGTGCTTCTCTGTAATCTTCCTGTGCCTTTTTCAGTTCTTTTTTTCTGTCTGTTTCTGCCTGTTCTGCTTCTGCCCGTTTCTCCTGGATCTCCTGAAGTGCCATTGAGGTTTCCTTGAGTTTTCCCTGCCCTTCCGTCAGCTTAATCTCTGCGTCGACAAGCTTTTCCGTGGCTTCTTTGACCTTCTCCTGTACGACCTCAATTTGTGCCATTTCCGCAGCATTTTCTATGTAATCCTTGATCTCTCCGGATCCCATGTTGAGCTTTCCGGTCACGGAGTCAATCTCCAATCCCATTTCCGGGAACATGGTGTTCAGCTCCATGACCACCGTCTTCATACGGCTCTGTTCTTCCGTTGTAAGATTGGTCTTGCCTGCCAGGCGGTCCAATTCATCTGCTAACCGGTTTGCGGTCTGCTCACTTGCCGTGTTCCCTTCCATTGCAGTTTCAATCCCTGCTGTCGCTTCGATCAAGTTTTCCGCTGCGTCATGCAGTTTTCCGTTCATTGCTTCCGCGGATTCCGCCAGTTCGTCAGTTTTGGATTTTGCTTCCTCTTGGCCTGATGCAAAAATAGCGACCGCAGCAGTCAGCGCCACAATACCACCAACAATCAGCGTCGCAGGGTTTGCAAGCATCGCCAGGTTCAGCCCTTGCTGTGCCGTAGTGGCAGCCACAGTTGCTGTTGCCTGCGTTGTGGTAGCCACTGTCTGAGCTGCCGTTGCCGTTGCATTTGCGGTTTGTGCTACAGTAGAAGCTGCAGTAACTGTTTCCGTAGCCGCCTGTACGGTATTCATGGCTTTTAAAGCTTTTGCCGCCTCAAATCCCACTTTCATAGCTTGGACTGATTGAGCTAATTTCAAAAGTTTAGGAACAGCTATCCCGGCGCCAGCCCCAAGTGCTCCAACAATCGATATTGTCTTTTTGGCTGGATCAGACAGACCTTTAAACCATTGAGTTGCATCCTTTACCGTATCGGTCACTTTATCGATTGCCGGCATGGCGGTCTCCAAAAATTCACCTGCCAGTTCGCTTCCGGCAACTTTCAGGTTATTTGCAGCGACCTTTGCCTTATCCCACGGATCTAAGGTTTCCTGGAAGGTAGTTTCCACGGTATCACCATATTGGGACATTGATTCATTCAGGTCATCCAGGCTTATCCTGCCATCCCGAATTCCGTCCGCCATGACCTGCGCGCCTTTTGTGCCAAACACCTCCTGCGCAATCGCAAGGGCTTCAGTCTCAGTGGAGGCGTTTTTGATGCTGTCTATGGTACGCTCTAATGCCTCTCGTGCGCTTAATCCCTCTTTTGCGTAATTGCTGACCGCTGTTTTTAAGCCCCGGATCGCCGTACTGGAATCTACGCCGTTGCTTTCCAGCAACGCAAGCAAATTTACTGACTCGGATAAGTTTAAATCCAGATCTTTGAAGGTAGCTGCATTTCCATCCAGCTCACTCATCAACTCGGATACACTTTTCCCGGTTTCCTGCCCGCGTTTTGTAAGAATACCCAATAATTCTCCGGAATGTTCGGAAGAGACATTGAACTGGGTCAAAATTCGGTCTGTGGCATCGATTGACTCATTCAGATCCGTACCATTAATTTCAGCAAACTCAAGAAACTGCCTGGAAGTTTTTTCAAGCGCTTCTCCGGTTTCTCCAAAACGGGTATTGACCTCTCCAATCGCTATTCCGACATCTGACATTTCCACCGGAAGCTCCCCAAAAACATTGTCAGCAGAATCTGTCAAACCGGATAACGCATCGCCGGTCGCTCCCGTCTTTGTTATGATCGTGTCATAGCCTTCATCCAGCTTTTTCGCTGCATCATAAGAAGTATTTGCTAACGTTTGAATCGCTTTAGACCCGACATCGAAAACTTCAAATATTTTTTCACGCGCATACATTTTCTGAGTCTCTAAAGTAAGCCTCTTTGTCTCGTCAGCTGCCTTATCTACCGTTTTTCCAAATGCATCAATAGATTTTGCACATCCATCCGTAGCATCTTCCGCTTCTTTCATATGCGCGGAATTTTCATTCAGTGCCCGCACCATGTTGATTGTCTGCACTTTTGCATTATTAAGCTGTTTTTCCCAATCGCGTACTCGATTCTCGGCTTTTTGATATTTTTTTTCACCATCATCTATGGTCCGAGAAAGACTTCCTACCGTCTCTCTCTGGCTTTTCATCGCTTCGTCGGATGCTTCTCCAGACTTCTCCATCTGCTGCAAAGCTTCTTTTGCCTGAGTAAGCTTTTGTCTATATTCCTCCAGCTCATTACCAACGCGGTCATAATCTTCCCTCGCATGCTCTAATCCTTTACTGATTTCTTCTTCTTTTTGTCTGTGCACATCAAGAGTTTTTGTCAGTACCTCGTGCTTTTTATTTAAAGCCTCCAGCGTGTTAGCTGAACCTGCTGTTTCTGCCTCTACCAGTTTCATTTCGGAGCGCATGGCAGAAAGGCTTTTATTACAAGAACTAACTGATGAACAAAATTCTTTTTCTCCATCCAGCACAATCATTGCGCTTATCTTTTTTGCATCCATAACTCACCTCTAAAAAATGCATAAGAAAACCGCCCCATATTCGAGGCGGTTTCCTATACACTATCTCTTTTTTCTTTTTTCCACACGTATAAAAATATTTACTCGTTTCCATACTTCGAATAGCACATCATCCCGATATACTTTATCGTAAAGTGCATGAAATCTTCTGCTATCACATTTCTTTCCTGTCAGATATAGTTTGCTTTGGAGTTGTTAGTATTCATTACATTCTATCACTCTTACCCTCTCTACAAACATGAATGAAACAGGGAACCTTTCCAAAGACTGCGTTTTCTTTCACAGTCATTATCGGTACTATGTTCCCCTCCGACTCCATCTCATCAGAAATACGACTTCGCCAAGCTTATACGTTTTCTCTTTACCTTTCGGTGATGGGCAGGGCCTCTCCAGTTCCGAACCACACTTTTCATACACACCGCTTTCTATATATCGAGGGATTCCTCCGTGTTGCTTTCCAGTATCTTCACACGTTCCATGATTTTCGCCCAAATGCGCAAGGCTCAACTTCCCTTTGTTCTCTTTCAAGACCTTTTTATACGATACGACAGAATTCACTTTATGTTACGGTCTGCATGATTGCTCGCTCCCTCATCGGGTTACTTTATCCACTCGCTTAGCACCCTGTATTAATACAACGCACCGAGTTTAGCTACACGCTCACTGGCAACTACCGTGACCGGACTTACACCGACAAGTGTGGTCCAGCTTTGCTGGACACACCGCATAGAAAAAGCGCCTGCCTAAGCAAGCGCCATCTAAAAGCTTATTTTTTATCATGCACAATCAGATACGTCAGCAAATCGTCCATCGAGATTTTTGCCGGGCCTTTGTCAATACAATTTCCAAATTATTCCGCGCCCCGAAGAAGCAGGCGAACTCCCCTAAGGAATATGCTACCTACCACACATATGGCAAGCATAATAAGCGACATTTCCCAATTAAAAGGGAGACAACCAATGATAGCCAAAAAAAACATTGTCTTATACGGACATGTATTTAAGAAGTAAGCAAAAATATTTTTCACCGTTCTAAAAACCCGTTTAACTTTTTCCATACGCTCCCCCTTTTTTATGATTTTATCATACCATAAAAAGGGTCATAAGTCCATCAGAGACCTCTCTTTTTCGGCTGCTTTGAACAGGGTTCTGCTGACTTCAAAATTGTGTAGTTTCTTATATTCTTCAAACAGATCACACCATTTTCCGAAGTACATATGAGCAACTTCTCTTTCCGCGTAGCCGATCTTCATACCAATCACTACAATCCACGCAAAATTTATCGGTTCCCCGTCGTCTCGTTCGTTTCCTTCTGCGTGGACGCTTCGTTTTTTCTCGCAAAGCACCTCATAAGCTCTTCATGCAGCAAGCTCCCCATCTCCTTTGGAGACAGGTCTACCTTCCGGAGCAATTCGTCCCGCATGACACCTGGTTTTCCCTCAATCGCCAGTCCTTCCTGAATAAACCAATACAAAGCACTGTTGACGCATTTTATGTTCGGAATTTTTGTGACTCCAACAGCAAACCCTTCTTCATTCGTCACCACATTCCCATTCTCATCGTACTTTGCCTCGAACCCCAGCAAGCCGTTGTCAAAATCACTTAAATCCCCGAACTCTTCCTGGATCTTCTCCAACACCAGAATATCACATTTGTAAGGATATTTCTCACCGGATAATTCTAAATATTGCATTTCATCAAACATACGTTCTCCTTCCTCCCATCCGGGGCTTTTTGCCCCGGATCATGCAAATACTGTTTTACTTAAGCATCAGGGGAGCTCGGCGTAAACTTCCCGTCAATCCATGCCCTGGCAGCTTCCTCTGTATCAAATACAGCGATCTCCTTCCATTTTCCATCATCCAGCGCCAAAGCCCGGCCATTAATCGACGGCGTCTTATATTCGATAGATTCACCTTTCGTTGCATAGTCTTCTGCCGGCTCTGAGAATTTCACCTTACAAAGGAAATTCGCAGTAAACGACCGTACGCCATCTACTTTTTCCACCGTAATCCAGGCAACGCCAACATAACCATTTTCATCATCTGCATTAAATGTTACAGATTTGTTGGGACTGTCTGCTGTTGTATGTCCAAACATATCCGCGTGTGCCTGGATCGGAATGGTACTGGTGTTTAAGACCACATCTGCATAACTGAAGATTTTGTCATATTCGGCCTGTACATCATCCGCATACAGAGAACCTTCCGCATAACTCGGAGTTACCTGGATTGCAATTGCCTTTCCAAATGTAAACGGTGTGCTGTAAGTTCCTTTTTCTGTATTCAATTTTCCAATGATCGGTTTTCTAAGTCCAATATAAGCCATAGTTAGTCCTCTCTTTCTTCTTCGATTTCACACTCGAAGATTACATGTTTTGTATCACTTTCCACAAGTTCTGTAATTACAGGATACGTAAATCCCGCTGTAAACAACTTTTCCCTTACCTGATTCCGGATCTCCTGATATTCAGCCCCTAATGGCAGAAACAAATGAATCTGCATATGCGCTGTTATAGCAAGCGGCTTATCATCTCCAAAAGAAGATGCCCGGGTGTCCGCATAGCTGAAAGTAAAATACTCTTTTTCTGTTCCGGTATACACATCCTGTTTTACAGGCAACCCAAAATCAGACAGTGCCTCAATTATTTTTTGGTTAATCGTCATTCATCCACCTCCCTGTCAAAAACCTCGTGTTTTTCGTTATTAACCATCCTGGTCAATACTGTTCTTACGCGTTCCTTTGCAGTCCTGTACTCAAAGTAAGCCCATTTTTCCAGAATCCGCATCAGTTCATTCACTTTGAAACTCCTATACCTTCTTACTCCATCCTCATCACCTCCCTTCTGCCTATTTTCCATACTTTATTTCACTCATTTTGATCAGGATGTTCTCACCATTCTTATCCATTGGTCATTCCAGCGACTGTCTGGCTTTATTTAATTCAGTCTTTTCCAACTCTTTTTAACCAAAATGCAGGGTTTCTCTTTCTGCAATTAAAAAGAGACAGCCTAAGCCGCCTCATATTCGTCAGTTTTGATATTAACTGCATATCGTATCATTTACTTACCCGGTATATCAGGGACACCTCAGCCGGCAGTTATTAAAAGCTGCCGGCAGTGTCAAACATCCATAAAGATTTTAGAGTAGTCACCGGTTTCTTATGTTTTTTGATAATATCATAGTATCACAGGATCTACTGACATTCTATGACATGATCGGGTAACTCAAAGTTCTTGAGTGCCTTCCCATGAAGCCGGTGTATCTGACGTTCAGAATAATTCAGCTTATCCGCAATATCCCACCAGTCTAATCCCTTTATATAACGGTAAAATAACACATCCTTTTCATTTTCACTTTTCAACTGCTTGATCCTTGCTGCAATATCCAGATACTGCCGAATCCGATTGTATCGTTCTTTTACGAGTTCACGCTCCATTCCATCCAGTTTTGCCGCATACCCAGACAAATCCCTTTGCCCGCTCCCGTGCGGCATACCGTCATAGTTTACGGAAATGCTGACCTTTAATATGCGTATTTCATCTATCTCCGCACAAATACGGTTGATGTGCCGCACCGATTCACGATAGGAATTCAGATACTCTTTTTTTAATTCATTTTCTTCTATCAACTCCATAGATATCACCTCCAGTACTCAATGATTTCTTACAATGTAAATTTGCTCTTCTGATTATTGACGCTCCCCACTCCTCTGCCCGAGTCCATATCGCTGAAATAATCATTCCTAGTCCCACACAGCTAATCAGCTGTTCTGGTATGGTGCTATACCATCCCGATAAATCTACCGCTATGTATGCGAGCAATATGGACGTGATAAGTTTATTTATCACATGCCTGTCCCCCCTGATATATATTCTGATTTCTGCTCCAACAATTTTCTCCGCCTTCATCTCTCATTGACAAAAAACAGTGCGCACCTTATAATAAGTTTGCGCAAACATATGTTCGTATTTGTTAAGCTTACAACACTGTTTCTATGAAGCCCAAGATGTATTGCGATAGCCTCAATTGTTATATTTCTTTTTGCCAATTCTGACTTCAAATTTAAGTAAGGCATTTATCCACCTTCTTTCTGTGCAATTGCGTTGTTTTATATTTGTATATTATACTCAATCGCGTTATTTGTCAATTAGTTTCTACTCATTTGCACAACCTTTTATTTACTATGTTTTTCACTTGTGTTAAAATTACATTATAGGCAAAAAAGGATGGTGACATAATGGGAATCGGTCTAAAGCTAAGTCAATTAATGGAGATACGTGGCACAAACGCAAATGAACTTGCAAAAAAAGTAGGGGTAGCACCCACTACAATTTATTCTATGATTCGCCGAGACAGCAAAAAGGCTGATATTGAAGTTTTAATAAGAATAGCTCATGAACTGGGAGTATCAACTGAATATTTTTGTGATAATGAGCCTGATCCACAAAACTACGAACCAACCTACGAGGATATCCAATCATTGGTTGCGCGCAATGGAAAAAAACTCACGCTCGAACAAAAACAGGAGCTGATCAGAACACTATTGTCAGAGGATGATTGAGTTCCCATAAGAAGTGATCGTTTTTGACGCATTCCGGCTGGATAACAATGCTGAAATGCCTTGTCTGCAAAACAGAACTCTTCAATCAGCCGGAAAATAAATGTGATCACTGTAAAATGTGCACACACAGACCGAATTGCACTTATGAAGAAAATAAGCTGTTGGTTGCAAAGGCTCGTGAACTGATCCACCAGCCAATTGAATCCATACCAAGTTTTTACGCTTCTGAAAGTTTTCATGAAAAAGATGAAATATATAATTAAGAATGAATTAACCGCCAGTGGCGATTAATATAAAACATTCAAGGGGGAAGCACATATGAGAAAGAAAATTTTAGTAGTTTTATTGTGTTCTGCATTTTTTATCGGTGGATGTGGAAGTGGTGTAACTCAAGATGAATATGACAAACTAAAGGCTGAAAATGAAAGTTTAACTTCTGAACTTGAAACATTGAACACGGATTACAGTAAGATGGACAAAGAGTATAATGCCTACAAAGAAAAAATGAAACCCTACGAAGAAATGGAAGAGGCAGAGGCAAATGCCAAAAAGGCAGAGCTTGAAGCTGCTGCCAAAGCACAACAGGCACAGGATGAAGCAACTGAAGCTGTAAAAAAGGTATGGAATTTTGACAAAGGAACCCTCGCAGCAGGTGCCACACGAAAATTATATGATACCGCTGCAAATAAAACAAATGCTGTTACAGACGCGACTATTAAAGATTCCTTAAACCAAGCCTTAGCTGCCGCCTCTGATGCCTTAACTCAAGCTGAACAGGCTGCTGCCGAAGAGGAAGCCAAAAGACAAGCTGCTGCAAATGCAACTTTAGAGCAAAAAAATGCATTAAGAAAAGCAGGGGACTACCTTGATTATACTTCATTTTCTTATAATGGCTTAATAGAACAATTAGAGTATGAAGGATTTTCTCCCGAGGCTTCGAAATATGCAGTTGATAACTGTGGAGCCGATTGGAACGAACAAGCTGCCAAAAAAGCCGCAGATTATATGGATTACTCTTCCTTCTCACGGGATGCTTTGATTAATCAGTTAGAATATGAAGGATTCACGTCGGAGCAGGCTGCATATGGTGCTTCTGCCGTTGGTTATTAATTTAAAATGTATTAACTGCTTCGGCGATTAATATAAAATTACATGGGAGAAACTTTGAATGAAAAAGAAAATTATTGCAATTGTATTATGTTTGGCCATAACACTTTCTGTTGTTGCTTGTGGAGGAACTAATGACAAAAAAGAAACTGCACCAGGTGATTCTCTGCCTGCTGGAATAAGCCAGGGATACAGCGATGATGTTTTTAACATCGACTCACTGCCAGTATCTATTAGTTATGGCAATGGAAAAATCACTATAGAATCATTAGAAACCGAATGTAAAGAAATTAATTACTCAAATGAAGTATACGCAACTGTTATTTTGGATGTTTCGACCCTTTCGGAAAATGAATTGCATTACCTTGGTGACGGAAATATCTATGATTCCGATAAAGATATGCAGCTTTATTTAATGACAATTAATCCAGATTCAGATAAAGTTGAAAGTGTAGACCCCGAGGATCTATCTGATAAATATTTACATCTTAATCGGAATGATACTGTTTATGAAAATGGAAAATTCACATTGAAATTTGATTCTATTGAAGATAAGGATCACCGAAATACTTTTTCTGGGAAAAAAATTACACTGTCTTTGGATTTGCGCCAAGATCAAAATAGTAATCCTTCGGAATATTTTTATGATACAACAATTGAATAACTGTTCAAAACTAATGAACTGCAATTAAAAATTAACCGCTTAGGCGATTAATTATAAACCGGATCACTGTCAGGCAGGACAGGGGGGATCTGGAAAAACACTTTTAAGGGAGGGAATTATATGAAAAAGAAAATTATTGTGGTTCTAATTTGCATAATGGCTTTTTCTGTGACAGCGTGTGGGGGTGCAAAACAAAATGAACCATCAACAACATCAGAATCGCCTGCGAAAACAACAGAAGAGTCAATGGCGGAGCCGACAGTGGAAACAGATTCAAAACAAGAGCAAAACACAAATAAAGATTTCAGAAATGCTACCTGGGGAATGACAATGGATGAAGTAATAGAAAGTGAAGGTAAAGATCCTGATCTACAAGACAAAGAAATGGTTGGTTACCATGATGTAAAATTAGGGACAATATCTACTCTTTTATTCTATAAATTTGAAGACAATTCATTATATGCGGGCCTGTATTTTTCTGATGAAGTACATACTAATACTTTAAAATATTTAGATGACTATAATTCAATAAAAAACTTATATATTGAAAAATATGGTGAACCATCAAAAGATGAGGTTGTATGGTCTGATAAAACGTTTTCTGATGATATTGCATACTCACTCATGTTTGGATATGTAGAATATTTTACTGTTTTCACTGAAAATAATACAAATATACTTTTTCATATGTATGGAGATAATGGGGATGTTTCATTTTCCATTACTTACATTGATTCGGGATACAAGGACACACCCGACACTTCAGGTATTTGATTGATCTAAAATTCTAAATGGTTAATAACACGCCTAATTGCAGAACAGGCAAAGCAAACTTAATTTAATAAAAACCGCCCCCTGCGCCAACAGGAGACGGCAAGTATACATCCAAGAATGTACACCTTATTTCAACCATATTGTACCATTCTCGGAGCAGCCCCGCAAGCGGAACATTCGTTCCGACTGGCTGTTATTTTTATACCATTTTTTAAGGAGCTTATGACAACGAAGCTTAAGGATATCGACACCGAAACACTGATACGCTCTGTAAGCCTCGAATCCGGTCGTAAATCGAAGCAAAAGGGCAAAAGCGGGACAATCTCCCCCAAGACGGTCAGAAACGAATTTGGGCTGATTACGGCGGTTCTGAACTATTATGGTGTTACATATAACGAAAGTCAGATCTCCCTCCCACAGGTGCCGGTGCTGCTGGCGATGTGGCTGTCATTCTCCGCATCGGAAATCGCTGGCCTTACAAAATCCGGATTCCTGCTACAGGATGTGAAATATATTGCGTTGAACGAAGTTGTACTGACCATCGACGGGTACTTTCAAAATATTATGCAACACGGAAATCAAAAACCCCAGTAAACACTGGGGTCTATGGAGCGGAGACGGTGGGATTCGAACCCACGTGCCGGTTGCCCGACAACTTGATTTCGAGTCAAGCTCGTTATGACCACTTCGATACGTCTCCAAATATAAAATTCACACGACATTCATTATATTATGAACTGTCTCTTTCGTCAACGGATTTCTTTGCTTTTTTCCGGATTCTTAATTCTTTAAAGAACTCCGACAGCATCTGGCTGCATTCATCAGCAAGAACCCCCCGGATGACTTCCACCTGGTGATTAAATTCATCCATCTCCAAAAGATTTAATAAAGATCCTGCACAGCCTGCTTTCGGGTTCATGCTGCCTATCACCACACGGTCTATCCTTGCCTGCACAATGGCACCCGCGCACATTTGACATGGTTCCAGTGTAATATACATCGTGCACCCTTCCAAACGCCAGTCACCTAATTTTTTGCTTGCTTTCCTGATCGCATTCATTTCTGCATGGGAAAGCGTGTTTTTATCCGTGTTTCTCCGGTTATATCCCCGGGCAATAATCTTATCATCAGAGACAATCACACAGCCGATCGGCACCTCATTTAATGCATATGCCTTTTTTGCCTGGCGCATAGCCTCTTTCATATATTTTTCATGCCGCTCCATTTTGTTCACTCCCAATATTATTTTTCAATCGCAGTGATATTTCCTTGTTTCATCACATATGTTTTCATAGAACACATACTCGAAAGGAAGCATTCGCCTTGTCCGATTACAGACGATTTATCTCTTACCTTTATGAATATAAAAACGAAAAGAAGACATATAACCGGGGATTTCTGAAAGCAGAAGCCAAAGGAGGAATCTTCAAACTGGAAATACATATTAAAGATTCCGGCCTTGCCGCCTCTGTCCCGGTTCAGATTTTCGGCTTTACCCGCAATGAGGATAAACTCTCGGGAATTTTTCTGGGCAGCACGCAGACCTCTTCCGGTTCCATTGGATGCTGTCTCAAAACTGCCGACCAGGATTTGAATGGCTCCGGTGTTCCGATGAAGGATTTAAACGGAATCCTCCTCTTGTGCGGCGGTACTCTTTGCTACGCAAGTGCCTGGGATGATCTGCCCGTCAACCCCCAGCATTTCAAGGCTCCTGAAGCCCTTTCCGATGCTGAATCAGAATCAGATGCGGCACCCGTCGAACAGCCACCCGAAACCAACGACGGTTCTTCCGGTGATGCTCTCCCTCAATCAGCCGATGAGACGAATCCATCGGCCGAGGACAGCGCTGAGGAACCCTCACTTGAGGCGGAAGAGGTAAAAGAGTTGGCGGAAGAAGAAAAGTCTCCGGCAGAACTGATGGATTTTATTCCGGATCCTCCCCTTTCCCGCTGGGAGCGGGTCATGGATCTGTATGAGTCCATAAATCCCTTCAGCGACGGCAGCGTAACAGAATGCGTCAGGCTGGACTTAAAAGATCTGCCTGCGCTCAGGAAAGAGCGCTGGCTGATCGGAAATAACCCGCTTATCCTCCACGCCTACTCCGAACATCATCACCTTATCCTCGGAAAAATGGATGATCATGACAGATCCGTCTATATCTTCGGCGTGCCGGGTACTTACACACCAAAAGAAAGATTTATGGCGGATATGTATGGTTTCCCCTATTTCAAAGCAGCCAATTCCGGCAGCAGAAATGTCCCACGCTTCGGATACTGGTACCGCATCATCGACTAATCGGTCCCTCTGATCTCTACCGTTGATATCCACTCCCTGAGCAGGTCGGCAAATTGATGCAGCTGCGCCCCATCATATCCGGAAAATACAGGCGAGATGACATTTTCTGTTTCGCGATAAGCCTGCAGATAATATCTCGAACACCCTTTCAGCCATTCGCCGATGGCAATGAAATCTGATGTCTGATGAAGTTCTCTGGTTACTGTTGTGCGAAACTCATATTCCAGAGGACTTTCCATCAGATAGGAGACCGACTCTTCAATTCTGGTGATATCAATCTCAGGAATCCCTGTCGTCACTGCATATTTCTGACGGCTGTTTTTTATATCCATAGCAACATAATCGATCAGCTTTTCCTGCGCCAGCTCTTTTAAAATCCACGGTTTATATCCATTCGTATCCAATTTCACCGGATAATCAAGCTGTTTGATCTTACCCAGAAATTCACCGAGATCATCAGAGAGCGTCGGTTCGCCTCCGGTTATACACACACCTTCCAGTATTCCCTGTCGCTTTTTGAGAACAGAGAGTATTTCTTCCTCATCCAGCAACGGTTCCTTCTCCGGCGATATGACCAGTCCGGCATTATGGCAAAACGGACACCGAAAATTGCAGCCGCCCAAAAACACCGTACAGCCAACTTTGCCTGGATAATCCAACAATGTCAGCTTATTAAATCCATGAATCCGCATCTGTCTGTATCCTCCCGGATTTGAAAAAGATGCTGTATGAAACAACATCTTTTTCGTATCTATTCTTCAGTAAGGTAATTCCTTATTTCCATTATCGCAATATCTCTGCCAGAGACTTGGATTTGAGTTCATCCTGAAGCAGCTTCTGTACTCTGAGCAGTTCCGCATGCACATAACACGGCTGTTCCGGCAGATTTCGACTGCAGCTTTTCCTCATGCAGTGTGTGATCGCAAAATCCGGTTCGATAGCCAAAATAATATCATACAAATATAATTCTTCCGGATTTTTAATAAGCATACATCCGCCATGTGTTCCACGGGTCACGCGGACAATCTGTGCCTTCTCCAGTTTTTTTAATATTTTATATGCAAAAGCCTCTGGAATCTCTTCACATTCACAGATATCTTTGGCTCTGATTTTTTCTCCGCTTCTCAGTGCCCGCACAATACGGATTGCATAATCGCTTTCTTTTGTGAACAGCATTGGTTACTCCTTTTGTGGACTATTTTATCTACTATCAGTATAGCAAAGCGGGAATCAAACGTCAAATCAAAAGTATCCTGCTACGCAAAAACACCGTATGATCGGCAAATAGCGATCTTACGGTGTTTTTTTCATCAGTCGAAGCGACAGGATTCGAACCTGCGGCCTCTGCGTCCCGAACGCAGCGCTCTACCAAACTGAGCCACGCTTCGTCAACCAGCTTTGTTATTATAGCATTGGCATTTTAGAAAATCAAGTACTTTTTGGAATTTTTTTATTTTTTTCCATTTATTTAAAAACAAAAGAACCGCCACTACCCAGCGGCGATTCCTTTATCCGTAATTTTATCCTACAATATAAACGTCTGCGTACTGCATTCCAAAGTTCAATGCCTGCTGATGACTTCCCATAAAGATATCAACATGTCCGTATGCCGTTCCGCGGTCTTCTACTGTATAGACCTGTCCATTAATCATTAATTTGGTACCAAACGGAATTCCTCCCATGGCTACAGTTCTGCCCGGAGTCGGTGCCGTCCCACTGGCTGTTGCACCGCCTGACCACTGACCGCAGCATTTGCTGCATGAACAGTATGCCGTCAGTTTAAAGCTTCCGAGATAGCTTCCCTGTGAACTGCTCCCTGAATCTGAAGAAGTCTCTGAACTTTCCGGTTCTTCCTCCTCCTGTTCAGTTTCTTCCTGATTCGCTTCTTCCGAAATCTGCGGCTGATCGCTTGTCCCGCTCTCCGTATCAGTATACTCCGGCTCGTCTGAACTCTCGTTTGCCGAAAGCTCCTCACTGTCAGTCTGCTGATCTTCCTGTTCGGAAACCTGAGCAGCCTTTTGGGCTGCTGCTTTTTCTGCTGCTTTCTTCGCAGCTGCCTCTTCCGCCGCTTTCTTTGCTGCAGCCTCTTCGTCTTTTGCCTGTTTCAGCAGGGCATTGATATCTGCTTCCTGACTGCTGATTTTATTCAAAAGAACTGCTTCCTCAGATTCCGCGTCCTGGAGATCTGCAGCATATGTATTGATCTGATTATATGTAATCTGGACTAATTCTTCAACTTGTCCCTGCTGTTCAGCACTCTCTGCACGCAGTGCTTCGATCTCGGCCTTTTCTGTTTTAATCGTCTCTTCATGCCGAGCGATCGTCTCTTTTGTCTCCTGATAACTCTTCAGCATATCTCTGTCATACCGTGAGATCTGTGAAATATTGTCTGCCCTGTTCAGGAACTCTGAAAAACTGCCGGAGTCAAAAAGCATTTCCAGATAACCCGAATTCGTCTGCTCATACATATAACGAATACGGAGTTTCATATCCTCATACTGCCGGGCTTCTTTCTCTTTCGCTTCCTCAAGCTCTGCCTGAACCTTTTCAAGTTCCCGCTGCTTTTCTTCTGACTGCTTCTGGAGTTTTTCCAGACTGTTCTTCAGATCAGTCAGCTGAGTGTTCAGCTCGTCCAGATAAGCTTCAGATTCTCCTTTTTTGGATTCCAGATTATCAATTCTGTTCTGAGCCTCATTCAATGATGATTCTGTCTGCTGCTTTGCTGCTCTGGCATCCTGAATTTTATCCTGTGTTGTGGCTGCCAACGCCGGCATTGCTGTCGTCACAGCCAGAATTCCCGCTAATAGAAAACTTAATAATTTTTTACGATTCATAATAAAATACCTCTTATTTTTCGTTCGTGAATGTAATTATAACACAGTTCTTCACAAAATAAAAGCTATTTTTTAACACTCTGTAACATATGTGTAATAAGTCGTAGTTTTTTTGTATATTTTTCGACTAAATCTCCCACAATATATGGGTTATGGAGAGTCAATTTTTGCGCCATGCACACAAATACTTGTTTTTTAAGACTCCATTCACCAATTTTCCCCATCCCAGAGAAAATCGTTCGACACAGACGAGCTTCCAGCCATTTTCCTGCCCGCATTCCCCTGCTTCGACAGATATCGTCTCCCCCTTCAAATAACGCTCCACTCTCTCGTCCTCCGCTGGCAGCATGATCACAGATTCGAACTCTTCGGGACGAAGTGCCATCGCAAACGGCTGCTGCGGCTCAAAACGATTTTTCTTAAGGTCTCCCAGGTAAAGACCATTTCTCAGAAACCGAAGTCCTTTAACTTCCCGCTGAAATTCCGGCACTTTATATACCTTATCGCCCCGCACATCAATCCCGGCTGTAAATCGCTCTGCATTCACTTTCCGGCAAAAGGTCTCCAAAAGCTGGCGTCTGCTTTTTTCCATTCCCCGGAAAGACTGGCAGCCTCCCCCATTTTTACAATCTGAATTCTTCTGAAGAGTGCCGTCCTTTTTCAAAAGCGCCATGAAATGACCTTCTCCCCGCATTCTGTGCGGCCAGATCCGGACACATTTTTCTAATTGGGCATTTCCGTCACCCCACGCCGGATTCCCCTTCGAAAAACCCTCATACGGCTCAATGTCCATCAGACTCATGTCCTGATGTTCTGCAAGCAGCCTTGATATGCTGCCTTCATTTTCCTCACCGGAAAATGTGCAGGTGGAATACAACATCAACCCGCCCGGCTTTAACATCTTTACCGCATTATCCAGAATATCCCTCTGCAGCTTTGCAAAATATGCCGGTCTGCTTTCATCCCATACCGCTGCTACTTCCGGCTCCTTCCGAAACATTCCTTCTCCGGAACACGGCGCATCCACCAGTATCTTATCAAAGTATGCTTCAAAACAGCGGCTTAGGTTTCCGGGTTTTTCGTTCGTTATAAATGCATTTTCAATGCCCATCAACTCAATATTTTTCAAAAGTGCTTTCGCCCGTGATGTGCTGATTTCGTTGGCAACCAGAAGGCCTTCCCCGCCGGTCAATGCCCCCAGCTCGGTGGCCTTTCCCCCGGGTGCCGCGCACAGGTCCAGAACCCTGTCGCCCTTTTCCACAGGAAGACGAGAGGCAGGCGTCATCGCACTCGGTTCCTGCAGATAATAAAGTCCTGCAAAATAAAAGGGATGTCTGGAAGGCATATCTTCCTCCCGGTAAAAGTACCCATTTGGCACCCAGGCAACCGGCGTGATTGGAAATGGGGCAATGGTTTCAAATTCCTGAGGTGATATTTTCAATGTATTGACTCTCAGCCCAAACTGCCTTGGCTCATCATAGCTTTTTAAAAATTCCTGATACTCTGCACCAAGCATCTGCTGCATCCTGGTGATGAATCCCTGCGGCAACTCCATGTTTCATACCCTCCTTACACTGTATTTCGCAGAAAAACCCTGCCGGTACTTAAGTATCGGCAGGGCACATAATTATCATATTCTATATAATATCACATAAACCGGCTGTTTGTCTATGTTTTATTCAGCGACGGCTTCTTCCATATCCATCGCCTCTTCATATTTCCCTAAAATAATGGTCTGGATCCTTTCCCGTGTCTGAGAATTGATTGGATGTGCAATATCACGATATTCCCCATCTGTAGCCTTTCTGCTCGGCATAGCAATAAACAGACCCTTTTCTCCTTCAATAACTTTGATATCATGAACAACAAACTCTTCATCTATGGTGATGGAAACCACCGCTTTCATTTTTCCTTCTTTAGCAACCTTCCTAACTCTTACGTCCGTAATATTCATAACCTTTCTCCTTCCTGTTCTCCCTCTAGATGACGTAGCGTGCATTATTTTCCACTACGATCTTAATGCCGTCTTCCCCGCAGTGATAAGAGTTTGCACGCACTGTATCACGACTCTCAACGATACAGTTCTCAATATGAGTGTTGTCCCCCAGATATACCCCATTTAAAATAATCGAATTTTTAATCACACAGTTATTCCCAACGTATACTTTCTTAAACAGCACTGAATTTTCCACATGCCCGTTGATAATACAGCCGCTGGAAATCAGACTGTTTTTCACCTGGCTGTCCGGATTATATTTTGCCGGCGGAAGGTCATCAATCTTGGAACAAATTCCAGGATTGTCAGAAAAGAAATGTTTGCGCACTTCTGGTTTCAGGAAATCCATATTTGTCTGATAGTAGGACTCTACCGTGGAAATATTACTCCAGTAAGTATCAATCTTATAACCATAGATTCTCTTAAGGTTTTTATAACGGATCAGTACATCATTTACAAAGTCATGACGGTCTTCCAGCGCACACCGCTCAATCATCTCGATCAGCTGACGCCTTCTGATGATATAAATGCCCGTAGATATTGTGTTGGAAGTCGAAATCATCGGCTTCTCATCGAATTCTTCAATCCGATGATCCTCGTTCATTTTCAGAACACCAAAACGGCTGATATCAGTACCTGCCTCGCAGTCTGTACATACGACGGTTACGTCTGCACGCTTCTTAATATGGTATTCCAAAACTTTATTATAATCCAGCTTGTATACACCATCCCCGGATGCAATAACGACATACGGCTCGTGGCTGCTCTTTAAAAATTCAAGATTCTGATAGATTGCATCGGCCGTACCGCGGTACCACCAGCTGTTATCAGATGTGACGGTTGGCGTAAACACATAAAGACCCCCTTGTTTACGTCCGAAATCCCACCACTTCGAGGAACTTAAATGTTCATTTAACGATCTGGCATTATACTGTGTCAGAACAGCTACTTTCTGAATATGAGAGTTAGACATGTTGCTCAGCGAGAAGTCGATACTCCGGTAACTTCCTGCAACAGGCATTGCCGCAATCGCACGCTTCTTTGATAATTCCCTCATCTTATTACTGTTTCCGCCTGCCAGAATAATTCCCAATGCTCTCATACTCATTTACCATCCTTCCCAATTATTGCTCCGCCGCTTGCAAGCTCTCCGCCCGGATAGTCTTCAAGCGTGGTCGTACCGGTAATTGCAGTATTTTTTCCGATTACTACATTAGACGGAATCACACTGTTTTCCCCAACTGTTACGAGCCCGAAGCTGTAGACTGCCGGTTTCAGCACATTGAGTGCTTCCTCTCCGGCTCCCATCACCACGTTGCTGCCCACCGTAACATTCTCCGCAATAATCGCCTTATCAATTACGGTTCCGGCACCAATCCGACAATGCCTCATAATAATCGAACCGCGCACAATGGCTCCCTCTTCAATCGTGACATCTGCACCTATGACTGAATTATGTACTTCGCCATAAATCTCAGATCCCTCACTGATCAGACTCTTTTCCACCACTGCATCATTTGAAATATACTGAGGACGGATAATATCGCCCTTTGTATAAATTTTCCAAAACTCTTCATATAAATTAAATTCCGGTATGATGTCAATAAGCTCCATATTGGCTTCCCAGTAGGAACCAAGTGTACCGACATCTTTCCAATAGCCATTGAACTCATACGCAAAGAGACGCTTTCCATTGTCTCTGCAGTACGGCAGGATATGTTTGCCGAAATCACAGCCTTTTTGTTCCCGCAGCGCCACCAGGGACTCTTTCAATGTCTTCCAGCTGAAAATGTAGATACCCATAGATGCCAGGTTGCTTCTCGGATTCTCCGGTTTTTCTTCAAATTCCGTAATCCGTCCGGTTTCATCCGTTATCATGATACCGAACCGGCTGGCTTCCTCAAGCGGCACCGGCATCGTAGCAATTGTTACGTCTGCCTTATTCGCCTTATGGAAATCAAGCATCACTTCATAATCCATCTTATAAATATGGTCTCCTGACAGTATCAGGACATAATCCGGATTATAGCTTTCCATGTAATCCATATTCTGGAAGATTGCGTTTGCGGTGCCCGTATACCACTGACTGTTTTCACTTTTTTCATACGGAGGAAGGACTGTTACACCGCCGACATTCTTATCCAAATCCCACGGTATACCAATTCCGATATGAGCGTTCAAACGCAATGGCTGGTACTGTGTTAATACACCTACCGTGTCTACGCCGGAATTAATACAATTGCTGAGCGGAAAATCAATGATTCGATATTTGCCGCCAAATGCTACTGCTGGTTTTGCCACTTTCTCTGTCAATACGCCCAGCCTGCTGCCCTGCCCTCCTGCAAGCAGCATAGCGATCATTTCTTTCTTAACCATGCAATCACCTCTTGTCATATATAATAAATGAATTATATCATACTTTAGCACATTAGTGAACAACTTTTACATATTTTTATCCTTATAAACATCTGTTTTTAGAACAATTTACCTAAAATTCGACTAATTTTTACGCGAAACCGGGATTTTCGCCCCAGCAATAGTTCCTATCGGTTATACATTACTATACAATTCATACAGCATCTCAAAGAAACCCTTTTCATTTTTTTAACTTAAGCGTATAATATTTTTAATTACATAGAAAAGGAGTTACTACAATGTACACCATAGATTTCAATCAGCCTATGCACATCCATTTCATCGGCATTGGAGGCATCAGCATGAGCGGTCTCGCCCAGATTCTGCTGAAAGAAAACTTTCAGGTCTCCGGGTCCGACGCAAAGGAAAGTGCTTTGACAAAACAGCTGGAAGAAAAAGGTGCCGTCCTCTATTACGGACAACGCGCCTCCAACATTGATGATTCTGTGGACCTGGTGGTCTACACAGCCGCTATCCATCCGGATAACCCGGAATATGCAGCGGCTGCTGAAAGATCGATTCCCATGCTCTCACGCGCCCAGCTTCTGGGGCAGATCATGAAAAATTATGAAATACCGATCGCCGTATCCGGCACTCACGGAAAGACGACAACAACTTCCATGCTTTCTCATATACTGATGCAGGGCGACTGTGATCCGACAATATCCGTAGGAGGCATCCTTCCATCCATTCATGGAAATATCCGTGTCGGAAACTCCGGTACATTTATCACCGAGGCCTGCGAATATACGAACAGCTTTCTCAGCTTCTTCCCAAAGATCAGTATCATTCTGAACATGGACGCCGATCATCTGGATTTCTTTAAAGACATCGATGACATTCGACTTTCATTTCGGAAATTCGCAGAACTGCTGCCGGATGACGGCACATTGATTATCAACAGCGATACCCCCGAATACGAGACCGTCACAGACGGGCTTTCCTGCCGAGTCATCACATACGGCCTGAATACCAATGCCGAATACACGGCTGACGCCATCAGTTATGACACCTTTGGCCATCCCACCTTTGACTGCCTCAGAAACGGAACCAGAATCGGAACTTTTTCCCTGAAGGTTCCCGGTCTTCACAATGTTTCAAATGCGCTGGCGTCCATCGCGGCCGCGCAGCTTTTTGAACTTGACTGTGATACCATTCAGGAAGGTTTTTCCAGTTTTCTGGGAACTGACCGGAGATTTCAGTATAAAGGCGAAATCGGCGGTGTCACGGTCATTGACGACTACGCACACCATCCGACTGAAATAGAAGCCACCCTGACTTCTGCAAAAAACTATCCGCATAAAAAATTATGGTGTGTCTTCCAGCCGCATACCTATACCCGCACCAAGGCATTGCTGCATGAGTTTGCCAGGGCTCTGACACATGCGGATACTGTCATTCTCTGCGATATTTACGCGGCACGTGAGAAAAACACCATCGGCATCACCTCGAAAGATCTTCAGGCCTGTATTCAGGACCTGGGAACCGAGTGCCTGTACTTTTCAACTTTTGATGCTATTGAAAACTTTTTACTGGAAAATTGTACACACGGCGATTTGTTGATAACTATGGGGGCGGGAGATGTCGTCACCATCGGCGAAAAGCTGCTTGGTCAGTGATTTATCCACACTATCCACAGTGTTATACACATTTTTTGTGTGTATCCGCTGTGGATTTTTTGTGTATAACTCCGTTAACATAATTTTCGACACCAGATTGCGCATTTTCGACGTTTTTTCCATATGAAACGACATTTCCGGTTGCAAATATTGACAAAGCCACATACTTATCCACATCATCCACACTTTCCACAATTTAGCCTGTTTTTACTCCGATATACCCCCTGTAAAAAAAGGCTATTCTCTTTCTGACATGTGTATGCTATAATGTGTTTGACCTCAGGAAAACATGTAATTTTCCTGGGAATTTACGGATATGACGGTGATTTTATGAATCCATTAAAAATACATAATAACTGTTCTGAGGATGTAACGATTGTATCAAATTACTTTCTGGATTTGTACATGCCAAAAGCAAATGGAGAGTTTGTAAAAATATATCTCTATCTGTTGAGGATGATTTCTTCTGACGACTGCTCACTCACATTATCATCCATCGCAGACACATTTGACTGTACAGAAAACGATGTAGAGCGTGCACTCCGTTACTGGGACAAGAAAGAAATTCTGCGTCTCACAATTGGTACTGCCAATCAGATTACCGGATTGACACTGCTGCCCTTTACCAAACAGAAGGGTGCCGGGATTTCAGCCGTTTCCGAAAAAGAAACCGCAGCTTATCCTCAGCCGGAGCCCGCATCGGTTCCGTCGGCCTATTCGCTGACACCTGACAGAGTAAAGGAACTGAAGAAGAACGAAGAAGTCATGCAGCTGCTATTCATTGCAGAACAGTATCTTGGAAAGACTTTATCCCCAACGGAGACGACGCGCATTTTATATTTCTATGAAGAACTGCATTTTTCTGCAGATCTGATCGAATATCTGATCGAATACTGCGTTTCCAAGGGCAGCAAAAGCATACGATACATGGAAAAGGTTGCGCTTGCATGGGCGCAGTCAGGGATATCTACGGTCAAAATGGCGAAGCAGGAGACAAATACCTTCAGCAAACACTATTTTTCTGTCCTGAAGGCATTCGGCATCACCAGCAGAAATCCTGTCGAATCAGAGATTCAGATGATCGACCGCTGGATGAAAGACTATGGTTTTACCACCGATATCATTCTGGAAGCATGTGCAAGGACGATCAATCAGACCGGTAAGCCAAGCTTTCAATATGCGGACGGTATACTGGGAGCATGGCATAAAAACGGCGTCCTCTCTTTCTCAGATATACAGGAAATGGATGTTCGCCACAAGGAATCCAGGGATCGGACTGCACCCAGGATTCAAAATAAAACCCCCAACAAATTCAATAATTTTCATCAGAGGGATTACAATTTCTCTGATCTCGAAAAACAGCTGCTGAAGAAGTAAAGGAGATTTACGTGCCTCTGAAAAATTCACAATACGATGAAATCATGCGGGATTACAACCGCAGACAACTTCAAAATAAGCATATATTGGACGAGCACATCAATGAAGCATATGGAAAAATCCCCCGGCTCGAAGAGATTGACCGGGAAATTTCAAGACTGTCCATTCAAAAAGCAAGAGCACTTCTTGGAGCAGGCGAGACTGCCGATTTCAATCTGGTACGCGTGATCGCTGATCTGGCGGATGAAAGGAAACATCTTCTGGCTGCCTACGGTTACCCGGAAGATTATCTCACCATACACTATGATTGTCCGCTGTGCCGCGATACCGGATATATAGGAACTGAAAAATGCAGCTGTTTTAAAAAAGCCGCGGTTGACCTTTTGTATACCCAGTCCAATATCAAGGAAATACTAAAGAAAGAAAATTTTAATACCTTTTCCTACGACTACTATCCGGAAACGGTAATCAGTGAAGCAACCGGTCTATCGGCCCTTGACACAGCGCGTCTGGCCGTAGAAAAATCGCTTGAATTTATCCGCAGTTTTGACCAAAAATTCGACAATCTGTTTCTCTATGGAGATACGGGAGTGGGAAAGACTTTTCTTTCCCACTGTATTGCCAGAGAATTGATCGACACCGCACATTGTGTCATCTATTTCTCTGCGTTTGATTTGTTTGATCTGCTGGCTCAGAATACGTTTTCCCGCTCGGAAGACTCATCTGAATTAAACGAACATATTTTTGACTGTGACCTGCTGATTATCGATGATCTGGGAACCGAATTAACGAACAGTTTTGTGGCATCTCAGCTGTTCCTGTGCATTAATGAGCGGTTGATGCGTGAGAAATCCACGCTGATCTCTACCAATCTGTCACTGGAACGGTTTTCGGAAATGTATTCGGAACGCGTTTTTTCCCGGATTTCCAGCAACTACACTATGATCAAACTGATAGGAAATGATATTCGTATTCAAAAAAAACTGCGAGGAGGAAATCAGTAATGGAAGAAAGCAATGTCAAGCAACTGGAGACGCTCCCTGTGGGCCGTCTCGGAATCATAGCCCTGAACAGCTTCACAGAGACAGGAAAGAAAGTGGATAATTTCCTGGTTCAATGGAGGAAAGAAAGGAAGCATGAATATAAGTCTTCCATCGCATTTGAGGGATATGAACGCGACACGTATCTGATCGATTCCATCGTTCCACGGTTCGGTTCGGGTGAGGCAAAGGGTATTATCCGTGAATCCGTGCGCGGTGATGATCTTTATATTCTGGTCGACGTCTGCAATCACAGCCTGACATATAAACTGTGCGGATACGAAAACCGAATGTCTCCCGATGATCATTTCCAGGATTTAAAGCGCATCATAGCTGCCGTCGGCGGCAAAGCCCGCAGAGTGAATGTCATCATGCCGTTCCTGTATGAAAGCCGTCAGCACAAGCGCTCCGGCCGCGAATCTCTGGACTGTGCAAATGCGCTTCAGGAACTGGTGGAAATGGGCGTGGAAAATATTATTACCTTTGACGCTCATGATCCCCGTGTTCAGAACGCCATCCCTCTTCACGGATTCGAAACTGTGCAGCCCGCATATCAGTTTATCAAAGGCCTCCTCCGCAATGAACCGGATATCAGGATCGACAGCGACCACCTGATGGTGATCAGCCCTGATGAAGGCGGTATGAGCCGTGCCATCTATATCGCAAACAACCTTGGCGTTGATATGGGTATGTTTTATAAGCGCAGAGATTATTCCACCATCATCAATGGAAAAAATCCCATTGTCGCACATGAATTTCTTGGGGCTGATGTCGAAGGGAAAGATATGATCATCATCGACGATATGATTTCTTCCGGAGACAGCATGATCGAAGTTGCTCAGCTTTTGAAGGAGCGCAAAGCCGCAAAAATTTTCATGTGTTCTACTTTCGGTCTGTTCACAAATGGTCTGGAAAAGTTTGACCGTGCGTTCGAAGCCGGTCTGTTTGACCGCATGCTGACTACCAACCTTGTTTATCAGGACCCAGAACTGCTTCATCGGCCATATTACATCAATTGTGATCTGAGTAAATACATCGCCTTTATCATAGACCATCTGAACCATGATGTATCGATCAGTAGCCTTCTAGACCCAGCGGAACGCATTCAGAAGGTTCTGAAGAAATATCGAAACCACGAAACATTTTAAAATACCGATACAGAATCTGTTAAAAAACCGACGGACAGTGTGCATATCATTCACACCTGCCGCCGGTTTTTATTCACTATATTTCACTCACATCGATATCGGGATCTCAGAATGCTGATCTCCTGTGCATAACCGTCCAGCTCATTTGGCGTCTCCAGATAGAACGGCAGCCCACGCAGTGCGGGGTGGTTGATCAGCTTTTCAAACGCCTCCAGTCCGATGCTGCCCTCTCCGATTTTCTCATGGCGGTCTTTGTGGCTGCCAATCGGATTCATGCTGTCATTCAGATGAATCGCCTTCAGCCGGGTAAGTCCGACCACCCGGTCAAATTCCCCGATCACGTCATCCAGATGACCGACAATATCGTAACCCGCATCATATACGTGACACGTATCCATACAGACGCCCATCTTCTCACTGCAGTCCACACCGTCTAAAATCGCACGGATCTCCTCGAAACGTCCTCCGATCTCTGTCCCTTTACCGGCCATTGTCTCCAGCAGCACAGTTGTCGACTGATCGTGTCTGAGCAGCTCATTCAGCTGAGATACAATCTGTTCTATTCCTCTGTCCGCCCCCTGTCCGGTATGGCTGCCCGGATGAAAATTATAATAATTCCCCGGCAGATGTTCCATTCTGCGCAGATCGTCTTCCATGGTCATCTTTGCAAATTCCCTGGTCTTTTCTTCCTTGGAGCAAGGGTTCAGGGTATACGGCGCATGCGCGAGGACCGTGTTTATTCTGGCGCCTTTCGCATAGGCCAAAAACGCTGCCACATCCTGAAGATCCAGTTCTTTTGCTCTGCTCCCCCTGGGATTCCTGGTAAAAAACTGAAACGTATTGGCACCGATCCTGACTGCCTCACGCCCCATATGCAGAAAACCTTTTGCGGAGGATAAGTGACTTCCTATCATTAACATACGTTACTCCTTCTGTGCCAGATTGATTTTATGGTACGGTATCCTAAGCTGGTCAAGCAGACGTTCTTCTCTCCCATGACAGGTAAACAGCAGGACCTGGTGCTCACATCCTGAGAGCCATTGCAGTGTCTCTCCCAGGCGCCTGTCATCATACATGACAAATACCTCATCCAGCATAAGCGGAAGCTTTTCTTCACGGCATACCACTTCGCTCACTGCCATACGAAATGCAAAGTAAATCTGCTCCAGCGTACCCCTGCTCAGCTGTTCCGGAGATACATATGCCTCCTTCGTACAGATCCCCATCTGCATATCATCTGAAAAGTGGATGGATGCATATTTTCCCTGGGTGATTCCGGACAGTATTGCGGCCGTTTTTCTCTGCAGTTCCTCACCCAGCCAGTTCTTTTTTCCGGCAGACAGCCTGTTGATAACCTCCATCGCCAGATCGACAGCATCGAGATCTTCCTGCAGCGTATTTTCATCTGTCATGGTCTGCGCCAGCTCCTGAAATTCATTTTTCAGGTTCTCGTATTCCGTACTTCGCTCCGCACACTGCTGATTTAGCCTGTCGATCTCCCACCTCAGCCTGTCTGCCTCCTCCTTCTGCCTGTAAGTTTCGCCAAGCTGTCTCTCTTTCTCCTTCATCTGCACCTGTCTCTGCCGGTTATATTTCACCACGATCAATGCTCCCGCCAGCAGCGCACAGCAGAAAGACACAATCTGAATAACAGTCTGCGCGCGAAATAGAATCCCGGCCAGTACCAGAATCAGCGCCAGTCCCCCTAATGCCCAGAATCCTTTCAGGCCTTTTTCCGCAGGTGTTTTAGGCTCTTTGCCATTATCACATGAAATTTCCTTCAGCTGCTTTTTCTGCACCTCCAGCTGGAGAGCGGCATCTGTCAGCTCCTTCTCCACATATCCCATCCTGCCTTTGAGCTCTTTCTGCTTCATCTGAAGTTCCTGGCGTTCTTCTCTCATCTGACGTTCATATTCTTTCCTGTCCAGCTTCAAATGATACAGTGCCTCTTCCACATCGAGCGTCGGTACGCTGCTCTCCTGGTAATTCACCATATAATTGCGCAGTTCGCCCGGCAGTCCTTCATCCGTCCGGCTCTTCAGCTGTCCGATACATACGGTATTATCAAACATGGCCTCGCTGACATTGCCGAGAAGCATCTTCAGATCCCCCTGAGGAATAGAAAGTTTTTCTCCATCTGTCTCACAGATAAGCTCTTCCTGCAGGCTGTTCTTATGAAAACTGCGCCGAATACAGAAAATTTTTCCTCCGCTCTCAAACCTGAGTGTCCCTGCATAGTACGTGCTGTTTTCCCACGGCTCATATCTGCTGTATACATCCTTCCCTGCGGCACGGCCGCGCTGTCTGCGCATCCCGTAGAGCATGCTTTTAATAAACGTATGCAGCGTCGTTTTCCCGCTTTCATTGGGTCCGTAAATCAGGTTGATCCCCGGTTTCAGCCGGACTCGCCGGTCATGAAATTTTCCAAAATTTTTTATTTCCAATTCTCTGATATTCATGTTGTCACATATCCTTTTGGGAAGCAAGCAGCGCCTGCAGCCCATAATATAAAGCTTTTCTCTCTATCGGCTCCTCACAGCATTTAAAATGCCTGATGTAAGCTGCAATCAGACTCCCTTCATACTGTTCCTCCAGCAGATCAAAATCATAATCCGGCTGCGTCTCATCCGTCACATCAATGACATTTCCGAGTTCCCGTATCCTGTGAAGGTCAATGTTCATCTGCGCGTCCCGGAAGCCATGCAGTTCAATCTTAAAAATATTGTCCGACCCCTCTTCCGCAATCTGTGCGGAAATCTGCTCCTCCAGTGAAAACTGCGCAGTATCTGGCGTAACTGTAACTGTCAGCGGTATATAGGACCTCATGGCAGACGGCACAAATTCCAGAGACACCATGCCGTCACGGTAATTTCCGCGAATATAGCCATGGCGGCCTATGTCATTGCGGTCGATTGGCTCCAGCGCCCCGGCAAATACCGCCATATTTCTGATGACAGTCTGGGGTCTGTGAATATGTCCCAACGCAATATAATCAAATCCGCCCGCCGCAAGCTGTTCCGTCTGAATCGGCATATGACGCTCATCGCCCCCGTGAGCCAGCAAAATATGGCATCCCGGCTTCTGGAGTGCCCCTGTTTTGCAGATGGACTCATCCGGCAATTCTCTGCTGTGATAGCTTCTGCCGTAAACCCATGCATCTGCCTGCGGAACATAGACTGCTTCCACCTGATCTTTCCAAAGTCCGATCACATTTTTGCTCCATGGATACTTCAAATAATAAGAATCCCGTCTGATATAATCATGGTTGCCTGCTATCATCACTACCGTTGTCTGCGGAATTGTAGAAAACAGATAATCCACTTCTTTTAATTCCCGCAGCAGCGGCTGTCTGTGGAACAGGTCTCCAGCGATCAGCAGCAGTTCTGGTTTTTCCTCCCTTACGGCATAGATCACATTGCAGAAGCTGTCCCAGATCTCATTTTTCCGCTCTTCACTCCACGGGAACCCCGCATCGGGTGATGCCCCCAGATGCACATCCGCTATATGAAAAAAACGCATCGCACCGGCTCTCCTTTTCATGCACTTTGCAAACATTTGTTCTGTCCTACATCATATCATGACAGGCTCTGTTTGTCCAGAAAAGAAAAACAGAAGCATATGAAATACTTCTGTTCACCCTTTATAATTATAATATCTGATTGTTATAATTCACAGTTATTGACCGTTCTCGGGAACGGGATGACGTCCCTGATATTACTCATCCCCGTCAGATACATCACACAGCGTTCGAATCCAAGTCCAAATCCTGCGTGGCGTGTGGAACCGTATTTTCTGAGATCCAGATAGAACGCGTAATCCTCCGCATTCAGATTCAATTCCGCCATCCTGCCGAGCAGTTTATCGTAGTCATCCTCCCTCTGGCTTCCGCCGATAATCTCCCCGATTCCCGGGACAAGGCAGTCCATCGCAGCTACCGTTTTTCCATCTTCATTCAGTTTCATATAAAACGCCTTGATCTCCTTCGGGTAATCTGTCACGAAAACCGGCCGTTTAAACACCTCTTCCGTCAGATACCGTTCGTGTTCCGTCTGAAGGTCCACTCCCCAGGAAACTTTATATTCGAACTTCTCGTTGTTTTTCTCCAGAATCTCAATTGCCTCCGTATAGGTAACATGTCCGAATTCAGAATTCAGTACGTGGTTCAGGCGGTCCAGCAGCCCCTTGTCCACAAAGGAATTGAAGAAATTCATCTCCTCGGGCGCCTGTTCCAATACATATTGGATGACATATTTCAGCATGCTCTCTGCGAGATCCATATTGTCTTCCAGGTCTGCAAATGTGATCTCCGGTTCAATCATCCAGAATTCCGCCGCATGACGTGTGGTGTTAGAATTCTCAGCACGGAACGTGGGACCGAACGTATAGATATTGCGGAACGCCTGCGCATACGTCTCACCGTTTAACTGACCGCTCACGGTGAGATTCGTCTCCTTCCCGAAAAAATCCCGGGCGTAGTCGACTGCCCCCTCTTCCGTCTTTGGTATCTGATCCAGGTCAAGTGTCGTCACACGGAACATCTCACCGGCACCTTCACAGTCGCTTCCCGTGATCAGCGGCGTATGAACGTAGACAAAGCCTCTGTCCTGGAAAAACCGGTGGATTGCATATGCGATCAGCGAGCGCACGCGGAAAACCGCCTGAAACGTATTCGTACGCGGACGAAGATGCGTGATCGTGCGAAGGTACTCCAGGCTGTGACGTTTTTTCTGAAGCGGATAATCCGGCGCGGATGCCCCCTCTACCGTCACTTCGTCTGCCTGAATCTCAAACGGCTGTTTCGCTTGAGGTGTTGCAACGAGCCTCCCTTTTACGATAACTGCCGCTCCCACATTCAGCTTAGATATCTCGGAAAAATTATCCATTTTGTCGTGGTATACAATCTGAAGCGTCTCGAAAAATGTTCCGTCATGCAGAACGATAAATCCAAATGTTTTAGAATCCCGTACGCTTCTGATCCAGCCGCCCACACTTATTTCCTGATCGAGGTAAGTATCCCTGTCTTTATAAATCTCACGAATTGTTGTCAGTTTCATTTTAAGTTTCTCCCTATTTTTCACTTTTCCCCCATTTTAGCACGCTCACGCGGCAGTTTCAAGAGGGGATAACGCCATTGCCGTGCAGAACGGACCGGCATCAGCCGGTCCGTTCCCAAATCAGTCTCTCAGTTCTCCAGTCTTTTCATATCCGTTTTTCATATCAAAGGCCAGCACCGCATCGCTGTTCGCGATATAAAAGGTATCGCCGATATAGACGCCCCTGGAATTCTCGAACTCTGAGGAAACGCCATTTTGTGCTGAATATGTCATGGCATTTTTAAACCCGTTATGATCATCATAGCTAAATACGAAATAACTGCTGTTTGAACCTCCCCTGTTTCCGTAACTCGTAGTCACGAAACCGATCACATTTTTCTGAGGACTGACGGTCAGCGCCTTATAGTTATATTCCCCAGGAAAATAATCTATATTCTCGATGATCTTCCTGCTGATTTCTTTCACATCCGAAGGATCTGATATGTCAAACATCGAAAGCTTAAGGCCCTTGCGTGTGCCCGTATCCGGGTCGGTCTCCCATCCGATCCCAAGCAGACGGTTCTCTCCGTAAAAGTGCAGATATTCCGAAAATCCGGTAACCTTCAGCTCTCCCAGAATCTTCGGATTCTCAGGGTCTGTAAAATCCACAGAGAAGAGAGGATCCACCTGCCGGTACGTCACAAAATAGCCGGTATTCCCCATAAACCTTGCAGAATAAATACTTTCTCCCTCTGCCAGGCCTTCTGCTTTTCCTACGATCTCCATATCCTGATTCAGCACGTAAATGCAGTTATCCTGAGTGTTTCCCGACCATCGCGTCGTCAGGACACGAAGATAGCCGTCATATTCGTTTGTCGCAAAATCGTCGGTGACGGTACCGCCTATGACCGCAGCGCCCACACCTTCGATCTTTCCATCCCTGAAACTGAACTTGGCGATCGCTGTCTGATCCCCCGTATTCTCCCACATATCCCGTTCCAGATAAATATTTTCCGTGCTGACGTAAAAGCGGCTCGCACTGTCCAGGATCGCTTTCTTATCCGCAATCTCATCCGGTTTTCCGATGTTGACAGATGTGATGAGCAGATACTGTGACCCGCCGCCTTCTGCCGGAAGATAAATATCGGAGACTGCAAATGTTTCACCTGCCGCCAGCGGCATGATGCCGTATGGATCATCTCCGGCATACGCTTCCTGCCGTTCCAGCTGATACGCCGGATAATAATCGGTGAACAGGTAGACGTATTGCCCTACCTTGCGTGAGGTATGATAAGTCCCGTCCTGGGAAACTTCACCAGTCAGCTTCGGCTCTCTCCTGTCTTTCAGGTCGTACGTATACAGCGTAGTCACCGCGCGGTAATTCATATAGTAGGTATCTGCAGATTTCTCCGTCAATGAGTTATCATATTGCTGACATATGATGTTAAGTACATCTCCATCCAGGTAGATCTCCTGGATACTGCCATCCGAAGCTTTATCCGGAAGCCTGATCACGGATACCTCTTCCAGATTTGCCCCGTCAGCCTTTACAATCCGCACATCGCGGCTGTTTCGTATGATATACAGATATTCACCGTCCGTTTTGACAACATCACCTTCGTCCACACCTTCAACCTGCACATTGGTGCCGGAATACCCCGTGTTTCCCCCTGTATCTTCCTCAGCAGGCGCTGTGTCGGCAACCGCGGACTCTGTGGACGCCGTGCTGCTGTTCGAAGAACCGGCTGCCGCAGCCCCTCCGGCCTCCATGACATCATCCATTGCCCAGTTTTCCGCATACTTCTCCTGTGTCTGGAACGCATCGTAGATATCGTCATAATTTTCAGCGGGGACATACATCGAATCCAGAACCTTTTTCCCCTCGGACGTCTGTTCCGTGGTATCATCTGCACTCTCGGAGTCCTTCGTGTCCAGGCCCCTGCTCCGGACCGAAGCGGTATTCGAGGAGTCAGAAGATTCCTTTTGTGTCAGGGGTACCTGTGTGAGTATCAGCAGCAGCACAACAACAGCCGCTGCCGCTGCAATACCGCGGATGGCCCTTCTTATCTTCCTGTCTCTTATCCCCTGCTCCGACGGTCTGACAAAATCAAGCATTTCCGGTTTCAGTCCCTCAGGCACATCGCAGGAGTCAGCGGAACGTTTGATTTTCTCCAGCAATTTATCATCATTCATAAAATCGCCCTCCTATTCTTCCAACATCTGTCTCATTTTTGCTAATGCCCGGCTTTCCTTAGAGCGAATCGTATTCTCATTTTTATGTAGAATCCTGGCAATTTCCCGGCTGGTGTATCCCGCAAACAAGTGCATGGAAATGATCAGGCGTTCTTCGTCAGACAGTCTGGAAAACGCCTGCCGCACCTGAAATTCTTCCGTGAAATCCCCGCTCTTTTCAAGATCATCCGGCAGTTCAGACGTCTTCCGGGTATACTCCTTCAGTCTGCGCCTGCATTTGTTCGACAGGATCTTAAAAATCCAGTTTTTAAAGGCATCCGCTTCTCTCAGCGAACTGATTCCATTATAAGCATCCGCAACTGCATCTGCGACAACGTCCTCCGCATCATGGCAGTTTTTCAGTGTATATAAAGCAAAACGGTACATATCGACATAAACCATCTCATATAGTCTGGCAAACGCATCCCTGTCTTTTGCCCTTGCCCGTTCAACCAAAACTTTGCAGTCCTCCATAATCTCACCCCTTTATTTGAAATGCATTTCGTATATACAGTGTCTCATATCCCACATTCTGTTGCAAGAAAAGAAAAAGTACAGGAAGATTTTTTTCTCCCTGTACTTAACTTATTCACTACTGCAGATTTTCGGGATTCAGGCACTCAAGTTCCTGAACAACAAAACGCCCGTCCTTTCTGACCAGTACGTCGTCAAAATAGATTTCTCCGCCGCCGTATTCCGGACGCTGGATCAACACCAGATCCCAGTGAATCGCAGATTCATTCCCGTTTGGAGCTTCCTGATAACAGTTTCCCGGCGTGAAATGGATCGATCCCTGAATTTTCTCATCAAATAAAATATCTTTCATAGGTTCCAGAATATACGGATTGACACCGATTGCAAATTCACCGATGTACCTTGCACCCTGATCAGTATCAAAGACCTCATTGATCCGCTCTGTATCATTTGCAACTGCCTTTACAATTCTCCCATTCTCAAATTCAAGGCAGATATTGTCATAGGTAAATCCATTGTACAGCGACGGGGCATTATACGTGATCTTACCATTCACAGATTCCCGGACCGGTGCGGTATACACCTCTCCGTCCGGTATGTTCATGTTTCCGGCACACGGTATTGCCGGAATGCCCCTGATGGAAAATGAAAGATCTGTGCCCGGGCCAGTGATACGCACGTTATCTGTGCGTTCCATATATCCGGTCAGCGCTTCCATCGCCGCATTCATCTTTGAATAGTCCAGATTGCAGACCTGAAAATAGAAATCCTCGAACTTCTCCACGCTCATCCCGGCGAGCTGTGCCATAGCGGCATTGGGATACCGCAGTATCACCCAACGTGTCTTCGGTACGCGGATCCCGTGATGTACAGGAGTCTGATAATACGTGTCATATAACATCATGCACTCGGACGGCACATCCGACAGTTCCGATACGTTATCGCTGCCGCGAACGCCGATGTAGCAGTCCATTTTTGACATCTCCAGTGCATCGACCTCCGCCATCAGCTCCATCTGTTCTTTTGTAGCGTGCAGCAGCTGTTCCCGCTGCAGCTGGGGATCCGTGAAATGGATAAACGGAACGCCTCCTGCCCGATATACTTCCTTCACCAGCTGCCGGGCAAGTTCTTTGGTGTCCTTGCCAATATAATGAATATAAACCTTGTCTCCTGCTTTCACACCGCAGGAATAATTCACAAGACCTGCGGCGAGCACTTCAATTCTGCTGTCCATCGCACATTCTCCTAACGATTATTTTGTGTAACAGTTCAGACGGCGGGAAACTGTCACTATTTTCCGGTTCTCGCTTCCAGTGTTTCCATATATCCCAGGAATACATTTCCGGCACTCTCAAACAATGAAGTGCTGTCATTCATTCCATAATAATATGTCTCCTGTGTCGCCGGATTATATAGAATCGTGTTATAGATATCATATCCTATGATCACGACACTTTCTCTCGTCGGCGTGAGTGCCACGACGGCACGCCCCTCGCTGACCTGATACAGCACACTCTCCAGAGTACATCCCGTCATATTTAATGCCGTGAAGTCCCCTCCCAGTGCATCAGCGAGCGCATGTTCATCCAGCGTTCCCGACAGTACGGATTCCGGGATCTCCTCTGCTGCAATCTGAATCTTATCTTTCCTGTTGCCGCGTTCCCAGACGTACTGCTGGTCGCCGTTTAAGACCACACCGGCCTGATCATTCGCTGTCATGATCGCGAGATTACTCTTAGTTTCGGCGCCATAGAAAGCTCCCTTTGCATAAATGTAATACAGCTGCTGATTTGCTTTCGGAATCTCGAGTTCCATGACAGTACTGCTCTTAGGAATCACATATTCAGTCTCCACCACCAGCATCGCCTTGCTCTTCGCACTCTTGCTGAAATCAAGCGCCACCTGTGTCCCCTTTCTGCTGCTGACACTCAGGTGAATACTAACAGTTTCTTCACTTGTCTGTAAATTATTCATGATATTCTCGCTTGCCACCGGCACGTAGGCATTCTCCTGCCACTGTACGCGCTTGAGTTCGACAAGTCCCTCCTGAAATACCGCTGCGCTTACCCAGATACCATCCTGCTGATATTCTTTGACAATCTCGCCTTCGAAGTTCTGAATCCTGACGTTATGCATGGCAAATGTCGTATTGCCTGCGGCATCCGTCACGATATCTTCATCCCTTGCAAGTCCATAGATCAGATCTTCGTTGATAAATCCAAGCGCCCGTATCTTCTGTCCATTCCCTGCTTCTTCCACCCGCTGTTCTCCGCTGTTCAGATCCATTACCGTAAGACTTGAAGAAGCATATTCCTGCATCTGGTCCATCCATGCTACGGAAGCCTGAGATTTAGACACGACCATACAGTCCGGTGAAATGTCTTCCAATATCGTGTCATACGTTTTCCCCTGGATGTCTACGTGAAACAGGCTGTTTTCCAGCAGCAGGTAAAGCTGATCATCCTGATTTACGTAACTCAGTTTTTCTACATCATCCTTCAGGAAATCATATGACATCGTGCTCGGGATAAACACCTGCTCCTCAGATACATTACGTTCGGCGCTGTAGTGATATACGCTCACTCCCGTATAACCTTCATGATCCCCGCAGTTCATATAACCGTAAACGACAAAGTCAAGATCACCGGATTCCTCGACCCGGATAATCTTTATATCATGCTGAGAATTGCTCTTTCTTTCATCTGCATTCTCTGCATGTTCTGTGCCCCTGAAGCCGAAGACATGCGCCGCTTTATTTGCACTGCGGTTGTAAGACCACAGTTCTCCCTCCTGCACAAATGCAATGATATCTGCATTCTGGTTTGACATATACTGAATCTGCGAATCAACGATCCCCAGGTTGATGCCCTGTTTCGTCAATACCGGAAGTGAACCGTCAAAAATCTCCTGCGCACTCCGCTCAAAGTCCAGCAGCATTACTCTTGACTGTGAATACCTCATACGATAATATTCTTCAACGTTATAGTACTCCGTATTATCCTCCGCATCTTTCGCAGTCATTTCATAGGTCTGTACGATCGTGCATGTCGTCTCATTTATTTCGCGTATGGTCGGAACTGCCTTTCTCCACAGTTTGGGTGCAAGTGTTCCCCAGGTCAGCTGATCAAAGCTGGAGTGGATATTGATCTTTGTAAAACTTGAATTTGTGACAGTCTCATCCGGTTCCAGATATCTTGTGAGATCTCTCGCCGTCTCCTTATTGAAACACTTCTCATAGAAATCCCTGACAAACTGCAGGTACTGGCTCACATTCAGACCGGCACGCTGTACGATCCGCGTATAGTAAGATACCGGTTCTTCTTTGCCGCAGTCAACCTGAAAGCAGAGCAGATATTCCTGATTCATCAAAATACGGTTTTCGAGCTTAAAATCAGCCGTCACATACGAATCCTCTCTGGTCAGTTTGCCAATTTTTCCGTTTTCAACCGTCTCTGACCCGTCCGCACTCATCACCTTATAAGAAATACTTTTGATATCGTTTCCGTAAGTATTGACCGTCACCGAAAGTTCTCTCTTCGTGGTGAGCGGTGTAATGCTCTCGCGGTAATACTGCGGCTGCATTTCCCCGTAATATCCGTACATGGGATTTACCGGCATGTCCGCAAGTTCCATATAAAGAACAGGAAGTGTGGGCTCTCCCATTTTCCCCGTCTCTTCCGATACATCTTTATTTAATATATTAGAAAAAAGAATGATTGAAAATACAAAGATCGTACCCAGAATCAGTCCCTTCAGCAAACTTCTTTTCATTCGGCTCCTCCCGGATGTTCCTGGTCATATAATAATTTCTCAAGTGTCGGCTCGGCGTGTAAAAACTGCATACATGCTTCCAGCGCCTTATCCCTGTTTGCCGGCCGATTTGTTTTCACCGCCCGGATCAGCAGATTTTTCGGCGTGTGTTCCATATCGATGAATTCCAGAATCTGTGTCTCATACCCCTGTTCTTCCAGCATGCCGGCCCGCAGTCCGTCCGTAATCAGAGCTGCCATGCGCTCTTTTAAGATTCCATATGACATCACAGGCTCCAGGATCCCGCTATGTATCTGTCCGTTCAGTTCATGCTGGCAGCACGGCACAGACAGTATCACGGCTGCATTCCAGGCAACCGCTTTTGCCAGCGCATAGTCTGTGGCAGTGTCGCAAGCATGCAGGGTCACTACCATATCTACCGGTTCATTTCTGTCAAACGAAGCGATATCCCCCACATGAAAAGTCAGTTTATCATATCCGTATTTTTTCGCCAGGCAATTGCAGTGATCGATCACATCCGCCTTCAGATCCAGACCAATGATCTGTATTTCATACTGTTTAACAATATGAAGATAATAATACATGGCAAACGTCAGGTAAGATTTCCCGCAGCCAAAATCCAGAATTGTTATTTCACGGCTTTTGTCCAGCCTGGGAATGATATCCTCGATAAATTCCAGAAAACGATTGATCTGTCGAAATTTATCATACCTTTTGGCGACAATCTGTCCATCCGGCTTCATGACTCCCAGATCGACCAGAAAATCAACCGGTCTGCCGACCGGGAGAATATAGTCCTTAGACCGGTTGTGTGCAAGATTTCTGTTCTCCCGCTGTACCGGCGTATGTTTTCTGCATTTTACTGTGAGTTTCCCTTTTTTGCTGACCAATGCGGTCACATCGGCATTACATGCCTGCAGCTGCAGCTGGCCGAACTGTTCTTTCATCCATTTCAGGACAGCGTCTACCGTATCTTCCCTTGTACAGTTGCGGTGAAACTCCCTGGCGCCTTCTGTGCATGTGATCTGAAAAAACAGTTCCTCCTTCAACAGTACCGGACGGATCCTGACCTTGGTAACCGTCTGTTGTCCCCTGACTTTACTCAGAATCATCTGATTCAGGTCTATATTGACATACGTCATAAGTAATTCTTTTAATTCTTCCATATTAATCTTATACCCCGTTAAAATAATGAGAGTGACCCGGTATTGACAAGTCCATACCCCGGTCACCCTATTATTGTAATGGTTTTGCAAAAAAACCACAACTACTATTTTGTAAAGAATTAACGTAATTATGAATTAAAAATATCTGCGGCATCTCTGATGTCGGCAGCGTCTGCGGTACATCTCATTGAAGAACATCACGCGGACCAGGTCAGAGAGCCACGGATTCCGCTTTTCCTGCATCTCGATTTCGCTGTCCATGACTTCTTCTTCGATTCGCTTGCAGATCTGCTCCATCATAAATTTATCCGGATACTCATCGTACATCATACTGCCTTCATATTCCATCCGGTCACATTCCCGCTCGACAGCGTCCTGCACTCTCGATGTCGTTTTCGGGTAGAACGACTTCATCAGCCGTGCCTCCCTCTCCTGTCTCTGCTCCTGCTCCCATGTATCGCCAAATGGATATGCCATAAAATACGGATTCGGTTTTTCGTAAAACATCCGGGTCGCTCCTGTCAGTCTGTTTGGTATAGTATATGCAGGCGCCCGGATTTAGACTCTTTTTTAATCTATTTTAGAAAATTCCCCGATCATTTCCTTGATATTCTGCATCCGCACGTCAGTGTGTGCGATGATCTCGGCACACTCCGTCAGTTCCCTGCTGATAACTTCCAGGTCGTCCTGACCGGCAATCTCTTTCTTGTAACGGATCTGATGTTCCAGGCTGGCCCAGAAGTCCATTGCCATCGTGCGGATCTGAACCTCCACCTTCACATACTGCTTCCTGTCCGAGAAAAACACCGGTATCTCTATGATCATATGATAGCTCCGGTATCCGTTCGGCTTGGGTTTCTCGATATAGTCCTTGATGCGCAGCACGCGGACATCGTCCTGCTGTGAGAGCATCTGGGCAATATGGTAAATATCATCTATAAATGCACAAATCACACGAATCCCCGCAACGTCATGGAGGTTTCCAATCATGCTCTCCACGGTAAACGGCAGATTGTTTACTTCCAGTTTTCGTCCGATGCTCAACGGCTTTTTCACCCTTGTTTTGATGGAAACGATAGGATTTCTTCTGTGACGCACAGAAAACTCATCATCAAGAACCTCAAGCTTCGTCTGAACTTCACGAATGGCACACCGGTATATCATCATCGCATCTGAAAACTGTTTTGCCTTTTTCGAAAACCGTTCGGGGTCCTCCATCTTCAGCCATTCCAACTCCATCTCATCAGCGGTCGTATTCATCTTGCTTTCTCCTTTGGTACGCTTTTCCTCCATTATAATAAACTTTTGGTAAAATGTAAAACGCCAGATTTGACATCTCTTCATACGCCTTGCTACAATACGGTCAGGAGGTGAGTGATGATGTCCGATGTTATCTTTCATATTGACGTAAATTCCGCGTACTTAAGCTGGACTTCCGCGCACATGCTCGAAAGCGGAGAAACACTTGATCTGCGTGCCATCCCATCGATTATCGGAGGCGATGAAAAAAGCCGCCGCGGTATCGTACTGGCGAAATCGGTTCCGGCAAAAGCATTCGGCATCGTGACCGGAGAACCGGTGGCTGCAGCGCTGAAAAAATGCCCGATGCTCACGATCGCTCCGCCAGACCACACGCTCTACGCTCAGTACAGCCGGCGTCTGATGGAACTTCTTCATACCTATACTTCCGACATTGAGAAACTGTCCGTAGATGAATGTTTCCTGTATTACACACCTGTCGCACACCGTTTCCCCTCGTGCATGGAAGCGGCACATACGATCAAAGACCGGATTCGCGAAGAACTCGGTTTTACCGTCAACATCGGTATCGCCCCCAACAAGCTGCTCGCAAAAATGGCGAGTGACTTCCAGAAACCCGACCGTGTCCACACTCTGTGGAAAGACGAAATCCCGCAGAAAATGTGGCCTCTCCCCGTCGGTGAACTGTATATGGTGGGGCACGCAAGTGCCTCACGCCTGAACGGATTCGGAATCCACACGATCGGTGAGCTGGCAGCTGCCGATCCCGAATTCTTAACGACTCATTTCAAGAGTCACGGCAGACAGATGTGGGAGTTCGCAAACGGGATAGATAACCGTCTGGTCACTGCAAATCCGCATGAGGCCAAAGGTATCGGAAATTCTACGACACTGAAAAAAGACGCTGTCACAGCGGAGGAAGCCAAAAAGGTACTCCTCACACTTGCGATAAGCGTCTCGGGCAGATTGAGGGAAGCAGGTCAGCTTGCAGGGTCAATCTGTGTTGAACTTAAATACCACACCTTTGAAACAGTCTCACATCAGACGACTCTGCTGACACCGACGAGTACAACAGGAGTCCTTCACCAGTGTGCCTGCCAGCTGTTTGACGAGGTCTGGAACGGTGGTCCCATCCGCCTTCTCGGTATCCGCACCACAAAACTGGTTCCGGAGGATACCCCGACTCAGATGTCCATCTTCGATTTTCAGGTATCCCCGCAAAGTTCCGGGGAAATCCAGGCGCCGGCATCATCCGTGAACCCGGAAAAGCAGAAAAAACTGGATGCAGCTCTCGATCATATCAGAAAGCGGTTCGGAGATAAGGCTGTAACCCGCGGAAGCCTTCTGATACCGCCCTCTGAAACGAACGAGGACGAATCATGACTGCGTCTGCCAGTCAGCCGGATACACAAAATATGCAAATCTCGCTGTCGACGGAGTCCGGAAATGTATCCGGCTCCCCTTCGGTATATAGAGGATGTCGCCTTTTTCCCCGCGGAGCACCTGTCCGCCGACTTCGATTTCCAAAACCCCGTCAATCACAAAATCGTATTCATCATAAGTCAGCGTCCATGCAAAATCGGTATGATCCAGCTCCATGATTCCCGCCCCGATGCGGGGCGCTTCATGAAGAGATACAATATCCCTGACAGCCACGCCCTGCTGTTCAAACGGTTCACACTTCACCGTCTCCGTTTTCACCATAAGTACTCCTTCCGGAGTCTTCTTTTTGACAAACCCGTCGTGACTGCCAGCGTCTGCCGACTCTGACAGAACCTTTTCTACAATCTCACGTATCAAATGTTCACTGATATTCATACAATCCTCCTATGCTGTCTCTTTCACACTGTTCTGTACTTTGGCGAGAAGTTTCGGCGCCAGAATGTTGGCAAGTACCAGTGCCGTGATACCGGCTGCCAGTTTACCGATAACGACCGGGAAGATCATATCTGAGTTGACCCCCGCAGTAAACCCGAGATGATCACCGAAAACAAAGGCTGCCCCCACGGCAAACGCGACATTCAGAAGTTTACCCTTTGGATTCATCTCACCCATAATATTAAACATTGCGATATTATTCGCAAGCGTAGCCACCAGGCCCGCGGACCCGGTTTCATCCATGCCAAGTGCGCCGCCGATCTTATTCAGTGCTCTGCCAAATGTCTTCGTGATCCACTTCACCATAGGGAAGGCGCCGATCAGCACGATCGCAATCTGTCCGCAGACAAGCAGACCGGACTCCAGAGGAACAACACCGTCCGCATCAGGAATCACCATGATATCAAACAGCGGCAGATGAATGCCTGTCTGGTATTCGAACACTGCGATCGCCGTAAAAATTGTGATGATCACTGTCACAGCAGTGCCGAATTTATTAAATCCTGCGATCATTTTCCCCGGAGCAAACCACAGTCCGATCACGATCAGACCGGCAATGATGATCACCGGTATCAGGTTCACCAGAATTGTCAGCAAATTAATCTTGTACGGCGTCAGATTCATCAGAAGGCCGCCTACGATACATCCGATGGGCACTGTGATAAGTCCCGCCAGAACGCCAGCCCCAAGATAAGGCCTGTCCTTTTTGGAAATGATCGACAGCGCAACCGGTATCGTAAAAACGATCGTCGGTCCCATCATGGTTCCCAGGATCAGCCCTGCAAAATTTCCGATCGCGTCATTGCCCGCCAGCTGCATGGCAAGCGGGTATCCACCCATATCGCATGCCAGAAGTGTCGTTGCAAACATAGATGCATCCGCACCCACCAGCTGATAAAGCGGTACGATAATCGGTTTCAGCAGAATTGCAAGAACCGGTGCCGCCGCCACAACGCCGGCCATTGCGATCGCAAGGGGGCCCATCGCCATAAATCCCTCATCAAACTGTTCTCCGTATCCGTGTTTATTGCCGCGGATTTTGTCTACCGCCCCCACAATCATAAAGATCATCATGATAAATATGATGACGGAGTTTATGGATAAGTGAGTTACCCATTCTCTTATGCTGTCCGTAAATACGTTGAAATCTGTAATATGGTTCACTAGTTCCTGAAACATCCTTTTCCCTCCGTCTCATCAATTTCCTGTCCGTCAACAATACCGACGACCGCGGCGTCCACAGGTGCATCCGATTCCCTCGCCATACTGCGCGCTGAACTGCCGCTTACGAATATCACCGTTTCTCCCATCCCGGCGCCAATCGTATCGATTACCACGACCGGTGTTTCCTTTAAGGACTGATCTGTCATATCAATTGGCCTCACAAGGAGAAGTTTGTATCCAAGAAGCCGTTCTTCTTTTCTGGTCGCCCATACATTTCCAATTACAATTCCTGTCTTCAGAACATCTCACCCGGCCTTCCTTTTTGTTTTTCAGGCCAGATCAGCGCGACATGTCTCTCGCGTGCACAGTCTTTTGCGAGCTCCGATACGAGTGCCTTTTCACACAGCTCGATCTCTGTGATGCCGCTTCTGTAAGCCTCCATCACATCATGCTCCGTGAGCAGCCTTTTTTTCTGTTTCCATTTCTTTTCTATTTGAAGCCGTTCTATAACTCTTCTTACGACCTCATCAATCAGTGCGTCGTAATCCATCACATCGTCTCCTTACAGCCTGCAGTTCATGGCGATTCCCGCCGGGGTCACCAAAAACGGATGTTTTGGCTTTACAGTTAAAATTCCGGTTTCTCTTTCTATCACATGTTCAATACCGGTCAGGCAGCAGGTCCCGCCGCACAGATAGACAGCATCCGGATGGTACATGCCCGCGCCCCGCCTGATAATAACTCCCATTTTTTCCAGTACCGGATGCACCACCGACAGCACCTCCTCATGATTGCGGTCGTCCTGTTTAAAACGTTCCGCTTCATCAAAAGTCATATGGTAATGGCCCGCGAGCACCAGCGACACATGTGTCCCGCCAGTCGGTTCATCGTGGACGTGAATAACTTTTCCGTCTCTGAATACGGCTATTCCCGTTGTTCCGCCGCCAATGTCTGCCACTGCTCCGTCTCTGATTCCATATACCGCGTTTGCCGCGGTCGGTTCATCCAGCACATCCGTCACCTCAAACCCGGCACCCTCCGCAACATACTGATGGGTCTTGATACTGCTTTCCGTATCCGCAGGCATTGCAATGGCACAATTTTGCAGCGTATGAGAAATCCTGGTCTCAAGTTTTTCCTTCAGTTCCCTGACAATCTGCAGTGCCTTTGTGTAATCAACAACTACCCCGTCCCGCAGTACCTGTGCCGCCTGCTTTTCGCATGCGACCGGATTGTTCTGATCGTCCAGTACCACCAGTACAATATACGCCGTCCCGAGATCAACACCCACTTTAAGCCTGTCGTTTTGGGGGATTCCGGTCTCGCGCTCCGATCTTTCCACCTTCTCCAGATACGTATCAATGCGTTCCAGATCAGGATTCATCGGCTATGATCCTCCCAAGCGTAAATCCGCTGATCAGTGCGGCATTTGCCTCATCAAAGTCAATGTGCATCCTGGTCCTGAACTTTTCACTGATACGGATCACCACATCCCCATAGATAATTGGGCGTTCGGAAAATACGGCGACTTTGACGTGCTGATTATCCTTAAGGCCCAGGCGCCCGGCGGATTCCGGCGTCATGTGTACATGGTTCTGAGCTATGATAACTCCTTCTTTGATCTCAAGCGTACCGCGGGGTCCTTCGATCGTAATCGCTCCGGAATCTTTCGTATCTCCCGACTGTCGGACCGGAGCGCTGACGCCCAGTGAGATACAGTCACTTTTTGAAAGCTCCACCTGGGTCTCCTTCCGCAGCGGTCCGAGAACTGCTATCTTGTCTTTTCTTCCTTTCGGTCCGATCAGATTGACTCTCTCCTCTGAAAGATACTGTCCAATCTGTGAGAGATCGCGCTTCGGCGTCAGCTTGGCGTCCGGCCCGAACAATACCTTTATTGACCGTTCACACAGGTGCACATGTCTTGCAGAAACTTCAACCTGTATCAATCCCTCATTCTGCATGACTTCCAGCACCGTCTGTACTGTCTGCTCCATCTCATTCCTCCTTGTCCACTCCATAACCGCCGCCCAAATACCTGCACATCATAATGTGCACGGCGCTTGACAGGCGGTTCAGCTCTTCCAGAATATCTTTTCGCATGACATGGGCGTCCTGCAGAAATGCGCCCACTGCCGCGGTCTCCGTCTCTCTGACCGCCGTCCGCAGACGGTTCAGCAGTGCATGGACTGCTCCGAGACTGTAGTCCGGCGGAATCATCTGCTTTACCCCGTAAAATTTCAGCGGATCATGTGAACGTTCTCTTAACTGTGCATGGGTCAGCCCGATGATCCTGTCATTCTTAAACGGCTCATCCAGCACATCACATTTCATCATCTCTCTCAGCACCCTCATGAAATCCGAGAGATCTGCGATCAGTTCCTTCGGTCCCTGCACCGCTTCCAGCTGGATCTGGGTAAGCACTACGGTTGCTTCCAGTGTGTCAAGTTTTCCCCGGAATATAATGCGGGGATGGTTTTTTGGCACCAGCAGATTCCCTGTAAGCTGTGTCATATGTTCCGGCTTCGTGCCATAACTCATACCCGTCTCATAGTCCGTATACCCGGTCGGTACGGCTTTCCGTTCGGCCGACGTATCATCTTTCTGATAACTGATCTCTACTTTCTGCTGCTGCAGGTATTCTTTTGCTGCCGGAGAGAGAATTTTCCCCTCCGGCACCTGAAATACCGGGACACGGGATGATTTTATCATATCCCGGACCATTGTCTCTGTGAATACTTTCACGTTTAACACCCCCCTTAATTATTTGGGAAGGATACTCTCCACTTCCTCATGTGGTCTTGGGATCACATGCAGGGAAATCAGTTCTCCCACACGCTCCGCTGCCGCCGCGCCAGCATCAGTAGCCGCTTTGACCGCCCCTACATCTCCGCGCACCATAACAGTCACCAGCCCGCCTCCGACGTGCTCTTTGCCGATCAGCATAACGTTTGCCGCCTTCACCATCGCATCTGCCGCCTCAATCGCTGCGACAAGTCCTTTTGTCTCAATCATTCCCAAAGCCTGCATTGCTGCCATAATAATTCCTCCTTATCAAACCGCCTGAAGTTTTTCTATAATTTTTTTTACAATTGCATCCACTGATTCCCGTGAAACCTCAGTGTCACTGCAGATTCCTTCCGGACACTTCGGTGCCTCCGCCCTGATCTCATCAATCTCTTTTGTTCCATACGCAACATAGCGCAGATTGTAAAGATGCATGGGGCCTACATTTTCTGAAGTGGCGCTTCCGCCGATCGCTCCGCATCCAAGCGTGAGAGCAGGTGCCAGATTTGTGGAACCTCCGATTCCGCCGATCGCACTCGAGGTGTTGACCAGAAGCCGCGAAACCGGAATACGCCGTGAAAAATAATCCACAATCTTTTCATCCTGCGTGTGGATGGAAAATGTGTGTCCCGCCCCTTCATAGTACAGAATCTCCCGGCAGAGGTCACATACTTCCACGTAATCACTCGCCGTGTAAAATCCAAGAATCGGGGCCAGTTTCTCATTTGAGTAAGGATGGCCGCGTCCGACACCATCTTCTTTCGCGACGATCACACGGGTATTCTCCGGAATCGTCAGTCCCGCCAATTTGGCAATATGCTGCACATCCCGTCCAACGATCATCGGATTCATCGTGCCGTTCGCACGCAGGATGAATTCTCCGAGTTTTTTCCGTTCCTGTTCATTCAGAAAATATGCGCCCTGGCGCTGCATCTCTTCTTTTACTGCCGCTTCCATCTCAAACGTGCATACCACAGACTGCTCCGATGCGCAGATGGTTCCATTGTCAAATGTCTTGGAATCCAGGATACGGCGCACCGCCGCTTTCAAATCTGCCGTCTTCTCAATGAATGCCGGACCATTACCGGGGCCAACGCCGATCGCCGGTGTCCCGGAAGAATAGGCCGCCCTCACCATTGCCGAGCCTCCTGTTGCCAGGATCATTGATACATCCGGATGCTTCATCAGATTATCCGTCGCCTGCATCGTAGGTATGGTGATACAGGATACCAGATCTTCATTGCCTCCCGCTTCGGCAAGCGCCTGCCGAATGACTTTCACCGTCTCCAGAATACATTCCAGGGCATTCGGATGCGGGGAAAACACTATGGCATTTCCTGCTTTCACCGATATCAGCGCCTTGTAAAGGGCTGTAGAGGTGGGATTGGTAGAGGGTATCAATCCGGCGATCACGCCTACCGGAACTGCCAGTGTCCTAAGTTTCTTCTCGTTATCCCTGGACAGTTCTCCGATTGTTTTCATGTCCTTAATATAATCATAGACACCCTTGCTCGCAAATACGTTTTTAATCACCTTATCTGCCGTCACGCCGAAGCCGGTCTCGTTATGAGCCATCTCCGCCAGCCTTTGTGCATTTCGCACACCTGCATGAGCGATGGATCTGACCAGGCGGTCCACATCCTGCTGATCCTTTTTACTCAGCTCTTCCTGTGCAGCTCTGGCCTTTTCCACCAGCTCCCGGACTTCCTGTACCGACAAAAGGTCTTTGTCATACAACTGCATACGTTATCACTCCTGTTCTTTTGCCTGTGCCGGCTTAGTTCTGACTGTTTTATTTTTAACAGGCTTATCTTCCGGGGGCACCTGTCCCTCTGTCGCCTGCAGTGCATCTGCCGGCTGTGCTTTTCCCGGCTGCTGTATATCTCCGGCCGGCGGATTTTGCTGTACCTGTTCCTGCACAGATGTTGTTTTTGCTCCCAGAATCTTCTCAAGACCTCCCGCGGGTCTTGCAATCACATGCACTGCATTCACTGTCCCTGTGCTCGCTGCGGCTGCCTGTGCGGCATCAACTGCCGCTTTGACGGCTCCCACATCACCGTTTATCATAACTGTCACCAGACCTCCCTTGACAGGCTTCACTTCTGTCACATGCACATCAGCGGCTTTCAGTGCTGCGTCGAGCGCTTCCACAGCCGGAACCATTCCATAAACTTCGATCATGCCTAATGCTTTCATTTTCTACCTCCGCAGGTTATCGGACTGGATTATCGGCTATTGATTCTACCGCCTGTGCAAATGCCTCACACGCGGATTTGCAGGCAGACTGCGTTCCTGTCAGGAGTCCGCCTCCGAAATTTGTCTCCGATGGAGGAGCGTACATCACACAGAGGCGTACATCTGCCGCCTTCAGAGCTGCATCCAATCCATACATGGATTCCAGCGGCGGCGCTATCAGATATGCAAGCGCTTCCCCTTTTCGGATTCCTGCTCCCTCTGACAGATAGGAGCCTGTGCTTGAGACACAGTGGGCGTAATATGCAATGCTGTCATCCTCATTTGCCGACACAAACGCCGCTTCATGTTCGATTGTGTACATCGCCTGCTCCAGACCGCTTTTCACCTCGTCCGGTGTAGGACCGGCGAGGATGCCTATGACTTCCCCCGCCAGTTTCGTGTTCGCGTTCGCCGCCCCCGCATAAAAACTCTTGGCATAGACAACGGAGACATCCGCTTTTTTGGTCGCCTCATCAAGTGCTGTATATGTTACATCATCACAGTCGCTTGTCAGCAGCGCCACAGACTTCTGTTCCTCCGTAAGAGACAGCTGTTTTGCAAGTTCCGGACTCACATTGGGGATCACCCTCGCCGCGAGTACCTTTGCTTTTAAAGAATCGCCTTTCATTCGGCATTCCTCCTTTCTTAGATCCTCAGATCGGTCCCGCTCGCTTTTTTATCCAGAATCGTCTTAATAATATCAGCGATATGGGCACCTGCCTCAGCCGGGATCGTTCCTTCCCTGTGAATATTGGATACGACAGTCCTTCTGGACTCCGGCATGCCTACCGTTGCCTTATATGCGATATAGGCCGACATGGATTCCGCCGTTAAAAGCCCCGGACGTTCACCGATCAGCACACATGTCACATCCGCCCCCGTCAGCTCCGAAATCTGGTCCATCGCCCCAACGCGCCCGTACTTTACGAAAAACGGCGTGCCCGTTTCGATTCCGTAGCTTTTCAGTCCCTGCAGGATACTCGGCAGCACGTCTCTGGTATTCGCCTCAACTGCCGCTGAGCTAAGGCCATCCGACACGTAAATCTGTACTTTGGGGTTTTTCACACATTTTTCTTTGACAGTTCTGACCCCCTCTTCATTCAGCTTCCTGCCGAGATCCGGACGGGTCAGATAGACGTCTTTGTTCTCACACTGCGTCTGGACGGTAAACAGCCCGAGCTGTTCTATGAATTTAGGATCAACGTCTGAAAACACGGCATCCTGAGCAGCTGAATGTGCCGCGCGAAACTGCAGGTACGGCAGTGTCTTATAGCGCGCCCCCGCCTTCCCGATGCCGAGCCGGCATGGTGCTGCCTGTTTGATTTCATAATATGCCTCACGGTTTTGCGGGTGTTCTACCAGATACTGTCTGCGGATATCTACTTCCGACACATCCGGTATGCTTCCTGCCTCCACGTGTTCTTTTACATCTTTTGTCCGTGGCACTGCCTGCTGAACACCGACTTTCCCCTGACTGTCTTTCGTCACATCCATCTCACCCAGCACCTGCTGGATGATATCACGCAGCTGTTTTTCATCCACCATGTCACATCCCTCCTTTGTCTGTCAGGAATACGGAAGCGTCTCCTGCCAGAGATGTCAGTCTTCCGTCTTTTGAGAATCCCATTTTTTCAAGCCATGCATCAAATTCAGGAATCGGACGCAGTCCGAAAATCTCCCGGAGTGCGGCAGCCTCATGATAACCGCTGCTCTGATACATCAGCATACAGTCGTCACCCTGCGGCACGCCCATGATATAATTGCATCCAGCTGCCACAAGGAGTGCTGCCAGATTTTCCAGGTCATTCTGATCCGCTTTCATATGATTGGTATAGCAGGTGTCACAACCCATGGAAATTCCACTTAATTTTCCCATGAAGTGATCTTCCAGTCCTGCTCGGATCACCTGTTTTGAATTGTAAAGGTATTCCGGACCGATAAAACCGACTACCGTGTTTACCAGGAACGGGTGATATTTTTTTGCAAATCCGTAGCACCTTGCCTCCATCGTGACCTGATCCCACCCGTGATGTGCCTCGGAGGAAAGCTCTGAACCCTGTCCGGTCTCAAAATACATGACATTCGGTCCGGTCGAAGTTCCCTCCCGCATCATCATGTCATAACCCTCTTTTAGCATCGTCCCGCTGATTCCAAAAGCCTCGTTACCCTTCTGGGATCCTGCAATCGACTGAAACATCAGATCCATCGGCGCATGAAATTTCTGAATCGCCTCCATCTGGGTCGTCACATGGGCCAGTACGCATATCTGTGTCGGTATTTCCCATTTATGCTTGAATTCATCAAATCCTTTTAAGATACGGGCAACGCTCTCGGCGGAGTCATCCACAGGATTAAGTCCAAGAACCGCGTCTCCGCATCCGAGGCTGAACCCTTCCATGACAGAAGCCATGATGCCTTTCGGGTCATCCGTCGTATGATTCGGCTGAAGTCTGGAGGAAAAGGTCCCCGGCAGACCGATCGTCGTGTTGCAGTGCGCCGTAATCCTGATCTTTTTAGCAGCATAGATCAGATCCAGATTCCCCATCAGCTTGCAGACCGCAGCGACGATCTCACTCGTAATGCCTCTGGATGCCCGCTTTATCATCTCCCCTGATGTACGCTCGTCCAGGATCCATTCCCGGAACTCTGCCACCGTCATATGCTCAAATTCCCGGTAAATGGATTCATTTACCCCATCCTGGATGATTCTCGTTACTTCATCCTCCTCATATGGGACAGCCGGATGATTGCGAAGCTCTTTCAGGGTAATCTGTGAGAGAACTACTTTTGCCGCCACGCGTTCTTCCGCGGTTTCAGCCGCAACGCCTGCCAGCCTGTCGCCGGACTTCTCTTCGTTGGCTTTCGCCATCACTTCCCTGAGAGACTGAAACTCATACGTATGTCCAAATAATGATGTCTTCAGAATCAATTTGTTCACTCTCCTTTCCTGTCATTCAGGAATTAAATATTAATGTTTTGATCACCACGGGGACGACTCTTCCCCCCGCTGCAGGTTCTCCTATATCGAGGTAATCTCCGCTTGCGGCGTGGATTCCGTCGATACATAAAACTTTCCTGCTGTTTTCCAGCATTACATTCAGTGCGTTCCCAAGAACTTTCGCGATATCATTTTCCATCACCAGGATCAGGGGATGCGTCTTCATCTTGTCTCTTAATACATCAGCCAGTGTTGCTGCCAGCTCCTGAATTTTCGCAAAATCCGTATGAAAGTTTCCGGAAAATGAAACTGCCGCCGGACCCGACTCTCCATTTTCACAGTACATCGGCAGCTGTGCACAGATGGAACTCCGGAAAGTTTCCAGATTCTGTTCATCCTGCTGCTCTACCCGAAGCACCGGAATGTTTTTCATCGGAAGGCAGTCAGAAACATAGGATATCGTACTTCCGCTCACTTCCGTCGTGTGAGAGCCTGCTCCCACTACTGTCGCCCGTATTGTTTCCCTGGCCGGATACCACGGGATACTCCCCAGGACAGCATTACGGCTGATCGCCTCTGCCAGCAATACGCCGATATCGCCGAATCTGAACACATCCGCACCGTCTGCCTCGCGAATACACTCAGCCACCCCTCCCGAAAACACAAGTGCCTGAACCCTGGGAGAACGCGTCATTTCCTTACCGGCATTCGTATACATCTGCCGGTGAATGTCATCCGGCTCTTTCAGATGCACTGCCATTGCCAGCTGATCCGCCATGAGATCACAGATCCTTGACAGCTTCCGTACATCTGCGGATTCTCCCTCCCGCACATCAATGCCGTGTGTCTTTGCCAGCGCCCTGGTCTTGGGATAGACATAGTCGACAATGCCCTCCGTCACCCTGATCAGACGTCCTCCGATATCCAGACAGGAGGTCCCGCGCAGACTTCCCTTCTCAAACAGTGCAATGTTGCTGGTGCCTCCGCCAATATCAATATTGACTGCCGTGATGCGTTTTTCTTCCGATATCTGATCTGCACCGGCACCCTTGGCGGAAAGCACCGATTCAAGATCCGGACCCGCCGCAGCCACCACGAAATCACCTGCCATATCGCTGAGAGCCGCCAGCACATCATCCGCATTTTTCTTCCTGGCTGTCTCACCCGTGATGATAACAGCTCCGGTCTTTAAATCTGCCGGCGTCATACCTGCAGCCTGATATTCCGCACGCACGATCTCTTTGAGCTTCTCGGCATCGATGTCTGACTGTGTCAGGAGCGGCGTAAAATAAATCCTGCTTTTATAAATCACTTCTTTTTCTACAATGCCGATACGCGGTACTACATAACTGCTCGCCTGATTCGCCATCGTCAGCCTGCAGAAGATCAGCTGAGTCGTCGAAGTCCCTACATCAATTCCCACACTGTATATCGATTCTCTCACAACACTCACCTCTTCGTGTCCTCCAGATACGCAGCCAGCTCGCTAAGGCCCCGGCCTTCCCTCGCACTGGTAACAAAGATTTCGCCGGCCCCTGCCATCTTCAGAAGACTTTTTGCCCTCTCCGTCTGTTTCTCATCGGCCATATCCGCTTTTGAGACAACTCCGACACAGGGTTTGGGAAAAGAAGATGCATACCCCGGCGGAAACATGCAGTCCTCTGCTGCCGCTTCCTGTACGAAAAGTATCAGCTGTGCATCCGCGGCAGTTACGCTGAGTGCCCCGCGCATCCGCGGCCGTTCCAGATATTCTCCCGGAGTATCCAGGAATGTCTCATTGATGAGCTGTACGCTCTGCGTTTTACAGTATTTCATATCCTGTCTGCTCAGGCGCTGACACAGTGACGTCTTGCCTGATCCGGACTTTCCGATTAAAATGACTTTTTTCATGACCGCGTCACCGGAACGGATGCAAATCCCATCGATCCGCACAGAACATCCAGAACGCCTCCAAGTGCAGCTTCTACACCCGACACATCGCCGCTGATCACCAGCGATCCGTTAAACCGGTCGATAAACCCGATGGATATACCGGCCGCTTTACTGGCAACATCCGCAGCAATAATGGCCGCTTCACTCGGTGTAATCGTAAATATGCCAATTGCTCCCGGCGCATCTGTCATACCCAGTTTGGAGTACAGCGTATTAACCGGATGGGCAATGATATGTGCCAGCGTCACCTGCTTTCCCGGCACAAACTCCTGAACAATACGGGTTTTCTCCTGTTCTGTCATAGATTCATCATCCCTTCTTTATCAGAGCCTGCCATCGTAGGCATTTCGGAAAATACCGACCAGATCATCTGCCGTACACTTTCTCGGATTAGTCTTCGTGCAGCCGTCTGCACAGGCCGCCTGCGCCATTTCTCTCAGGCTTTCTTCGAATTCATCCGGTGTTACCCCTGCCTCGGCAATCGTATTCGGAATATTCAGTTGTTTTCTGTACTGCCGGATCAGACGTATCAGATTAAAAACACTCTGCCTGCAGTCGCTGTTCTCGACTCCCATCATTCGTGCGATCAGCGCATACCGCCCGGCTGCCTTGTTTAGTCCCTCCCGGTAACCGGAATTATAGGAGATCACATACGGCATCAGTATCCCGTTGACTTTTCCATGCGGCAGATGAAAATGTGCACCCAGGGTATGGGCCATGCTGTGATTGATCCCGAGGCCCCCGCTGCTGAATGCGATGCCTGCCAGACATGATGCATTATGCATTTTCTGACGTGCATACCGGTTATCCGGATGTAAAAATACTTCCAGCAGATTTTCATGCACCATGCGAATCGCTTTTTCAGCTGCAGCATCCGTAAAATCGTTTGCCGTCTCAGACACAAAGGCTTCCATCGCATGCGTCAGCACATCAATCCCCGTATCGGCTGTCACACCCGGAGGAACACTTAAAGTCAGCGACGCATCGAGAACCGCTATGTCCGCCCGCAGCGCATCATCGGTCAGAGGATATTTAGCCTCTTTCAGAGGGTCACTGATTACTGCAAACCGGCTAACCTCTGAGCCTGTTCCGCTCGTCGTCGGTATCGCAATAAATCTGCACTCGGTTTCCGTCTTTTGTTTCTGTGCAAAGAATACCATTGCCTTTGCCGCATCTATGGGTGAACCGCCGCCAAATGCAATCACAGCCTGAGGCTCCAGCGTCTCCATCTGCTCCATTCCCTTTGCCACCGTGGCAATATCCGGGTCTGCGCGCACTTCGGAGAATACCCCATACGTGATTCCGGCGTCTTCCAGTTGTTTCGTGACATAAGATATTTTTCCGCTTTCAGCCATAAAGCCGTCTGTCACGATAAATACCCTCTGTATGTCTTTTAACAGTTCTTTTAAATCGGCACCGCCAATGATGATTTCTGTTTTCAGACTAAACTGCTCCATGCCATTTCCCCGCTTCCTTTCATAATAAAACATGGGAATAGTATGTCTTTTTCTTTTGATTTTATGCGGTTTTTATGCTTCATCGTCCAAAAAAGCGCACAAAAAAAGAGCCTCTCTGTCGAAACTCTTTTTTATGTGCGCGTCACTGCATCTTTTCTTTATAGTGATGTGCCTCTTCCAGCATCATATCCTTTACCTTCATCAGGCGGATCTGTGTGCTGCGTTCATTCTCATCCAGCTTCATCGTGATATATTTAATATTCTTCTGGGTCTCCGGAATAATCACGTGCTCCAGCGCATTTACCCGGCGCCTCGTCTTCTCGATCTCCGCTGCCATCAGCTGGCAGGATTTCTCACATTCCGCAAGCTTGATCATCTCTGGCAGAATATCCGCCAGAGATCTGACCGCATCGTCCAGATCACTGGAGGTAAACGCAAATCCATAAGAGTAGATATCATTGTCGTCCGGCGTTCTGGTCCTGTAGTCAAAGACGGGAATATCCACACTCATAATATTCTTTTCATCCGGTTCCAGGTAGACTTCCTGCTTCGGTGCCATCAGCGCAGTATGCATCGCTTCCTCAGTCATACCCGCCTTTGCGATGACAAAATTCTGATTTGCCGACAGAATACCCTGTTCCACACGCTGCCTCAGCTGCATATTTTCCCTGACCAGGTCCATGAACTGCCGCATGAGCTCATCGCGTTTATCTTTCAGCAGCTTGTGTCCTCTTGTCGCCGTGACCAGTTTTTTCTTCAGTCTGGTCAGCTCCATTCGGGTCGGATTTACCTGTGCCTGTGCCAACTGCCATCACCCCTTTCCGATACACCCAAAGGGTGCTTTTTGCGTTACTCCTGTTCCTCATAGTACTGATCGAGAAATTTATCATCGATACGTTTCAGTTCACTCCTCGGCAGAATGGACAACAGCTTCCAGCCGATCGCCAGTGTCTCTTCGATATCGCGGTTTGCCGTATATCCCTGGGAGACGTACTCTTTCTCAAACGCATCCGCAAATTTCGCGTAGATCAGGTCGATATCGGACAGCGCAGCCTCTCCAAGGATTACCATTAGCTCTTTCGCTTCTTTGCCGCGGGCATACGCTGCAAACAGCTGATTCATCGTGTTGGAATGGTCGGCTCTCGTCTTTCCGTCACCGATTCCCTTGTCTTTCAGACGTGACAGAGACGGCAGCACATCGATCGGAGGCGTGACACCTTTCCGGTAAAGTTCACGGCTTAAGATAATCTGACCTTCTGTAATATATCCTGTAAGGTCGGGGATCGGATGAGTTTTATCATCCTCCGGCATGGTCAGGATCGGAATCATCGTGATACTTCCGTTCTTACCATGCTGACGTCCGGCTCTCTCATACAGCGAAGCCAGGTCAGTATACATATATCCGGGATAGCCGCGGCGTCCGGGGACTTCTTTTCGAGCCGCGGATACTTCACGAAGTGCATCCGCATAGTTTGTGATGTCCGTCAGTATGACAAGGACATGCATATTCTTCTCAAACGCCAGATATTCTGCAGCAGTCAGAGCCATTCGCGGCGTCGCGATACGTTCGACTGCCGGATCATTTGCCAGGTTCACAAACAGCACGGTACGGTCAATCGCTCCCGTCTCTTTAAAACTCTCGATAAAGAAATTGGATTCCTCGAAAGTGATGCCCATCGCTGCAAATACAACGGCAAACGGTTCATCTGTTCCGCGCACTTTCGCCTGCCTTGCGATCTGAGCAGCCAGATTGGCATGCGGAAGACCGGAGGCGGAGAAGATCGGCAGCTTCTGGCCTCTTACCAGTGTATTCAGCCCGTCAATTGCCGAGAGTCCCGTCTGAATGAATTCCTCAGGATAAGTCCTTGCTGCCGGGTTCATCGGCAGTCCGTTGATATCCATTCTGGCATCCGGCAATATCTGAGGACCGTCATCGATCGGTCTGCCCAGTCCGTCGAAGACCCTTCCCAGCATATCCTCAGATACCCCGAGCTCCATACTCTTACCGAGGAAACGCACTTTACTGTTGGAGAGATTGATACCGGTAGAACTCTCAAACAGCTGTACCAGCGCATCGCTTCCGTTAATTTCCAGAACCTTGCAGCGGCGTATTTCACCGCTGGCAAGCTCTATTTCACCCAGTTCATCATATGATACATGTTCCACTCCCCGAACCAGCATCAAAGGACCGGCGACTTCCTGAATCGTCCTATATTCTTTTGGCATCAGTCGTCCTCCTTCCCGATCAGTTTGGCGATCTCTTTCGTCAATTCTTCACTGACCAATTGGTATTCTTTCTCTATATCCGCTTCGTTCGTATACTTATAACGTCCGATTTTCTCACGGACTGCCATCCTGATCAGTCCCTGAATGGAAGCACCCTGTTCCAGCGCCTCTCTGGATTTCTCATAATAGCCGATGACAAGCCTCATCATCAAAAGCTGTTTTTCCAGAGATGTATATGTGTCGATCTCATGGAATGAATTCTGATGCAGGAAGTCCTCACGGATGGACCTCGCCGCCTCCATCTTAAGCCGGTCAGAAGCAGAAAGCGCATCCATACCGACCATCTTTACGATTTCTTCCAGCTCCGCCTCATCCTGCAGAAGGCTCATCAGTTTCTGCCGGTCTGAAATCCAGTCATCCGCCACATTGGCGTCAAACCACGGTCCCAGACTGTCCAGATAGAGGGAATAACTCGTCAGCCAGTTGATAGCAGGGAAATGGCGTTTATATGCGAGTGATGAATCCAGTCCCCAGAACACCTTCACGATACGCAGCGTCGCCTGGGATACCGGCTCCGAAATATCACCTCCAGGAGGAGATACCGCCCCGATCACGGACAGCGCGCCTTCCCGACCTTCCGTTCCGAGCGATATCACCTGGCCCGCCCGTTCATAAAACTGCGCCAGACGGCTTCCCAGATAGGCCGGATATCCTTCTTCACCCGGCATCTCTTCCAGACGGCCCGACATCTCACGGAGAGCCTCCGCCCAACGCGATGTGGAATCCGCCATCAGCGCGACGGAATACCCCATGTCCCGGAAATATTCCGCGATTGTAATTCCCGTATAAATGGATGCCTCACGTGCCGCAACCGGCATGTCGGACGTATTTGCGATCAGAACTGTACGCTCCATCAAAGACTCGCCGGTCTTGGGATCCTTCAGCTCCGGAAATTCATTCAAAACGTCCGTCATCTCATTGCCGCGCTCACCGCATCCGATGTAGACAACGATATCTGCCTCGGCCCATTTTGCGAGCTGATGCTGTATTACCGTCTTACCGCTTCCAAAAGGTCCCGGTACTGCTGCCACTCCGCCCTTGGCAATCGGGAAAAATGTATCAACGACACGCTGCCCTGTCACAAGCGGCATTGTCGGCGGAAGTTTTTTCTGGTAGGGACGCCCGCGCCTTACCGGCCACTCCTGCATCATCTTCAGATTCTTATCACCATCTGCAGTAGTAAGTACAGCCACGGTCTCTTCTACGGTGAACTCTCCTTCGCGGATTTCTTTGATGGTACCTTTCATTCCAAACGGCACCATGATCTTCTGACATACTACCACGGTTTCCTGTACAGTACCGATGACATCACCCTCCTGCACAGTATCACCTGCCCTGACGGCCGGCACAAACTTCCATTTTTTGTCCCGTTTCAGTGAGGGAACTTCTACGCCGCGCTTCAGGTTGTTGCCGGATACTTTCATGATAGCATCCAGAGGTCTCTGAATACCGTCATAAATGCTGGAGATCAGTCCAGGTCCAAGCTCCACGGACAGCGGAACCTCCATAGACTCTACAGGTTCCCCGGGGCCCAGGCCTGAAGTCTCCTCATATACCTGAATGGATGCCTGGTCTCCGTGTATTTCAATAATCTCTCCGATCAGTCGCTGATTGCTGACACGCACAACATCAAACATGTTGGCATCCCGCATCCCTTCCGCGATGACCAGAGGTCCTGCTACTTTCTTAATTGTGCCTCTGCTCATGTGCACTGCCACCCGCCTTTCTATCCATTATTCTCATCATCCCCGAACAGAATATCCGAACCAACTGCCTGTTCTACGGATTTTTTTACCCCTTTGATGCCGGCTCCTGTATTTCCCGACACGCCGGGTATCAGGATGATGGCCGGAAGCAGATTTTCTTTGTATTTCTCAATGAGTCCTTCAAGCTCGGCGGCCATCGCCTCTGTGATATAAATCACGCCATATTTTCCTCCTGAAGCCAGCTGCTTCAGTATTTTTTCTCCTTCTTCCCGGGTGGATACCGGAAATGTCTCAAGACCGAGTGTCGCGAACCCGAAGATGCTGTCGTATGCACCCATAACTGCAATTCTAAACATACATTTCCCTTAGCCTTTCCCGGATTGACTGCTCCGGAAAGTCATTGAGCTTGCCGGTCAGAATAATTCGCACCGTTTTTATTTCATTCTCCCTTGCCAGAATATAAGCGATCAGCGGTCCTACGGAAAACGGCTGATATTTCTGAGGCCGGATCGTTTCGATCAGGCGGTTGTCACACCAGCATTCAAATGCTGATGAGGACTCACCGAGTGCCTCAGCCGCCTCTCTGAATCCTGCTGAAATCAGATATTCACAGATCGCTTCAAAGCTCTGAAGCGCCGCCTTGCAGAGCGCCTCGATATTCAGACTTTCACACTCTGCCATGGATCGCTTCATAAATTCCAGAGATTTTTTCGTCCGCTGTGCCCGCACTGCAATTTTTATATCAGTGACGGCTACCAGAGACTCCGCATAGTCTTTTACGATCCTGTCTTTTGACTGCTGTCCCGCCTGGTAAATGGCGCTCAGCGCCGCCTGGTCCAAAATCGCGTCGCACAGCTGTCCATCCCTCGAATGAAGCAGTGTTTCATATGCCTCCTTTGCCGGTTCCTGCATAAAATCAGGAAGACTCGAAAAGTCTTTTTCCCGTACGATTCGCAGCATATCTTCACGCCCGATCGGGCACTCTTCATAAAATATATTTTGATTAATCTCTTCTGTGCAGACCTCTTTTATGGCCGCCTTCAGATTATGGAACAGATTCTGGTAAGATAATACATCAAATGGCTTCATATCTGAGACCATCCCCCGAATTGTCTCCCAGGTTTTCTCCCGTTCCCGTTTCAATATTGCATCCGCGTCCGCCTCTCCCTGAGGGTCACCCCACCCCCGTTCCTGCAGAAAAGCGATACAGCCTTCAAACGAATCGCAGGCTATCAGCTGTTCCAGCGTTGCAGCAGAGAACAGCGAAACTTCCAGGGCACGGATCCGCGCGACCGCGTAGGTGTAATCAATATCAGACATGTATAACCCTCCTCGGTTTTAAGGCGCGTCAGGAAAATAAAAATTCGTGAACGCGGTCTACAAGCTGTTCCTGTTTCGTATCAAACAGTGCCCTAAACGTACAGTTTTCTTCTATTCCTCCATAGATCAGGAGGAAACCGCCCTCGATGTTCCCCGCTTCATCAGAAACTTTCAGGGAACCGCTTTTTTTAGCGGCAATCATTTTTACCTTCGCCTTGAATCCAAACGGCAGCCTGGCGAGATCTTTCTTTGAAAAGCAGATGATACCCTCCTCCGGACGGATGAATTCTTCCAGCATCTTTTCGATATATTCGAAATATGATGTGTCATCTGCATTCACCATCTCCTGATATGCCTTTTCGATCACATCTGAGATGAGCGCCTGTTTTGCCTTGAGAATTTCCGTTCGTTTCTGAAAGTCTGCACGGGACTTCACACGCTCCCTGTAGTTTTTACAGTCGGCGTCTGATTTGTTCAGAACAGCCGCTGCCTGTTTCTCTGCTTCTTCCCTCGCCGCATCTGTGATATTTTTTGCTTCCACTTCAGCTGCTTTGATTTTCTGCTGAGCTACGCTGCTGGCTTCTTCCGCGATCTGCTTGATAATCTTATCCAATCCAGTCATCTATCAGCTCTCCTTTTTCTACCGGTTTATACGGGGATTCCAAAGATTGCAAGTATGGAAACCAGCAGAGCAAGGATCGCATATGTCTCCACCATCGCAGGGAACAGAATCGCTTTACCAAACTGTTCCGGTTTCTTTGCGATGATGCCGATTGATGCTACCGCAGTTCTTCCCTGATTTCTTGCCGAAATCAAACCTACGATGCCGATCGGCAGGCAGGCTGCAAAGATCAAAAGACCGGTAGACACGCTGATATCTGCCAGATTTCCTCCCAGCACACCCACCTTGGATAATGTCAGGAAAGCTACCAGAAGACCATAAATACCCTGTGTACCCGGCAGCAGCTGAAGAATCAGTACCTTGGCAAATTTATCCGGATCCTCAGTCACCACTCCCGCGGCAGCCTGACCTGCTACGCCGACACCGTATGCGGAACCCATGCCCGCAAGAATCACTGCAATTGCTGCTCCCGCTAATGCCCAAACAATACCACTCATAGAATTTTTTCCTCCTTAATATCTACATATTTTGTATTCTTTTTAAAGGGGTTGAATGCTCTTCCCCCGCCTTCATAAAACTTTCCGAAAAATTCCACATACTGCAGACGACAGGTATGCACATATGCTCCCAGCAGGTTGATTCCGATATTAAACGTATGTCCGACGATAAAAACCAGAATAAACAGAATCGCACCCAGGATTCCTCCGCCCGCCATGCTGCCCATCTGATTAAACACAGAAGCCATGACCCCTGTCGCGAGTCCCAGTGCCAGCAGTCGTGAATAGGATAATATGTCACTGAGCCAGCCTGTAATATTGTAAAGATCATAGGCTCCCAGGGCAATGCGGACACCGAAATTCTTCGAAGAGCGTCCCGACATCAGCAGGATTCCCAGTGCTCCGCCGAGAGCCAGCACCTTGCTCAGCGTAATCACCGCTGCCGGAAAATGAAATGTCATCTTGGAAATCGAAGCAAACATTTCCGTCGGAAGCAGCATCAGTACCAGTCCCACCAGCAGGCAGAACCAGAGAACAACATCGCAGAAGAAATCCATGTACTTCCGGTCTCTCAGACACATATATCCTTTCATGCCCAGTCCTGTAAAGAGATGAATCAGGCCAAACAGCATGGAATACACCAGTAGCTTCATCGGATCATTCAGCGGCACAAACCAAAGCGCCGGTATCGTCACTTCGCGTCCAAAAAACGTTCCAGACACCACCGTGATCAGATCTCCGAAGTATCCGCCGAACATGATTCCCCAGAATAACGTGGAAACACCGCACCAGAAAAATAACTGTACAGACTTTTTCAGGCTCTCACCCATCCGGGGGAATTTTACCAGCATGGCTCCGCAGGCGATCATCACGATCAGACCGTACGCCGCATCCGAAAGCATCAGTCCGAACAGAAAGACATAAAATATCGACATCACCATCGTCGGATCCATCTCTCCTTTACCCGGCAGGCCGAACGAAGCAAGCACGCCTTCCGCTGACTGTGCGAATTTATTATTTTTAAGAAGAACCGGCGGCTCTTCTTTCTCCGAGACCTCCTCCAGTTCAGCCATCGCCTCAAAATTCTGTACCAGATCATCTGCAACCGCCTGTGCTTTTTCCTGTGGAACATAGCCGCTGATGAAGAACACATTTTCTGTCTGCGGCAGCTTTCCCAGCACCTCATATTTATCGGCACGCATCCGGAAATAGTCGGCTGTGAACTTCAGGTTCTGCCTTTCATCCTGACAGGCTGTCATCTTCTGCTTTAATTCCTGTATCTCCATCTCGAGTACCTGTTTCTCTTCCTCGAGTTTTTCCCTGATCGCTTCCGGCTTTTTCCTCGGAAGCTGTGAAGGATATGCAAATCCAATTGATCGAAGCGCCGTCTCGACCCGCATTCTGTCTGCCTTAATACACATGACCGCCAGATACGTAAAATCTTTGTCCGTAGAAATGATTTCAAAGTCGATCGCTTCTACCTCCGGTGCATGCTGCGCAAACACAGTATACAATTCTTCCAGAGTCATCACCTGCGGAAGTGTTCCGATCAGAATATCGGTCTGCTGCGTTCCCCTGTAACTCATCGGAATTCCAAGCGGCAGCCAGGGAGTCAGTCCTTCTATCTGTGTATCCAGCTTCTGTATCCCTGCTATGTGTTCCGCAATCCCTTTATCCAGATCTATCAGTTTTCTCGCTACAGCGATATATTTATCACGCTGTTCTACGATCTCTTCATACTGCGTCTGCTCAATCAGGGGCTTTCCTGCCAGGCTGGAAAACATCGACTGACTCTCAGGCAGATATTTCTGCAGTACTTCAAGTCCGCGTTCTGCAGTCTGTGCATATTTCAGGAAACCACTTCTGGAACCGGAAGTATCCATCCTGAACAGCCCGCTGTCGTCTTCCAGACGGATATCCACTTCAACAGCTCCGAGTGACTGCAGCCGTTCCAGCACTGCCTTCCTGTGCTTTTTGAGGGCACAGATTGAAATCCGCTGCATTTTCAATACTGCCATACCCGCATCCCTCCTTACTTTTTTAAATTTTTTCAGATCACCTCAGAAATCAGCATCCGGACGGCTTCTGATTCTTTTTGGGATGCAGTCTCTTTTAATTCTGCGATCATCTTACCAGCTTCCTGCAGGGACTGTTCCTCCAGCGTCTTCCCATACTCCTGTTCCGCTGCAAGGCGCCTGGACGCTTCCTCTCTGGCCTGTTCCACTCGCTCTGCAACCATTCGCGCCGCATCTTCTTTTGCATTTTGAATCATGGACTGCGCCTTTTCCTCCGCTTCCTTTACCACTTCGCCGGACTTTGTCTCCGCTTCTTTTACAGCTTTAATCGTATCTTCTAGCAACACCGTCACCACCCTTCTTACTATTACATAAATATACCTGAATGTTAAAAGTTTGTCAATCAATTAGCGAGCTTTTTTTTCTTTTTTTTCAAATTTACTGAATATTATACCAGAATTCCAGTATTTATCATAACCTATTTATGAAATCTTATCCGCAAATTTGTACGTTATAGTTTTATCAAATGATAATGTCTCTGCAACATCCACTTTATGTAAATACTGCCCATAACAGAACAAAAAATGCATGGATCCGTTTAACAGTTCCATGCATTTTTTATAGAATTTTATAAAATATATTATGCTTTAAATATCAGTGCTTTTACCAGGATGCTGACACCCCCTAAAATAAACACCGCATTGATCAGGCGATTCGCCGTCTTCTCATTCAGGCGCAGATCGATCCTGCTTCCGATCATTATTCCAAAGACTGCCGCCGGTATGGAGAGCAGTGTGATTCCCACCGTGAACATACTGAACATGCCGTTTATCGCATACATGATCAGGCGAAATACATTTTCAAACACAAAGATAAAACATACATTGGCCCTGAATTGCTGCCTGTTAGCCACCCGGCGTTCCAGATATGCCAAAAACAGCATATTGATGCCGAACAGACCGGAGAGAAATCCGGAGATCACAGAGATCAGTCCCATGATAACAGGGTTGTTTTTTGTGGTTATCTCCTGATCCCGCTTTCTTGTCAGCATCTCCACACCCAGTCCGATGATCAGCACACCGAGCAGGGCCTTTATGATCCACGGAGACCCAACTTTCAAAAACAGAATGCCCGGAACGACGCCGATCATGATACAGACGGCGATCGGCAATGCGAGTCTCGGCAGAAAAGATTTTCTGTTTTTCACTGACATATATATATTGACACAGGTATCTACCGGAAGCACTCCCGGAGTGATAAACTTATTGTCAATTCTCATCGCCATGACAGGATTTGCTATCAGTGGATTGCCAAACCCGACAAGCCCTTTAATGATATAACCGATAAACTGCGCAACAAAAATCAGGATTCCCAGTTCTAACGTCATTTTCATACTTGTTTCCCCCAGTTTGCATTTTCCGTTCAAATAAAAAAGATTGCGCTCTCGCGCAATCTCCGCGCGCGAGCGGACTGCAAAGCAGTAGTTTCCTTTCCGCGAGCTGTGCATCTATGCACGAAGTGCATTTTATTACATAGGAGGTTCCGGAGGAATTTCCTAGTAATAAAAAAGATGCCGCGCAGCACTATGTCTTCACGGCATCTTTCCTGCTTGTTCTGTATTAAGTTTACCCCTGCATTTTAGTATGTGCAAGCGCTTTCCTGACATTTGATCAAATTGTGCAGAAAATCGAAAGTTTTATCCTATCTCTACACTTTCATTGCGCAGCTCGGCAACCACTTCCTTCAGCCTGCGGCTGTAATACCTGTAGTTCTCCAGCGGTGTGTGCGGTGCCGCCTGATGATCGGTACACACGATGCAGCCGCCCTGTTTGATCACCGGGCGCAGACGGTCCAGTTCCGCCTCAATGGCCTCTTCCCCCTCGATGATGCACAGCTTGTTGAATCCGCCAATGAATTTCAGTGTCGGGAACTCTTCCCTGACTTTTACGATATCCACACCCGCATTTACATCGACCGGGAGTACCCCGTCCAGCCCGCATTCCAGGATCTTCGGAATCATGATCGTAAAGTCGCCGTCTGTGTCCATGATCACGTTCTGTACGCCGCGTTCTCTCAGGAACGGGATGATCTCCTTATAGTACGGTGTCATAAACTCTTCGAAGATATCCGGGGAGATCATCGGCCCTGTCTTTCCACTTAAGTCCTCCTCAAAGAACACCAGGCTCGGTGTCACGATCTTCAGGATGCCGTCCAGATGCTCTTTGTATACATCCGTCACAAAGCGGCAGATGTCCTGCAGCACTTCCGGCTCATCGTAGTAAGCATACAGCTGTTCTTCATTTCCCATCAGGAACCGTGGTGTCCAGAAGAATCCGCTGACACGCAATCTTACGACGAAGTCTTTGTTTTTGCAGCCCTCACGGAACCGTCCGTATGCCTTCTCCATGTTCTCCGGTGTGAGATGGATCCTGATCTGTTCCTGGATATGTGCCTTGTACTCCAGCCAGTCTTCCATGCAGGTCACCACCGGTTTTACCGGGGTCACAAGGCTTCCGTCCTTCGGGTATTTCCGAATCCAGCCGTCACGGTCCCTTTTGATCACATACTCATCGGTCTCTTCCCTGATCTCTTCCTCGTAGGAAATGAACGGGATACGGAATGCGATCCGGATCACCGGGTCCCAGCCGAGTCCTGTCTCATGACGGAATACCGGTTCTGCCATCATGGTATTGTAATAATCCTGCCATGGCTCATACGGCTCGTTATAGGCGTACAGGTTATCGGTCGGCAGTGTCGCGAAATGTACCTGCTTAAGGAAACCTGTATCATACCCCTGCTCTGCCCAGTTGGCCACTGTTTTGTCCCATGGATACATACTCTCCTCGATACACCCGCGGTCCAGACCTTCATTTGAAAAACTTAACGTTGCAACTTCTCTCTCCCATGCATTCATTGTTATTTCTCCTTTCAATTACTGTTTTTATTTTTTCAAGCACAAAACATAGTCACTGCAAAATAATACTTTCAAAAAAATCTGTACAGTTTTTTTATTTTGTCAATTCTTCTGAAAGTCCTTGTTTTCTGCATTTCTTCTTTGTTTCTATACTGAGTATAGCATGATTTTCATATACCATGTGAGCACAATACAACACGATACTAGCACAATACGCAAATATTTTTTTATCCTTATTGTGCAGGAAAGACCCTGTGATTTTATTTTTATCACAAGGCCCTTCAGCTCTTTAATTATTATGCTTTTCTTGCGTTCTTTCTCATATCCATCGCTACGGCTCCGACGATGATCAGGCCCTTGATGATATTACTGAAGTTATCATTCACGCCGATCAGTACCAGGCCGTTGTTGATGACACCCAGGATCAGGATACCGCAGAGGACTCCTGTCACGCGGCAGATACCTCCCGTATGCGATGTCCCGCCGACGGTTGCCGCCGCGATCGCATCCAGCTCGTAGTTCAAACCGGAGTTTGCAGGGTCCGCAGATCCCGCACGTCCTGCCAGCAGGATTCCGCCGAGGGCTGCACAGGCGCCGCACCATACGTATGTCAGCACCAGGTTTCTCTCTACGTTGATACCAGCCACACGCGCTGCCTGGTCATTTCCTCCGATCGCATATAAGCTCTTTCCGAAACGGGTCTGCCCCAGGATAAAGGCTGCGATTCCGAAGACAATCAAAAATACCACGATGATGATCGGGATCGGGCCAATCTTGCCGCTTCCCAGCCAGCGGTAGCCGTCTGACAGGTTCGATACCGGGCGCGTCGTGAAGATCTTCGCTGCCGCACGGCAGATCAGCTGGCCGCCCAGTGTCGCGATGAATGCCGGCATCTTCGTGTATGCGATCAGCGCACCCTGGATCGCCCCGATGGCGATACCCATCACCATGCCGAGCAGGATTGCCACAATCGCCGGTACCTGCACGCCGAAGTTTGCCAGCGCCTTTGTCGCCAGGTCCACCGGCTGTACCAGTGCACCGGTCACACACGCGATCAGCGCCGCGGATGCACCGATCGACAGGTCAATCCCCCGCGTCAGGATCGCAAATGCCACACCGAAGGCCATGATTCCCTTGATGGACTCGCCCGTCAGCAGGGTCCGCAGGTTGGCGATCGTTAAGAATTTCGGGTTGATGATACTTACAAGGATGACCAGGACGATCAGCACGATCCAGATCATATTATCAGATAAGCGTTTCTTTGTTTTCGCGTTCATTTGGTTGCCCCCTTCTAATTCGCTTTGGCTTCCACTTCATGGGAAGTCGCATATTTCATGATCAATTCCTGTGAGAATTCCGAACGGTCCAGGATTCCGCTCACATGCCCTTCGTGCATCACCACCATGCGGTCCGCCACTCCCATGACTTCCGGCATCTCCGATGATACCACGATGATCGCTTTCCCCTGGCCTGCCAGTTCCGACAGCAGGGCATGGATCTCGGACTTCGCCCCGACGTCGATTCCTCGCGTCGGCTCGTCCACGATCAGCACGTCCGGGTTGGTCAGCAGCCATCTTCCGACCAGCACCTTCTGCTGGTTCCCTCCGGACAGGTTCTGGATAGGGGTTTCCATTGTCGGGGTCTTCACCCGGATCTTATCTATGTACGTCTGCGCGTCCTCACGCATCTTCTTCGCATTCAGCGGCATCCCGTACGCCTTCAGGTTCAGGTTTGCCATCACCATGTTCTCACGCACGCTCAACAGCCCCACGATCCCGTTCCCGCGCCGGTCTTCCGTCAGCAGGCTGATGTGGTTCTCGATCGCATCCTTCGGGCTTTTGATCTCCAGCTCTTTCCCGTCCTTGATGATCTTCCCGGACGTCTTGTGCCGCATCCCGAAGATCGTCTCCATCGTCTCCGTCCGGCCTGCTCCCACAAGCCCTGCGAATCCCAGGATCTCTCCCTTCCTCAGCTCAAACGACACGTGCTGCACCAGCCGCCCTGCGCACAGGTCCTCCACCTTCAGCACCACTTCCCCGATCGGGCATTCCGTCTTCGGGAACATATCCGTGATCTCGCGCCCTACCATCAGCTGGATCAGCTTGTCCTGCGTCAGGTTCTCCGCGCGGTCCGTCGCGATGTACTCGCCGTCCCGGTATACCGTGATGTCATCACTGATCCGGAAGATCTCGTCCATCTTATGCGAAATATAAACAATGGCTACGCCTTTTTCTTTCAAATCTGCAATAATCTTAAACAGGTCCTCAACCTCTGACTCCGTCAGGGCGGAGGTCGGCTCATCCATGATTACGATCGACGAATCATAGGACACCGCCTTTACAATCTCGACCATCTGCATTTTTGCGACGGTCAGGTCTTTCATCTTCTCATGCGGGTCTATGTCCAGCCCCATGCGCTGAAACAGTTCCACGCAGTCGTCATACATCTTCTTGTGGTCGGTCAGGATCCCTTTCTTCGGTTCCCTTCCCAGCCATACGTTGTCACACACGGAGCGTTCATATACCGGGGAGAGCTCCTGATGGATCATCGAAATCCCCGCATCCAGTGCTTCCTGTGTGGATTTATAACTGACTTCTTTTCCTTTATAGATAATCTTTCCTGATGTTACCGGCTGGATGCCGATCAGGCATTTCATCAATGTGGATTTTCCGGCACCGTTCTCGCCCATCAGCGTATGTACGGTTCCGGGGCGTACTTTTAACTGAACGCCCTTCAATGCGCGAACTCCAGGGAATTCTTTTACGATATCATGCATCTCCAGAACATATTCTTCACTCAAACCCATTCACCTCAGTCCTAGTCTTATATCGACAGATGCCGGTCGAAGACCGGCATCTGTCACCAATGTTTATAGTTGGCTGTTAAGCAAAATCAGTCGTAGTCAGCTACGTTTGTCTTGTCAACGCGCTCAAACGGAACCCAGATAATGAATTCATTTTCAGCATCTACGCTGTATTCGCTTCCTTCGTTGGCAGCCTTTCCTTCCAGCAGGTTCTTTGCTGCCAGTACGGCAGTTTTTCCCTGACCGATCGCATTCTGGAATGCACTCATAGCCATCTGACCTTCTGCAATAGATTTACGCCCGTCTGTAGATGCATCAATTCCCACGATCGGAACGCTTGCAGGATCCTGTCCTACATCGATCATAGCCTCAACAGCGCCTAATGCCATCGCATCATTATTGGCAATAATACAGTCAAACTCTGTTGTGTCCAGAACAGGTGTTATCATATCCTGTGCCTCTGCACGATTATAATCTGCAACGAGAGGAGCAGTTGCCTCTGTCGCGTTGATTCCTCTGTCTTTTAATCCGTTTAATGCAGAGTCTGTTCTGAGTGTTGTCGCAGTCAGACCATAATTTCCGCTCAGCAGAATGTATTTGATATCCGTCTGCCCTTTTTCTTCAAAGTACTCTGACAGATATTCTGCCTGGAGATCACCTGCCTGATTCTCATCAGAACCGACGTAAACGGCATTTTCATTCAGGAGACTCAGGTCCGTAGGATATCTGTTTACAAACACAACCTTCATATCACCGGCTGCATCAATACATTCCTGACCTGTCTCCGGGTCTACCATATTAACGATAACTGCTTTCTGACCGTCGTTTTTCGCTGTCTCAATAAACTGCAGCATTTTACTCGTATCCTTCTGAGCATCCTGAGTAACCAGGTCAATTCCTATCTCCTCCGCCGCGGCAAGTGCTCCGGATTCCATCTCACTCAGCCACTCATCACGGTCGGATAATATCATGGTTACTCTCAGATCTTCTGCAGATGCTTCGTCTTCGGATGCGTCTCCCGCCTCTTCTGTTGTCGCCGCCGATGCGGAATCGTCTGATTTTTCCGTGTCTGTGCTGCCCTGACCGCATGCTGTCAATGTACCAATGATCAGACACCCTGCCATAATACCAGCTAATACTCTCTTCTTCATTTTTTAAATGCCTCCCTTTGTTTCACCTTTTTAATAGTTTCTGGAATCTTTTGATTCCGTTTTTATAAAATCCCCCGTCCTCTTGGTCAGAGGTGATTTCCTATTACTATTAGCACTTAATCCAGCGCTCTATTAACAACAAATAAGTACATTTTCCCAAAATGTATGTTTTAGTAATTCTTTGCAAAAATCCCACGAATATTGTGCGTTTTTCACAATTAATATTAATTATTTTTGTTGTTTTTGTACATTTCGTTGTTTTCTAAATTGAGTATAGCACAGAATTCTCACTTTCTATGAGCACAATATGAGACGATACAAGCACAAAACGCAACAGCTTCTCCTGTTCTTTATCATGTAAACGTGCACGCATGTTTATAACAATCGTATTATTTTTTTATCTGATAGAGCAAAAAAATAGCGCCGCAAAACATCTCGTTTTACGGCGTCTCCATTTCCCACATATTTAATCACGGATACTCTTAAAATATTTCGGTGAATATCCCATCACTTTCTTAAACATCCTGGAATAGTAATTGGAATCAAAAATACCAACTCTGGCAGCTGCATCGGCGATCGTCGATTTATCCAGTTCCAGATACTCCAGTGACTTCACGATGCGCATCCGGTTCAGATAATCCACAGGCGTCAGGCCCGTGACATCTTTAAAAATTGACCGAAAATAACTGGGACTCATGAAACTCTGTTCAGCCAGACTGGAAAAATCAATTTTTTCATCCAGATGTTCTTCGATATACACCAGTGCATCAAAAATCATATCTTTCTTCTGATTAGAATGGTGATTGATTTTCTCCGCCCTCCTGATCTGCACACGGCTGAGCGTAACCAGAATCAGCTGCAGATAGGCTGATTTTGCATATTCCAGGTTGATTTCCTTATTCTCCTGTTCCCTGACCATCTCCCGCAGCAATGACTCTACATAGCTGAGTTCCGTACTGTTCAGGTGAATGATTCCCTGGGCATTCAGGTTCGCCTGACGAACATTACTCTCTGTACCAGTGTCCTCAAGGCTGACATACTGAAGCAGCTCCTCCCACTGTCTCTTAATGTCCTCACTCTTCTCTCCCATCCGGGTGCTCTGCAGCATCTGATTGTTCTCATAGCTTAACTGTTCCGGATAAAAGAGACAGTTGATGATGCTCACCTGTGCCTGAATCTCATACCCATGCGGCTGGTTAGGCTCGATCATAAAGATGTCCCCCGGAATCAGGGGCACCTGTACGCCGCGGTAATTGTGAATACAGGAACCTTTTGTGATCAGCGTAAACTCGTAGAACCGGTGGCAGTGCATTTCTACAGATTTTTGATCATTCCACATCTCGACCGAAATCGGAGTAGAATCATATACTTTGAATTTTTTATATGGATACTGGCTTTTTCCCGAAATCTGTGCTTTTTGTGTCATTGCCGCTGCCTCCCGCGATAAAAATAATACTAATGATGAAAATCTTCTATATATGATTATCCCAAAAATCCTTACATACTGCAAGGTTAACACGGAATTATGATCTTCCATTAGCACAATATGACCCGATGCAAGCACAATACGCAAATGAGTCGTGATTTTATTTTTCTCCCCGGCACTCCGCCATTACCTCGCCCAGCCGTTTTACATAATACTGATAATACTCCCACGGCGTATCTGGAGCCGCCTGATGATCGATTCCGCACAGATACCCGCCCTGGCGGATTACCGGTTCCAGACGTTTGAATTCCCGGTCGATCGCCTCCGGTCCCTTCAGCAGTTCCAGCTTATTAAACCCGCCGATCAGTTTCAGCGACGGATACTGCTCTCTCACCTTTACAATGTCGACACCTGCATTGACATCAATCGGTAAAAAACCTTCCACACCAGACTCCATGAAATTTGGAATCAATTTTGTAAAATCACCGTCCGTATCCACGATTACGTGTCCGACTCCCCGCTCCTTCAGGAACGGTATGATTTCCTCATAACACGGGCGCAGGAATTCATCAAATGTATCCGGCGATATCATCGGCCCGGTTTTTCCGCTCAGGTCCTCCTCAAAGAACAGCACGCCCGGTTTTACGATCTTCAGGATTTTATCCATCTGTTCTTTATAGATATCCAGCTGGAAGCGGTGAATGTCCCGGATCATCTCCGGATAATCATACCACGCATACAGCATCGGCTCATTGTCCATCAGGTCCCGAAGAATCCAGAAGAATCCCATCAGGCGAAACCGTATCGGGTATTCTCCGCTCTCACTGATTTTTCTGTATTTTCCGTACATCTTTTCCATGTTTTCATCGGTACAGTATTTCCGATAAGCCTCCAGCGTATGTGCCTTGTGTTTTTCCCATGATTCCTCATCCCATACAATCGGTTTCACCGGTATGGCATCCAGCGAAGTCTCCACAGTTTTATGTTTGTAATATCTTCTCTGCCACCCGTCAACGTCTCTCCTCACAAAGGTCTCATCGTCTTCTTCCAGCACTTTCTCCTCATAACTCAGAAACGGAATACGAAATGCCATGCGCACCAGCGGATCATAGCCGATCTCTTTCTCCAGTTCAAACACCTCGTCTGCCAGCACTGTCATATAATAGTGTTCATACGGCTCAATTTCACGATCCCTCGGCAGAAATCCAATCTCCGTCGGTACCGGAGGCGTCTTCATCTTTTTTGTAAAATCCGACTTCAGGCCGGACGCTTCCCAGCCTGCCACCGTCAGATCCCACGGCTCCATTGTCTCCTCTTTTGCCCCCCTGTCCAGTCCCTCATTGGAAAAACACAGGGTTTTGTACTCTCTTTCTTTTGCTGTCATTTCCTTTCCTCCGCTTTTTCTCTTTATTCTTTCGATCCTTTACTCTTAACATCCAGCAGTACGGCACCGATGATGATCGCACCTTTCACAACCTGCTTCCAGTTCGGATCGACACCGAAAATCGTCAATGCATTTTCAATAACTGCAATCAGCAGGGCCCCGATCACAACCCCATACCATTTTCCAGCACCGCCTGACATGGAGACGCCGCCGATCACAACCGCGGTCACCGCATCCATCTCATAAGTCACACCCATTGTCGGGGACCCCTGGTTCGTCCTGGACGCCATCAGAAGTCCGGCAAGTCCGGAACAGAGGCCCGAAATAACATAGACCAGCAGCAAGTGCGCCTTTACATTGATACCGGAAACCCTGGCCGCAACACTATTTCCTCCGATCATATAGACGTGACGCCCAAATACCGTTTTATTCAGTATAAAGGCAAAAACCAGCGCCGTCCCAATGAAGTAAAATGACAGATAGGGAATCCCCGCCAGGGAACCGGATGACATGTTAGTAAACGTCTCCGACAGGTTGATAACCGGTATTCCGCCGCTAAAAACCAGTGCCAGTCCACGGGCGATACTCATCGTTCCCAGAGTGATGATAAATGGAGGCAGTCCCCCGTAAGCCACGCCAACGCCGTTGGTCATCCCAAATACAGCCCCTGCCAGCAGTGCAATCAGCACAGAAACAATCAGCGGATACTCTCCCGGATGCGCAAACAGCGCCGCACAGACTCCGGAAAATCCTACGATCGATCCCATCGACAGATCAATCCCCGCCGTGATCACTACGATCATCATTCCAAACGCCAGAATGCCGTTCACAGACGCCTGTTTGACGACGTTCAGCAGGTTCATAGGCTTCCTGAACGTTGGTGCTGCGATTGCCAGAATTACCACCACGGCGAGAAAAATGATAATCAGGCCATAGTTCCTTAATATATTGTTTTTCTGTATTTTCTTCATCACTGTCCATCCTCCCCAAATTTTGCAGCATATGTCATGATCAGCTCCTGTGTAAAGTCTTTTCTCATAACTTCACCCGTTATCTTTCCTGCCGCCATCACGATGACCCTGTCGCAGAGTCCCATAATCTCGGGAATCTCAGATGAAATCACAACCACCGCTTTTCCCTGCTTAACCAGCTCTCCGATCAGCAGATAGATGTCACGCTTTGCCCCAACATCAATGCCCCTCGTGGGCTCATCCAGAATGATAATATCAGGTTCTGTCAGCAGCCACTTTGCCACTACCACTTTCTGCTGATTTCCGCCGCTCAGGTCTCCTGTCAGCGTATCTCTGCCGGGAGTCTTTATTTTAAGCTTTTCGATGTACTGATCTGCCTGCCTTGCCTCTTTTCCTTTGAGAATCAGTCCGCCTTTGGAGAGAGTATCGGCGAGGGAAGCCAGCGTAATATTTTCTTTTACTGAGCCCATCAGATTCAAACCGGTAAATTTTCTGTCTTCTGTGATCAATGCAATCTTATTCTTAATTGCATGACGAGGGTGTGTGATATGTAGTTCTTTTCCTTCTTTACAGATCTCTCCGCTGTCCTTCCTGCGCATGCCAAAGACGGTTTCTGCCAGCTCACTCCTGCCCGCCCCTACAAGTCCCGCAATTCCAAGAATTTCTCCTGCGTGCAGCTGGAAGCCGGCATTCTTCACTTTATTTCTATAATTCAGATTCTTTACCTCGAAGACCAGTCTGCCGATCGGCACCTGACTCTTGGGATAGACATCACTGATCTCTCTCCCCACCATCATACGGATGAGTTTTTCCTGATCCAGATTAGCCGCCTCATCATCACCAATATACTCACCGTCCCGCAGCACGGTGATGTGGTCACAGATCTGAAAGATCTCGTCCATCTTATGTGAGATATAAATAATGGCCACATTATTTTTCTTCAGTCTGTCAATCTGTTCAAACAGCGTGGTGATTTCTTTATCTGTGATCGCCGATGTCGGTTCATCCATGATCACCAGCCTGGCATTGATAGAAATTGCTTTTACAATCTCAATCAGCTGACACTGTGCGACACTTAATTCCCGCATCATCCGGGTCGCAGAGATCGGAATCCCAAGCGATTCCAATAATTTCTGTGTCTCTTTTTGTTCTCTCTTCTTATCCACCAGTCCGGGACCTTGTTTTAATTCCCGTCCCATGTAAACATTTTCATAAACCTGCATATCAAGCACCGGATTAAGTTCCTGGTGGATCATGGAAATTCCATGCTCCATCGCACTTTTGGGTCCCCTGATAATTTCCTTCTTTCCGTCTATCAGCACGGTTCCCGCATCCGCAGTGTAAATCCCCATCAGGATTTTCATCAGCGTCGATTTCCCCGCTCCGTTTTCCCCCATCAGGGCGTGGACCTCCCCCGGTTTTACCCGGAGGCTGACGCCCTTCAAAACTTGAACGCCCGGAAAACTTTTCTCGATATCTGTCATCTCCAATACATACTCTGACATACTGACACCTTCTCACCTTCCCTGTTCGCATTTATTCAGTGCACTGTCTTACATGTACTCTGCCGCGTTGTCTTTGGTGACAAATGCATTTTCTGTGAAATATTTGTCATCCACGCTCTTGCCATCCAGCACGTCAGTGATAACCTTCACAGCCATGTCCCCCATCTGATAGGCACTCTGGCTTACCGTTCCGAACATATTTCCGGCTTCCACCTCTTTGAGAGCGGCTGTCTGTGCATCACGCCCGGAAATATTGATCGTGACGCCCGCATCCTTACATGCCTGAAGCGCGCCGAGTGCCATCTGATCGCTCTGTCCGAGGATGGCATCCAGATCATCATACTTCTGCAGCCACGTCTCTGTGATATCCATAGCCTCATCGATCATCCAGTTTCCGCTCTGCTCCTCAACCACCTCGATCTCAGGATAGTCCTTCAGTACGGATTCATATCCGGCCGTCAGCTGAATCTGTCCCGTAGATCCCATGACTCCGTCAATGATTGCAATCTTGCCTTTACCGCCCAGCGCTTCGCAGACTTCTTTCATCTGCAGAGCAGCCGCGCCCTCGTGGTCAGCGCCGATATGTGCACTTACAAGGCTTGGGTCCGAACAGTCCTGCATAACCGTAACCATCGCAATCCCTGCCTCTTTCGCTGATTTCATAACGGACAGACAGCCGTCACTGCTGATCGGTTCAATCATCAGTCCGTCGTATCCTTCTGTAATACAAGTCTCAATCTGTGCCACCTGCGTTGCCTGCTCATCGTTTCCGATAAAGACTTCCACTGAGATCCCCATCCCTTTCGCAGTCTCTATCGCCTGATCCCTGATTGATGTGGTCGTCTCATTCGGCACACTTGCCAGAAAAAGTGCATACCTTCTGGATTCTTTGCTGTTGTCGTCTGATGCACTTTCCGCACCCTCCTCTGATACTTTGCCGGAGTCTGTCTGCTCTTTTGTCTCTTTTTCGGTATTCCCCTGACATCCTGCCATTGCTAACACCATTGCTGCACTCAGTAAAATCACTGCCAGTTTCTTCATTGTTACTTTCCTCCTTTTTGTCGATCATTCTTTTCGTTACGTCCGTTTCCTTACGGTAATTAAAGTGTATCTCATTTCAGATATCCGTTACTAGCACATATCAAGACTATACAAGCACAATAGGAGAATTTTCTAAAATATTTGTCGATATATATTAATTCACAGAGTATTTCTCCGTGAAAATATGCCGCATTACGAAAAAACATAATGCGGCATATCTTACACTCTTATTTATTTTGCTGTAATCCCAGTCTATTCATAGTACTCCGGTGCTTCGCGGCATATTCCCAAATCCACTCAATCGATTTGAAATATCCTTCCTATTCCGTACACATCCTTCGTAAATCCTTAACCATCCAGCCAGGTTTCTATGAACCAGGGGATAACAAGGTAAGTGCAAACCAGTAATATGTTAACAATAAACTCACTCAGCCTGGTTCTTTCTCCAGCGCTATAGATCAACATATAAATGAGTCCCACAGTAGGCGCCGCTATATTGCGAAACAGCCAGGTGACAAATTCGCCAAACGAAAATGGTCCCCAGTAGCGCGGCGGCTTTTTTCTGTTTCGATAATAGGTCGGGCGCCAAAATATATGCACCTTTTGAAAAAGATACTCCAGCAACAATAACACAGCAATCACTAAAATATAATTTCTGAAATAAGTAAAAGTCAAACCTTATCCCCTCTTACAAATACATATCATACATATAATCAGTCATTCGCTGCGCATGCCGGGCGTGAAAGCTATAACGCATAATTGCATAAGCTGCAGTGTCAACCAGATCAAGATATGCATCAATTGTAAATGAGATCAAATTAGTTCCCATTTGCGTAGTGCCTCCCGCTAAGCCGCCAAGTAAGAATCCTCCGTACCCTCCTTACTCCTTTTAACGGTAAAATCCTTCTTTTGTTTTATTTTATCACACTTATATTGCTCGCAGAACCCTATAATCCAATAATTTTATTTCAATTTAATTTTTGTCAATCAGATAGTATTGAACATTTGTTGTTCTGTTGTCTGCTCAAAGCGATATGGAGGAAATCGCCTGATTCCTTTTCAGAATCACCACCGCCTCCTCCAGGCTTAAGGGCAGCGACGTGGTGATCAGAAGCTCCACCTCCAACAGGCCGCCCTCCATTTTTTCTACCTTTCCCACCGATACTTTCATATGATTCTGTTTCAGTTCTTCCACCAGTTGGGATCGGCGCGCCGCGGACTCTTCCATAATAACTTTTACTGTATATGTGGAGGTATCGCCCCCGATATGCACCCGGTGAAAAATCACCTGAATCACTATGACCAGAACAGTAGTGAAAATCCCTGTATAGTACATGCCGGATCCGATGGAAAGGCCGATAGCCGTGGTCACCCAGAAACCGGCTGCTGTAGTCAGCCCTTTGATCGTATCGCCTTTTTTTAAAAGCACTCCTGCTCCGAGGAAGCTGATTCCGCTGACAACCTGCGCCGCGATACGCGCGGGGTCCGCGCCTCTCGTTCCGCCCATAAAATTCCCGGCGGCATCACCCATGTCTCCAAAACAGTATTTGGATATGATCATCATGACCGAAGCCGTGCAGGCGATGATGCAGTGCGTACGGATCCCCGCCTGTTTCAGACGGGAGGTCCTCTCGATCCCGATTGCCAGTCCGCAGACACAGGCGGTCAGGATCCTCAGGGAATATATGGCCTCCTGCTGTAAAGGCATAACCTTAAAAAGTTCCTGTACCAAAGACACTGTTAGCCTCCTTTATTCCAGTTCTAATACGTGTTCCTTTCCAAATGTGAGGTAGATCTCTTCTCCGTCCGCAAACAGCTTGGATGCATCAAACAGAATATCTACATCCAGCCGAAAACCGCCGCATTCAACCATATAGCGGATGATATTTCCATGGGACAGGCTTCCCGCTATGCTTCCTTTCATGGTGACTGAATCCGCATGCTCCGGTGGTACCTTGCTGATCTCAATGATCTCAGGTCGGATGGCAATATCATTACCTTCGGTTTTCATGCCGCTGCTTTCCCCAAAAAGCTTTGCATCGATGATATTATAGTGCCCGATAAAGGTAGCTGCAAACCTGGTCCTGGGTCTCGTATACAGTTCCACAGGCACACCGGACTGTTCAATGGTACCCACATTGAAGAGATGGATATGGTCCGACATCACAATCGCCTCATCCTGGTCATGCGTGACGAATAAGGTGGTGATATTCAGCTCCTTCTGGATGCGGCGAATCTCCACCTGAAGATTTCTTCTCAGCAATGCATCAATGGCAGACAGAGGTTCATCCAGAAGCAGTACTTTCGGTTCCGTCACCAGGGCACGTGCCAGTGCAACACGCTGCTGCTGTCCGCCGGACAACTCTCTCGGATACTGATGAATCTTTTCGTTCAGGCCGACGATCTCCAGCATTTCCTGTACCCGCTGATAGATCTCCCTTTTCGGCCGTTTCTGAATCTTCAGCCCAAAAGCCACATTCTGCTCCACGGTAAGGTTAGGGAAAAGACTGTATTGCTGAAACACCATGCCGATGCCCCGTTTCTTTGGCTCCAGCTCCGTGATATCATATCCTTCCAGATAGATTTTCCCCTCCGTCACAGACTCCAGTCCGGATAGGCAGCGAAGCAGTGTGGATTTTCCGCAGCCGGACGGTCCAAGAAACGTAACCAGCTCCCCCTGCTCAATATCCAGTGTTATATCACGCAGGACATGATTCTCTCCAAAATATTTATTAATATGGTCAAACCGAATATACGACATACTTTATTCCCCCCGCTCAGTTCTTGAACTTTTCCTGCTTCTGTTTTGCAGGCTGTATGAGATAACAGCGATCAGAAGCGTAATGCCAAACATCATGACTACAATGACACTGGTCATAGGGCCGGCTTCCCTTTTCTGGGCATTGTAGAGCACCGCCTGAGCCGTCTCATACCGGCTGCCCGCTATAATTTTAATGACGGCGTAGTCCGTAAAAATTGCCCCCAGAGCCATCAGCGCCGACACCAGAATACCAGAGAGCATGTTGGGCACAATGATTCGGAAAAACGTGTAGAGCCCGTTTGCCCCCAGAAGCTCTGCCGCTTCCAGCAGCTGCCGCACATTGATGGCGTAAAGATTATTTCGGATTCCCCGGTACACAAATGGCAGGATCACCACACAGTAGACGCACACCAGCATGACCATTCTGTTGCCGAAGATCGTCACATTTCCCGCATAGAGAGCCAGCACAGAGATAGCGAGGACTACCCCCCGCAGCGTATAGGGAATCATGGATATGCTCTGCATAATGGTATCAAACTTTGGAAAATGCAGGATAGCGACATACATCCCCATGATCACACAGATTCCTGAGATAAAGATTGGAAATACACTGATGATCAGGCTTCGTCCGATCGCTGCCCAGAAATCCGGTCTTTCTGTGAACAGCTCCTTCCAGTATGTAAAATTGGGAAAACCACTGGGAAACAGGGTCAGCCAGCTTTCCGTAAGAGAGTAAACCAGCGTCACAACCACAGGAAGCAAAAGAACAAATGCCAGTAAAATCAATATGATATGATACAGTATCCTGTTATTTTTCATTGTCCGATCCCTCCCTTTACATATTTTTTCTTCACAAGGTTTGTAATCCCCATCACTACCAGAATGATCACAATCATGGTAATCGACAGCGCTGACCCCAGTTCTGTCTGCTGTTTGGAATCACCCGAAAACATGCTTGCGATCTTAATAGGCAGCATCGTAGCATTGGAACCCATGATCATATATACCGTTGTATAAGTTGTAATGGAATCCGCGAACACCATGCTGGTAGTTCCCAGCAGTGTGGGCGCCAGATTGGGTATGCCAATCTTTATCCAGAACTGAAATCCCGTAGCCCCCATCAGAGTGGCTGATTCTTTCCACTCTTTGCGGATCGCTTCAAATCCCGGAATCAAAAGCAGCGTTCCCAGTGGAATCGCAAACCATACAAACATCGGAACCATACCCTCGCTGCTGTAAAGATTAAAGCCGGCCAGTGCCTGTAACTTTGAGTTTTCCGCCATGAGCCGTATAAAACCATTGTGTCCCAGCATCAGCATGAAGGCAAACGCCAGCGGAAACCCTGCAAAATTCTGCGTCATGTTCAGAACAGGCATAAACCGCTTTCTTGCCGGGATCCCCAGCGCAGACACCGCAAGTGCCGCAAAAAATGACAGGACCATACCCGTTGCGGTGCCGATCACCGCAACCTTTACACTGTTCCAGGTGGCCATATAATACGCAGGTTTTGTAAAAACTGTTACGTAATTTTGGAGGGTCACACTCCCGCTCTCAGGATCCAGAAAGCTTTGGATGATCATATTGCAGAAAGGCAGCGCCAAAAAAAAGAACACCAGAATAAAAAACGGGGCAGCCGGGAGTAAATGAATCATCTGTTTCAGTCTCTGTTTCATCATATTCACCACCTGATCTCTTCTGACGGATCCATCATGCGCCCGGATGGCTCAATCCCCATCAACCTGCATATCAGCGGAGCCACATTTAACTGGGAAACCGTATGGTCCCCATAGTTCCCCGGCTGTATCTGATCCGAAAAAACAAATAAGGGGACCTCCCTTTGAAGCCGTGTATCCCCAAAATGATTCCCCAGCTCATCCATTCCGTGATCCGCAGTAACGACCACATCATACCCGTCCCGGCGCCACAGATCCAGATAACAGTCAATGATGTTGATCGACACCTCCGCTGCATGCTCATATTCTCTGCTTCCCCATCCGTGTTTATGACCCTGATCGTCCACGTTCATGGGGTGAATCAGCAGAAAATCCGGATGGTATGCTTTTCTCAGAAAATCCCCGTCCGCGTAAAGGTGGCTGTCAGGGTAGTCATCCTGACTGTAAAAAATCCCGTTTTCAATCAGCCCTGCGGTATTCCCGAGTTGATAACGGTCTGTCAGCGTACAGTATCCCGGGATACCGTTATAAAGTTCCGCAATCCACATATAAGCAGCTGCGCCTGTTGTCTTCCCGTTTTTCTTAGCCAGCGAGAACAGGTTCTCACACTTACTCGGACAGACCATTTCATTGGCACAGATTCCGTGTTCCCCGACGGCAAGACCCGTCATCATGGTCTCGTACATGGGTCTTGACTGTGCCGGAAGCTCTCCTTTTACCCGATAGAGAGCCCCTTTCTTCTGTTCCACCAGATGACCGAGATAGCCGCATCTGGCCCACGCCGTCTCATACCCCAGCGCATCAATCATGATCAATATTACTTTTGCATCAGCCATATGAACCTCCTCCCTGGTTCTTGTCAAAATTATATTCAACATACGGCCGGAGAACATAACGTCATCCGGCCGTATCATTCATGTTCCCCTGCCAAAATCATCCGAGCAGCGGAATGACCTCTTCTTCCCAGAGGCGTGCGATCTCATCGCAGGCTTCCTGCAGTGCATCCGCACTTTCCGGAGATGTAGTGTTCTCATACCACTCGTCTCCAAGCACGGGCGCATCTTCGGGTATCTCAACATCAGACCGGATGGGACGGGCACCGCCGTATGCCCTCTCAATCTGTCCCTCTTCACTGAGCATATACTCCACAGTCTGAGCAGCCGCATGGGGATGCGGCGCCCATTTGTTAATGATCAGTGCATATCCCGTCGTGATAGCGCCGTCCTGGGGAATCACCGTCGTAATATGAAGCCCCTCCAGTTCCTGTGCGTTGTATTCATCCGCCCACGCCGTACCATTGAAGTCAAATCTTCCACCAAAGCACTCCACCTCACCGGATACCATTTCTGACACCTGTCCCTCCGAGGGATGGATCCGCCCCTGCTCAGCCAGCTTTTTGAAATAATCAATTCCCGGCTGCACATTGTCAAATCCGCCCCCCATGGCGATGGCACACGCGAGGATATTTGCCTGTGAAGACGCCCCGCCTACTACATTACCCATGTTCACCACAATCTCACTGTCCATGAGCTCCTGCCAGGTTGTAGGAAGCTCCCCTTCTATAGCGGCATCATTAAAGATAAAGCAGGTGGTTCCCGTGTAACTCACAGTCCAGTTGCCGTCCGGATCCTTTGCCCAGTCGGGAATAGAATCCCAGCTGGAAACCTTATAGGGCTGAAGACATCCTTCGTCCATTGCCGTGGAGGTAAACGCGTAGCCCACATCCCCCACATCTTTCGTGGGATCATCTTTTTCCGCCACGAAGGTTGCAATTTCTTCCCCGGAACTCAAATCCACATCATCGTGCTCCAATCCATATTTTTCAAGGATGGAGGCCCAGCTGAGATCCCAGTGCGCCCACTCATCCGGCATTCCCACCGAAGAAACTCTGCCCTCTTTTTTTGCGCCCTCCTCAATTTCATCCTGCGTTAACGTACGAAGGTCCAGTGCTTTCTCCCGGTCCGCTCCTTTTGTTTCTCCTTCACCTGTATTACCTTTTCCACACCCGGTCAAAACCGTCGCAGCCATAACGGTCACCAGGACTAACGCCGCCGCTTTTCTTAACTTCATACTTTTCGTCCTTTCTCATTCACCCTTCACTCGACTGGTTACGTTTTTCTCTCAGTACACATATCTTTACCCGTGATCAGCTCTGTTCCTATATCGGTATATCTACAGGCTTCCTGCCGCGATAGACGGTGTAAGACCGAAATCCGGTCCGCCGCAATGCCTCCGCTGCCTGTTCAAAGCCGACTCCCGTCCTGGATGCCGTATGAGCGTCACTTCCAATGGTAAGACGCCTGCCGCCCAACTCTCTGTAACGTGCCAGCACCCAGTCTTCCGGACCAACCCTTCCCTGCCAGTCATAGATCCCTCTGGTGTTCACTTCCAGTGCAATATCCTGGCTGACCAGTCCCTCCATTATGGGTTCAATCAGCTCACGATACCCCTCAATGGTAGGAACCGGGACTTTCCCTTTCAGTACACGTAAGGGATAATCCAGATGTGCCAGGGAATCAAATCCTCCCAGCCTGACCAGTTTTTCCACAGAGATAAAATAATCCCGGAACATCCGCGTCACTTCCCTGTCATCCCGGTAAGGGAGCTTATAAATATCACCGCCGCCGGGCAGAAAATGAATGGCACCGATTATGAAATCAAATTTTCTTGACTCCAGAAACTGCCTTGTCTCTGCCGGACAGTCCATAGCATTTCCAATTTCAATACCGTACAGAATCTCCAACTGCTGATACTCCTCGCGGGCTTTCGCAAATGCTTCCATTCGCTGCTCCTCCACTGCAAGATAGTAAGCAATTCCATCCCGGCCCTGTATCATGTCGCAATGGTCAGTAATTGCTATGACACCCACATTTCGTTTCACAGCCCGCCGGCAGATCTCCGCAAGTGACTCATCGCTGTCAAAAGAATACCGGCTGTGAATATGAAGATCACAAGTCAAACGCACCTCCTATCACCTCACTTAATCAAAATCTTGTCATTAAAACGTCATAACATTGTCATTCATATTTATGTTTTACCATTTCCTCATTATTTTGTCAATGTATTCCAACAAATATAGTCGTTTTATTGTCATTTTAGTTGGATTTTTATATTTTTCCCTCATTTTTTGTCTGTTTTATCTATTTTCTTTCTTTATATCCATTGCTTTTTGACTGATTTGTTGTTATAATTTGCTATATTACAATCATCCCATGGATGATTCCACATAAGGGGTCCAAAATGAAGCAAGACAGACTTGGTCAAATGAAACAATTATATTATGAAAAAAAAAATATTTCCAACAGGGAGCTGTGTGAGACTTTCAACATTTCCCTCGAGACAGTACGCCGCGACTTGAAGCTGCTGGAGCAGGAAGGGGTTGTTAAGCGTGTTTACGGCGGCGCCGTACTGCGCCCGGAAAACGATTCCTCCGCCGACATGGAGCCATGGCATGTCCGCTCCGTACAGAATCAGCGCGAAAAGGCTCAGATAGCAGCAGAAATGCTGCTCCGGATTCCGGACGGCTGTACCATCGCACTGGATTCCGGAACCTCAATTTTCGAACTGGCAAAGCTGTTGAATCAAAAAGAAGACCTTACGATCATCACCAACTCCATACACATCGCGCTGGAGATCAGTACCCGAACCAACCATACGCTTTATTTTATCGGAGGCGCTATAAAAAAGGATGAACTGATCACCACAGGTATGTTATCAGTGGATTTTCTCAACTGCTTTTCCAGAATAGACCTGGCAATCGTCAGTACGGACGGATTCAATGTCAATGAAGGTCTGACCGATTTTAATATAGAAATGGGTATGCTGAAACGCAGTATCTTTGAAAAAGCCAATAAAATCCTGGTGGCGGCAGACTACAGTAAGTTTTCGATCAACGCCCTGTATAAGACATGTTCTTCCGAATCTCTGGATCTTGTGATCACAGATCCCAGAGCCCCGGCAGAATCTGTCGAGTACCTGAGAAGTGCAGGCGTGGATGTCGTCATCGCTTCTGCGGGGGGAGAGCCGACGCCCTGACAACCTTACCTGTCCAGACTTTCCAATTCTTGCACACTTTGTCCCTGGCTGCACTTTCCGCTTCTTTAGCGGTGCAAAATAAGGTATAATATACTTATTAAATGTCGTCCGAAAAAGCGGCGAATATCTGAAAGGAGCAGCAACTATTATGAATGTAAAATTGGGGATTTGTAACTTCTGCGTTCCGGGAACCGGCGTTTTCGCACCGCAGATCGTATCGGAGATGGGACTGGACGGAATGTCTCTGGAATTCGGCAGCTACGAGCATGGGTGGGCACTGTCTCAGAAAAAGATTCAGGATCTATACCTGGATGCACAGCAGAAATACGGCATCGAATATGCCAATATCGGATGCAGTGACGGTGACAATGTGCCGTTTTTCACACCTGAGGGCGATCCCATGTACGACGCTGTCAATCACTGGGTAACAAAAGCTGTGGATGCGGCGGAATACATGAAAATACCGATGGTATTCTTCTCAAACTTCAACGCCAGCCTGGCGGACACGGAGGAGAAACTGGAGCTGACAGCCAAAAGATATCGTTATCTCTGCGACTATGCCGCTGATAAGGGCATAGAAATATCATGTGAAAATCCGCTGAGTGTTGAAAAACAGCTGCAGCTGGTAGACATGGTTGACCGTGAGAACTTTTCTCTGTTTTATGACAGTGATAATTATACATATTTCACGGAATATAAACAGGTGGATGTGTTAAAAGGCATTTATCCGCATATGGGTAGTCAGCTGCACGTGAAAGACAGTACAAAGGGTTGTATCGCAAACGCTGTGATCGGCACTGGTGTTGCAGATTTCTATGGCTCCATCGACTATCTGAAACAGCAGAATTATGAGGGCTGGATCATTCTTGAGAACCTGTATGAGCTTGCACCGATGCGCCATCTGAATCCGGATTATTTTGAACTGATGAAAGAAGATGTGCGTGTGCTGAAAGAAGCCACAAAATAACTGTCATAAAAGACCAAAGATGGAGAGTGGCCCCGCATAACCGCGGTTCACTCTCCAATTAATTTCATACCGGCAGCATAAAGGGCACCAAGACATTTATGGAGAAGCCATTCATGTCTCGGTGCCCTGCTGTTGTTTATTTCAGATACTCTTCAGCATTATCTTTCGTAATAAAGATCGTGTCAATCGGAATTTCTTTTTCCACAGTTTCGCCGTTGATCGCTTTGTATGCGTTCATAACAGCGATATAGCCCATCTCAGAAGGCTGCTGTGCAATCGTTGCCTCCAGGTCACCTGCTGCAACCAGTTCAACTGCAGACTGGTTCCCGTCGAACCCGATGATCGTGATATCATCTGCAACACCTGCATCCTGACATGCTGACAGTGCACCGATCGCCGTGTCGTCGTTCATGCACAGGACAGCATCGATCTCATTGTTGAAACGTGTCAGCAGGTCCTCCATGGCCGCTTTCGCAGTATCGGATACGTTGTTCCCGGACATCTCGGCAATCGGTTCAATTCCAAATTCAGCAAGACCTTCTTTGTAACCCTGTGTTCTTGCGTTGGATGTACTCTCGCCTTCCTGTCCATAGATGATGACAACCTTTGCATCCTTGCCGATTTTTTCACCGACGTACTGTCCGCCCTTTTTAGCCGCGTCCACATTACTCGTTCCCACGAAGGAAGTCTTCCCAGGGAAATCCACATCCTGATCGATAAAGAAGACAGGGATCTCACCGGAAGCACTCTCCAGTGCACCGGAAACTGCATCCGTATCACACGGTGCAACGATAATGGCATCCACATCCTGCGCCAGCTGATCACCGATCTGAGTCACCTGCTGTGCGATCTCACTCTCCGCATCCGGTCCGTTTACCGTCACTTCGATGCCAAGCTCTTCAGCCGCTTTATCGCATCCCGCCTTTACGTTCCCCCAGTATTCACTGTTCAGTGTTTTCAGGTTAACCGCGATGCTGATATCCTTCGCATCCGCTCCGCCTGCATCATCCGCTGCATCGGCCTCTCCCGCATCAGCTTCACCGCCCGCATCCGCTGCAGATGTGTCTTCCGACGCACTGCCCGAAGCACTTTCCTCGGACTTCCCTCCGCATGCCGTCATCGACAGAACCAGTCCTGCAGTCAGCAATACCGCCAATAATCTTCTCTTCATCCTAAAATCCTCCTTTTTTTGTTTTATGGTTAATATTCCAGTGTAACCGGTTTGCCCAGGTGGTATGATTGTGTTGCGGCAAGCGCAAGCTTAATTCCCATCATACCGTCATACGCCGTCACCTGCGACGGCTTGTCCTCGAGTACGCAGTCGATAAACGTCTGCATCTCAATCTCATAAGCGTCTTTAAATCTTCCCAGACACCAGTTTGCCATGTCCACGGTGATTTCCTGATTTCCAATCATTGTGTATGGCGTCAGCTGATTCTGACCTACAAACACACTTTTATCAAGGCCGATAACCTCTGTCCGTGTATCGTACACATCATTTGCATTTCTGCTGATCTCTATCATGCCGAGACCGCCGTCCTGGAATTTCAGCAGCATCTGTCCGTCATCCACATCATTTAACTCTTTGAGGAACTCATGTTTCAGCACTGCTCCCTGTGCATAGATCTCTGTGATCTCTCTTCCCATCAGCCAGCGCGCAACGTCCAGGTCATGGATCCCCATATCCACGAAGAGTCCTCCGCTCTCCGGAACGTATGCCGGAGGCGGACCGTTCGGGTCTCTCTGGCAGTCATGAATATAGATTGGTTTTCCACATTTTCCACTCATGATCGCTTCTTTTGCAGCCATATGCCCGGGATCAAATCGCCGCATGAATCCCACCTGAAGGAAAACTCCCTGCTTTTCCACTTCCTTCATGATCACTTCCGATTCCTCTACCGTAAAAGTAATCGGTTTTTCTACAAAAATCGGTTTTTTGGTCGCTATACAGTCCATCAGCACGTCGTAATGTGTCTTGGTGGGCGTCGCCACCACGATCGCATCCACCTCATCGCTGGCTATCATCTCTTTATAATCAGCATAGCCCTTCACATCGAAATTATCGACGGCTCTTTTCAGTGCTTCCGGAAAAGGATCTGACACCGCCGTAAGTGCTGCCCTCTGACTCTTAGTTACATTCATTGCGTGATGGTATCCCAGTCTTCCAAGACCGATGACACCGATTCTCAGTTTCTTCATTTTTATAATCTCCTTTCTTAATCAACGGTTATTTTGCTGCCAGTCTTCTCGCCTTGGCTTCCATCTGGTTACGGACAACGTCTATCGTAACTGCAAGAATGATTACCGCACCGATTACAATATACTGAATATCGTTTTTCGTTCCAAACAGGTTCAATCCGTTTCGTATCGTCGCGATCAGGACCGCACCCATCATGGTTCCCCAGATTGTGCCTTTGCCGCCAGTAAATGAGGCGCCTCCGATAATACAGGCTGCGATCGCATCCGTATCATATGTAGTGCCGGCGGTTGCATTTGCCGTTGTCACACGCCCAACCAGAATAATGGCAGCCAGGCCGCACATGAACCCTGAGAGAGAATAGACAAATGTCAATACGTTCTTTGATTTTATGCCGGACAGACGGGCCGCTTCTGCATTACCCCCAACACAGTAGATCTGGCGGCCCAGTGCTGTCCTTGTGAGAAAAACATGAAAGATAGCGTAAACAATGATTACCATGATAAAGCTGACAGGAAAGTCCCCAATTGTCGCAGAACCGAGGAACAATGTCGAATCAACACCTTTGTTCATAAAACCGATCGGCGTGGAATCCGTGATCAGCAGCGCAAGTCCGAGCAGTACATTCTTCATACCGAGTGTCGATACGAAAGGATGCGGCAGGTTGAGCCTTGTCAGCAGTGTTCCGTTGATAAATCCCATGAAAGTACAGATCAGCAGAGCCGCTCCCATCAGTACGATCGGATTTGTGATTCCAAATTTCTGCATCAGCACTCCGATAAAACAGGCGCCCAGTACTGTATTCGAACCAACGGATAAATCGATTCCGGCCGTGATCAGTACGACCAGCATACCGCCGGAGATCATACAGTTGATACCTGCCTGCTTCAGGATATTCATAAGATTGCTGGCCCTTAAAAATTTTCCCGGAAGCATAAATGCCAGGACCATTCCGAGTATGATCAGCGCCAGCAGCGGCGCGATCTTCATCAATGCACTTTTCATATTCTTTTTCATGACAGCGTACCTCCCCATGCGGCTTTCATAATTGATTCCTGATTAAAATGTTCGGTTGCCCTTTCGATCTCTCCGGTTACCCTGCCTTCCCGCATAACAATCACACGGTCGCTCATGGCAAGCACTTCGGGAAGCTCTGATGAAATCATAATGATGCATTTTCCCTGTCTTACCAGTTCATTCATAACGTTGTAAACTTCAATCTTGGCACCGACATCGATTCCTCTCGTCGGCTCATCAAAGATAAAAATCTCCGAATCGCTGTTCAGCCATTTTCCGATGACCACCTTCTGCTGATTGCCTCCCGAGAGCTGAGCGACAACCTCTTCGCTTGTCGGTGTCTTAATCTTCAGCTTTTCGATATTCTCCCGGCTGACCGCCTCTATCTTCTTAAAATCAAACAGGCCGTTTTTACGGAACCGTTTCATACTTGACATAATCAGATTTGTCTTCACACTCTGCGAAAGCACAAGCCCCTGTCCTTTTCTGTCCTCTGTCAGGAATGCGATCTTCTTTGCGATGGCTTCCGTTGGGTTTTTAATCTGTACTTCTTCACCTTCCACGTAAACTTTACCGCCATCCAGAGGATCTGCCCCGAAGATTGCACGCATTGTCTCTGTTCTGCCGGCGCCCACAAGGCCCGCAAATCCCAGGATTTCCCCGTGATATGCAGTAAAGCTCACATCATGCAGCACCCCCTCCGCCATCAGATGCTCCGCCCGCAGCCCCTCTTTTCCCTTTACCCCCTGTTCCTTCGGATACAGGTTCTCAAGTGTCCTGCCTACCATCGCCTCGATCAATTTGTCATTGTCCATATTCTTAATATCTTCCGTGATGATATGCTGGCCGTCGCGCATAACTGTCACCCGATCGCACAGTTCAAAAAGTTCCTCTAATTTATGAGATACAAACAGAATAGCAATTCCTTTTTCTTTCAGCCGGCGAACCGTTTTCATCAGCTGCTTAACCTCTCCCTCACCAAGGCTTGAAGTCGGTTCATCCATGATGATCAGACGGGCGTTGATGGCAACCGCCTTTGCGATCTCAACCATCTGCTGAAGTCCGATGCCCAGTTTTCCGCACTGTGTGTGGACGTCGATTTCCCCGTGTCCAAGAGATTCCAGCGCTTCCCTTGCTTCCTGGTCCATTTTTTTATAATCCAGCAGCCCGTTTTTCTTTTTAATCGACCGGCCGATAAAAATATTGTCGGTGACCGACAGCAGCGAGACGATGTTCAGCTCCTGGTACACGCAGGCAACACCGAGATTTCTCGAATCAACCGGCGACCGGATGGCTCTTTTTTGTCCCCCTATGTGAATCTCGCCTTCTTCAGGGATGTTGACCCCGGTCAGCACTTTGATCAAAGTCGATTTTCCAGCGCCATTTTCCCCGATCAGACCATGAATTTCTCCGGGACGTATGCTCAGGGACATATCCCTCAGTGCGACAACACCGGGAAAACGTTTTGTTATGTGCTTCAGGCTAACTACATATTCCTCCATTTTACCCTCCTTCTCTTGATCACGTTCATGTTTTTCTTTTTCGTCCTGTAACCATAGTATTATTATTTTTACAAAATTACTATTACTTTCTTGCATAAATTAATATTAATCTCTGTGCATTTTCACGATTTTATTCGGAATATTAGTTGTATATTTTAATATTATTAATTGCCGTAGATAATATTATTTTTATTTTTCATTAATATTCACCAAAAACGCCCTCCGATTTTTTATACAATTTCACATCAAATTTCAGACATTGCACTTTCCGTGCAAGAATCCTAAAAAAAGTTTCGTTTTTCGCTTATTTGCACCGAAAAATGCGCAGAAATACAATATTTTGTATCCCCCTCAATGCGCAAGAACCGTTGGACCATTAATTTTCAGCAGGAATGCTAAAGCATGTGATTGAAATTAATATTAATATTATGTTTGGATTTGACATTCCGACACGGATTGATTATAGTAAGAAGAAAGATTTGTATTTACAAACTTATGGAATAGATGAGGAGCCCTCTATGAAAGTAACAATGAAAGATATCGCAGAAAAGACGGGTGTCTCCATCAACACGGTTTCCCTTGCTCTGCGCAACATGACTTCAGTCAAGAAAGAAACCAGAGAGTTGATCTGGCAGACTGCTCTGCAAATGGGATACCTGGAACAGAAAAGTAAACCTGACATTCACAACATCGGCCTGATTTCCACCGGAGAACGCCTGCAGGATTCTTATTTTTATATGAGCTTTTATCAGAATATTCTGTCCAGGGTTCACGACCGGGGATATAATATGATGGTGTTCAAGGGTGATGCCTGCGATACGCAGCCGGATGCATTAAGAGATATTTTTGAAACAAATTCAATTTCCGGACTGATCGTGCTCGGAGATATGGAAGAGAGGATCGTCGCCAAAATCGCCGCAACAAACCTGCCTTTGATCGCCACCGGCACGCGGTACCACACACTGAAAGTACCGACGATCATCGAGGACAATCTGGAGGGCGCTCACATAGCCGTAAAGCATCTGTATGAAAAAGGATACCGCAACATCGGTTTTATCGGAAACCCGCTCCACAGCACAGGTTTTAAGGAGCGCTACGAGGGATTTATGGGGGCAATGTTTCATTTTGGTCTCCTGCCCCGCCAGGAATGGATGGTGACCGACCTGGACCAAACACATGTCTATGATCTGGATCGCCTGCGCAGCAAACTTGGCGGTCTGAAAATTTATCCGGAAGCATTTATCTGTACCAACGACAATATGGCGGTGCTCGCGGCAAAAATCTTTTCCGAACTTGGACTCTCCATCCCAAATGATATTGCCCTGGTAGGATTTGACAACAGCATTATCGGTAAAATGAGTACCCCGTCCATCACATCCATCGATGTTCAGTGCGCCCTGCAGGCGGAAACCTGCGTGCAGGTTCTGATCGATTATATCGAAAACGGTACGATGGATCCCTACCGGATGGTGCTGCCGGTGACACTCTCCTGCAAAGAATCCACATGACTCAAAACAGCTGCCGGAATGTTTCCGGCAGCTGTTTCTATTTCTCCCCGCGGCCGACCCCCTCTCACGCCTCGCAGGCGCTGTCCGGCTCCGGCACTTATGATGCTCATGACGTACCGCCGATGTGCCTGACACTTTCATAGATCAGACTGATCAGGTCTGCCATATCCTTCCACTGTGTCTCGTCCTGACTGACATAATAGAAATTCTTTGTGCCCTCTCTTCTCATCGCGACAATCCCGGCCTCTTTTAAGATCTGCAGGTGATGTGAGACGGAAGGTCTTGTCAGATGGGTTCTCTCCGCAATTTCGCCAACCCGAATACCGGACAGATCGCTGTCCAGAAGCACAAGCAGTATCAGTTGTCTCGTTTCATCACCGATCGCGGTAAACGCATGTCTGCAGTCCCGAAATCCACACACGATTTTCTGTAATCTTGCTTCACAGTCCTTTTCCATCATCAATCCTCACATATATCTGACATCCAGTTTTTCACGCTGCGCAGAACGCAGATACTTGACACTCGGATAACCAAGCACCAGAGTCGCCGCCGCTTTTTTCCCTCCCGGAACGCTCAGCGCTTTTTTTATCTTCCGCGAAACATTGACTGCAGACGTAAAAAAACCGCTGAAAAGTACCCCCAGTCCGTTTGCCTCCGCGACAAATTCCATGTTCTGTGCCGCGAGAATACCATTGGTCCTGTCCTTTGCAAAAATGACGATTACAAGAGGCGCGTGAAAGAAGAAAAAGTGATCGTCTATTTCAATATTTCTTGCCATGGGACTGACCAAATCAGCCAATGGCTTTATCCTTCGGAATAAGCGGACAGCCATCTGTTCCGCCCGCCCTTTTTGTCTGTCCAGAACTACAAAAGAAACATCCTGCATGTTCTTAGCGGTGTGGGTTAACCTTCCTGCTTCCAGAATCTGCTCCTGCACATGTTTCGGAATTCCTCTGTTCTGAAACTGTCTGACCGTTCTCCGGAATCGAATAACATGCAAGACATCATCCGGATTCAGACGGACTGTCTCTTCCCGCGGGACCGGTTTCGTATCATAACCGGAAATCGTTATCGCTTCTCTCGGACAGACCGCTGAACACTGACCGCACATGACACAGCTGTCAGATAAAATTCTTGCTTTCCCATCCTCCAGTTTTATATTATGCGCAACACAAGTCTTTGCACAGAGGCCGCATCCAATACATGTTTCGCGATTAATTGTTATCTCATGTTTTGCCATCAGAAAGCTCCTTTCGTTAATGATCTTTAACCATTATAACAAAAGGAGCCCTGAATGCAACATTGGTAAAGAAACGCGTTACCATTGCCGTCCTGTACAGTTACTTTAATTTAATAAATTCTGCATGCTTTTTAAACTGACTGCCAGCGTCGATGTATTATGTAAAAATGCCGATGCCGCAGGCTGTAAGATGCCGCCGATGCCCAATACGATCAGCCCGGCATTAAAGCCCACGATAAATCTGTAATTCCTGCCGATCCGCTTCATTAAGCCGTCGCTGATGGCCTTTAACGTCATAATGCCAAACAGATCATCTGCACCGATCGTGATATCTGCAATTTCCCGTGCTATCTCTGCACCGTCACTGATCGCGATTCCGACATCCGCAGCGGAAAGTGCCGGTGAATCATTGATTCCGTCGCCGATCATGATAACCTTTCTTCCCTGCGCCTTCTCTCTTTCCACGAATTTTGCCTTATCTTCCGGCAGCACTTCGGAATAATATTCATCCGCACCAATCCTGTCAGCAATAGCGCTCGCTGTACGTTCGCTGTCCCCCGTCATCATAACCACCTTGCTGATCCCCGCTTTTTTCAGAGAATTCACCACGGCTTCCGCCTCTTTTCTCAGCGGATCAGCTATGCATATGACAGCCGCCAGTTGGTTTTCAATCGCAAGATACAGATGAGAATACTCTGCGGGCAGTTCCTCGAATTTCTGTCTTTGTTCTTCTGTAATCACACATTTTTCGTCCTCAAAAACGAAATGATAGCTGCCGATCACCGTCCGCTCTCCGTCAATCATCGTTGAGATTCCATGGGCGACGATATACTCCACTTTTGAATGATTTTCTTCGTGGTAGAGTTTTTTTGCCTTAGCCGCCTGAACAACCGCCTTAGCCATGGAATGTGGAAAATGTTCCTCAAGGCATGCCGCCGTGCGAAGCAGCTCATCCGGTTCCATATCACAGAATGATACCACATCCACAACCGTCGGTTTTGCCTTCGTCAGCGTCCCTGTCTTGTCAAAGACAATCGTGTCTGCCTGAGCAACTGCCTCCAGATATTTTCCTCCCTTAACTGTCACATGATACAAACTTGCTTCCCGGATCGCAGTCAACACAGAGATCGGCATTGCCAGCTTCAGCGCACAGGAAAAATCCACCATAAGGACTGACAGTGCTTTCGTTATATTTCTGGTAAACAGATAGGTGACTGCTGTTCCGGCAAGTGTATAGGGAACCAGCCGGTCAGCCAGATGCTCCGCCTTACTCTCCAGCATTGATTTTAGTTTTTCTGATTCCTCGATCATCGTAACGATCTTTTCATATCTGCTGGAGCCTTCCGCCTCTTTCACACAGACTGTGATCTCACCCTCTTCCACAACCGTTCCGGCATAGACGTATTTATCAACGGTCTTTCTGACCGGAACAGATTCTCCTGTGAGCGACGCCTGATTCAGCATGGCATCCCCTTCTGTCACAACACCGTCGAACGGCACCACGTTTCCCATCCGTATCCGGACCAGGTCTCCCGCCTTAATCTCCGAAGCCGGTATCAGGACCTCCTGCTCTTCCCGCACCATCCAGACCTTTCCCACATTCAATGACATCGTCCTTGCCAGATCCTCCACTGACTTTTTGTGAGTCCACTCCTCCAGGATCTCTCCGATCCCCAGCAAAAACATGATAGAACTTGCCGTATTGACATCACCTCTCAGAATCGATACGCTGATCGCTGTGGCATCCAGAACCGGTACTTCAATGTTTCCTTTAGCCAGCGTCTGCAATCCTTTCCAGATATATCTGACGGATTTCACAGCAGCCAATACCGCCTGCACTGAGTATGGAAGCAGCAGTTTATTGCCGACCCGCAGTATCACCTTGTTCGTGAGTTTCTCCCAGTACTTCGCATTCAGCTCTCTGCCCGAATTTTCAATCAGTCCTTTCGGAATCTTTACATCCTGATACTGAAATTTTCTCAAAGAATCTACAATCTCGTCTCTGCCGCCCACATAATTGATGACAGCATCCTGTGTGCGTTCATACACTTTTGCAAATGTGACATATTTCAGATTATGCAGATAATATAATAAGATATCTGCCTCTTCATATGTCATGTGCTTCTGCCTCACATGAATGCGGATTCTGCCCTGTATCTCGTGTTTGATCTTAAACTTCATCTTATTCTGTTACCGTCTCTTCTGCATCAGGATCCTGGGCATTCTCGCCGGCGTCATCAATTTCTTCCTCTGTCATACGGTCTTCATTGATCTGTTTTGCCTCTGCATATATGTCTTCGGCATTTTCCTGAACAGTGGCGGCCGTCTTCATCACACATTCTTTCGCTCTCAATACTGCAGCCGTACAGTTTGTATACACTTTTTTTGCATCCTTACTGGAAAGCAGTTTGATTCCTGCGGTTCCAAACAACACACCCGCAGCAAAAAGTCCTGTTTTCTTAAAATTAATACATTTAAAACAATCCAACATCTTATGTACCTCCGTTCTATTTGTGCTTATAACCTGTATAAATTACCATAACGAGGCAAATCACCATGCCCCACGCCCAGAATCTGTGATGCTCCATATCATTCGCCTCCTGACACCGTTCAGGCAGTTTTATGAATTTTATTATAATCTTCCATATGCTATTTTTCCATGGTTTTCCACCTGATGAGAAATTTACTCATTTAATCATGTCATATATACGCTGATTCAAAAAACACTCCCGCATAAACCAGTTGATGTTCACAAAACATGGTCTATACGGGAGTGTGTGAGGAAAATGAAGGCTGCTCCTTCATGATTTCAATACTGTAAACCGGAAGCGGATCCCTTTCTATGCTGTCATAAAAGAATTTAAACATGATGATTTACCCCTGATCGATCCTGTAAAAATTGATGAGATCGCTGCCATCCAGGATAATATTACTGTTTTTTAAAAATTCATTTTCTTCCAGTAATTCAACTTCTATTGTTTTTTCAGTCTCATTTTTTGCTTTCACTTCTGCCTCAGCACGAAACAAGGTAGTCCCAATACCGCCATCCACAAGTTCTCCGGCCTTCCTGTTTGCACCGGCAAAAAGAAGCGGGCAAATAGCAACCGCCGCTATGATAAAGATAACCATAGGGATCCATTTCATTTTTTTCAATCGCATAATTTTCCTCATCTTTCATTTACACCGAAGAAGGCAAAAACACAAACAAAACAAGAACCGGAACCAAAAACACCAATGTTCCCAGCATAACGGCAACGATTCGGTTCTTCGATCGTTCCGACAGAACAAGCATTCCTGTCATTACGGCCGCCGGAACGGCCAGCCGAATCCCCATACGCAGAAAAAGATAATCTCCCATCGTAAAAGCTTCCGGCAGCACAGGATGCAAAACATAGCTGGATACCGGGACGCCGAATCCGGATAATCCAAACGCGCGGATGATCTTCACCATATGGGGCAGGAACGTGATCCCGCTAACTACGGCGGACGTTATGAGTCCGATCGCAAATTTCCGCCGCCAGATCCCTCTTTTCCCGACAACTGACGTTTGAATCAGCTGCTCCACGCCCGTGCTGTACTCCAGCGCACCGCAGGAAGAGAATAAAAGGATCAAAACGCCAGCCACGATTCCGTACAGCAGCAGCGTACCCCTCACAGCTTCCGGGCCAAACAGCAGATTCCAGGGCGTGACATAAAGATACTGCACCGCAGTTCCCTCCTCCTTGCGGGCGCACAGAGCAGCGTACTGTTCATAAGCACGCTCAAAACTGTTTTGCGGTACCGCATCCTCCTCCAGGCGCCCGAGATAATAATCCAATTCCACCTGGCCAATCTCCCCACGGTTATATCTTGCGAGGTACCGTTCCTGCTCCGTCTCCAGCGCTGCGAACCGTTCCTTTTCCATTTCCAGATACGCGGCCTTTTCTTCCGTCAGATCCCCGCACAGCCGGTCCGAGTACGATCGGTAATAAAACTCACTGCTGTCGATAAAATAATCGGTTGTCATACCGCCAAACAGCTGAAAACCTGCCAAAAACAGCACGACGAAAATCCCTTTGTTGATGCGAAAGAGCTTATCCATCTCATACAACAGCAGGCTTCGTTTTAACCGGGGGCGGCTTCGTATCCGCCCGGCACAGCGCGCTGCCGCCTGCTGCAGCCGCATAAAGTTTGCCGGAGTGATACGGATATTTTTCGTATAGCAGATAAACGCGGCCGCCGCTCCAAGCAGCGTAAACAGCAGCGCGCTGACCACGCCGCAGGCAAACCGGCTGACCGGAAGGGAAAACACATTGATATTTTCATATTCCATAAAATAATACTGCACCTGATCCAAGGGATAGGGATTGATCGTTTTCAGCGGGCCCATCCAGGAATAGGACGGTATCTTCGTATGCACAAAATACCCGGCCCCATAGATAACAGCCCCGATCCCAATCGACAGCACGGAACTTCGGACCACGGAACACACTGCGGTAAATAGCATGCCGATCGTGACAGCTCCGACGATCTTAGCCAGAAAAAACGCCTGCAGGTACCGGCCCACCGACAGGCGGTGTGTACTCGTAAAATACCCGGCCACCGATTGTATGGCTCTGTCCGTATCCCCAAAGCCAACGCTGCAGTCAATCACGAGGTAATTCGTTCCATAAAACAGGGCATAGATGGTAAGCGTGATCAGGCAGGCCGCCAGCATCTTCATAAAAAGCAGCTCGCCATGTCCGCGCTTCATACACCGGATCAGCGCCCCGGTGCCGGATTCGTAATCGGCCGCAAAGATCTGCACGCCAACAGCCATGACGATGAGCAAACAAAAAATATCCGTCACCCGGCTGTTTGTATAGAGCAGCATCCCCTCATCGAAATCCGCCTCAACGGCGACATCCGACAAGGCGGCGTAGGCCGCCTGCGTCTGCTGCAGATTACGGTAGTAATACGTCCCCTTTTGCGCAAACAGACGGGATTTTTGCATTTTTTCCGCCTGCTCCGGGACACCGGTCAAAAAAGCCTCGTAGCCCTCCAGCGTCAGCGCCTGCTCCCACAGGTGCTCAAGCATCCGCACCCCGGTGTAGTCCTGCCGAAAAAAATCCGCATCCATTCGCTGCGTCTTCCGCTCAATCTCATGCTCGAAATATGAGGACGTCCTCCCGCCGCCCGCATAAGCTTCATACGTCTCAGAGAGCTCCAGCATCGAATAGCCATCCGCATTCGGCGTTTTGATCCGATAAAGAAGCTGCAGGGCATTGATGAGGAAACAAAGACCGACAAAGAGAAGCAGGGTCCGCTTGTGAAATACTTTTTTCAGTTCATAACCGATGATCTTATACATATCACGCTCCAAAATGATAGAGATAGACCTCTTCCAGCGAGTGTATGGGCTTCTTCGCCAGAGCGGCCGTTTCGCGCATCAGTCTGGAAGGGCTTCCGGCTTTCAGAAGCTGTCCTTCCTTCAGCAGGAGAATCTCACCCGCAATCGATTCGAGATCCGATACGATATGGGTTGCGATCACAACGATCTTCCCGTCCGCGATCCGCTGAATCAGCGTCCGGATCTGGCTGCGCTGCTTCGGGTCCAGCCCCACCGTCGGCTCGTCCATGACCAGCAGCTCCGGTGAGTCCACCAGAGCCTGGGCGATCAAAAGCCGCTGCTTCATCCCTCCGGACAGCATGCGGATCTTAAACTGACTGACCTCCTCCAATTCGACTTCCCTTAAAATATCTGCGATGGATTCTTTTGCGCTATCCGCGGGCACCCCCCGCAGCAGCGCTACATACTGCATGAAATCTATGACCGTAAAGTCCGGGTATAACGCCTGCTGCTGCGGGACATAGCCCAGGATCTTCCGGTATTCCTTTCCCAGCTTATGGATTTCCATCCCATTCCAACTGATCTCCCCTGATGTTGCCCTCAGGTTCGTGGTTACGATATTCATCAGAGTGCTTTTGCCGGAACCGTTGGGCCCCAGAAGCCCATAGATCCCTGCTTCCAGGGAAAAGCTGACATTTTTTAACGCATGCACTTTTCTGTACCGTTTATCGAGATTTACCGCCTCCAGTTTCATACGCATCTCCTTTTAAAGCCTGAGTTTAACCACCTTGTCAAGATTCCCCGCAAAATAATCGTCCCGCCGTATTTTAAACACGTCATACCCCGTATCCGTATAGATCTTTCCGATAAAAAACTCTTCTGTCACGTTGATGATCCGGAACGAGATATTGCGCACATCCTCGAACAGTTCCCGGCTCTTCCCGGTCTTCAAGTCATACTCCAGTATGTTCGCCGTCGTCTCACCTGTATACTGGCAATACAAAATCTTTGACTCATCATAGATGCCGAGCGCTAAACTGCCTGTCTCCCAAGCGAGCGTACCGCCGTGTTCGATAGTAAAAAGCGGGGTTTTTTGATTTCTTTCCAAATCCCATAAAAAAGGAGCTTCATTCTCGTTATCCCAATCCGGTTCACTGACCAGATAAGATTGTCCAAAATTCCCCGACACCAGATATTTTGAAAGTGTGCCCGTATTATAGCCATCTTCATCAAACATCATGAGCGATGGCGTTTCTTCCAGAATGGTTTCCCGCGATTCCTTGATCTTATATTTTATGTATACATCTTTCTGATTGCTGTGAGCCGGATACCATTTGCCCTGATACTCCAGATAGCGCTCTACGGGATCCTCCGCATGGATTTTTCCGCGAAACGCTCCGGACACATATGCCTCTTCAAATTCCTGCTCTGATAACTCCTCAATCTCCGGTACCCTTTTCATAAAAAACAAGGCGTCCCCTGAGATCCCCAGAAGCCGATATACGATCGAGTCCACAGCCTTTTCATTAACCTCCGTTACCGCTCCATCCCCCATATCGATCAGCAGATACTGCCTGCAGTTTTTCGTCTGCGACGACTCCCCTTCCCCCTCGATCCATGTATAATTCGCCTCAACAACCGCCCGGCCGGCGTTATAATAAATGTCGCCAAGTGATGAGAGATACCAGGAACCGCTTTCCCAGTCCCCAATGTCGAGTCTGGCGATCACTTTCTGGTTTTTTCCGGTAACATCCATGCGGATCAGTTCGTACGCGTTTCTATCATAATTTCGCTTAAACAAGCAGATGCCGTCCTGGTAATATGCGATGCCATTGACAGCCGTCCAGTCACGGTACCATGCAGCACACTTGTCACTCAGATGCAGGCAGTTTGCCTTATCACACAGTGCATACGTTTCCTCCGCATCGAGGTCACAGTAGCGGACGACGTTGTTTTTGGCATACAGAATCCCGTAGTCGCTGACCGAATAGGATTCTCCCCAGCCGTTCGCCCCATAGACAACCGCGTCTTCGTTCGTTTGCGAAATCTTGATTGCGGCAGGCATGCTGCGTGTTCTGACACCAAAGAACAGGACGGCTGCCAGCACAGCCAGTATGATAAGGGGAAGTATGTATTTTCTTTTCATAGTGATGATCTCCATTTTTAAAATCGGGTAGGAGGTAGATAATTATTTTATCTACCGACCTCCCACACCACCGTACATACCGTTCAGTATACGGCGGTTCTTTAGTTTTCACATATTTTCAAATAGAACTCTGTGAATGTTGGATAACCTAATTCACAGAGTTTCTTATTGTTAAAAGCAGTCTGAAGCACGAAATATCCACTACAATACCAATTTCTATTTCGCATGTTGGCACATATCCATGCCTTTTCCTTTTCTACTCCTAACTTTTTGAGTTCTTTAAACTTTGTTTTGACTTTCTTCCACTGTTTCCAATAGATTGCCCTTATTCTATGGCGTAACCACTCATCATTACTCTGTAATAGACTTTTCATATCAGCCATTCCAAAGTAGTTTACCCATCCTCTAATAAACTGTGTCAATTTTAATGCTCGATATTCATTTCCCCATCCATTGCTTCTGTCAGTAAGTTCTCTGATTTTATTCTTCATCTTCGTTACTGATTTAGAATGTACTCGAAATCTGCATTTTCCCTTGTATCTATAGAAACTATAGCCAAGGTACTTGACTCTACTGATGTGTGCCACGCCAGTTTTGGTGCGATTTACTTTAAGGAATAGTTTTCCCTCGATATATGGCACTATATTGTCTAAGGTTCTTTCTGCACTTTTTCTGCTTTTACAAAAAATCATACAGTCATCTGCGTATCGGACAAATCTATGTCCTCTGCTTGTTAGTTCCTTATCCAGTTCATTCAGCATTATATTACTTAGGATCGGGCTTAATGGTCCCCCTTGTGGCATACCGACCTCTGTCTTTTCAAATATCCCTCCACTAATAACTCCAGCATTGAGATATTTGTGAATGAGCGATATTACATGTCCATCCTTGATGGTTCGTGATAGTACTTCAATTAGTTTGCTCTGACATACTGTGTCAAAGAACTTCTCTAAATCCATATCTACCACGTATACATATCCATCATTGACATTTGTCTGGCATTGTTTCAGTGCATCGTGTGCACCTCTGTTTGGACGAAACCCAAAACTGTTCTTCGAAAACTGTTTCTCATAAATCGGCGATAGCACCTGTGTGATTGCCTGTTGAAACACTCTATCTACCACTGTAGGCACTCCCAGTTTTCTGAACTCGCCTTTTGTTTCTTTGGGTATTTCTACCCTACGGACTGGGTTGGGCTTATATTTCCCATCCTTTATCTGTTGGGTTAGTTGCTCTTGGTTATCTCTTAGAAAGCCTAGAAGTTCATCCACGCTCATTCCGTCAACACCGCCTGCCCCTTTGTTTGATTTTACTTTCTTATAAGCCTTGTTTAGGTTATCCCTGTGTAAAATCTGTTCCATTAGATTGTCCGTCTGAAAATCTGTGATGTTGTTGTTGTTTTCAGCAATCCTCTGATGGGCGGACACTTCTGCATACTCTTTCTGTTCCGCAGATACCCTTTGCAGATAGTCCTCTATATGAAGTTGTCTGTCCTTAAATCCATCATTGGTTACATTCATTTACTCACATCTCCTAAAGTTCAGTCCTTCCCACCATGTTTGCAACCATAGTAGTACTATGACCTCTGCTGACTTCTCGCCATTCGTTGTTACTACAGACTTCATACTCTGTTTTCGTCTGCTGACGAGACCTCCCTAGGTACCACACGTTTCTTTCTCTCCATCCATCTGCCACATTTACCACAGTTAATTCCGAGTAGTTATTGGACTTTAGTTTGTAAGGCAACCTTATCCTTAACTGTAGCCTGATGTGATTTCTGTTCGTCAGACCGGAGATTTGCCTACACCTTCCTTCAGATTCCACCTCACGATGGACACCCTTGGTGTTCAGCTATATCCTTCCCACTACTAGGGCGGATTCGGGACTTTCACCCATTAGAAACGTGCGCCGCTAGGCGCACCTTAATATCGCTACCCAGCATGTATAGCCGGGTAGCGATCATCATTTTATGCACTTGTAGGAATACTTGTACTTCCGCCATTGCATGAGAATCCATGTGATGCCGAAACAGCTGAGACATTATACAAATATGTTTGAGCTTTAGAATAACTGTTACTGGCACCTGTTTTTCCAGCACTACCGCTAAGAGTATTGCCTCCTCCGCCATGTAAAGCAACTTGAGCATTGACGCTTAGATTCTTTGTGTAGCTATCTACTACCCCTTTATTAGCACCTGTCCCGCCATAGTAATAACTTACACTAAAATTCGTCTGAACAATTACATTTTTTCCATTCCTAGATGAGTGTGCAGAAACATAATATCTGTTTTTCCCTCTGTCTGTGACGGTTTTACCCAGATCTGACCTTGGCTGAATCTCACCTGATTGCGCATTATTACCATCCGCAAAAACTGCCACCGGTGTAAGCATTGTTATGATCATACAGAATGTGACAAATAAGTTCCTAAAACGTTTCATAAGCTCCTCCTCTCATACCTGCATCAAACATTGTTCTTTGTATTGTGATTTTATCCTTTTATTTCTGCTCTCTCTGCCTTAATCCCCATTGGAATCTCCCCCTTCCGTTGTTGGTGTAATGTTTTGACCTACAAATACAATAACATAATTTTACAATATTTTTTTATTTTGTCCGTTATCTTTTATTTTATGTCCTTATATTAATTTATCACAAACATGTAATATCAGGCAGCAACCGATGCGGCATATCAGCAAGGCAGGTATCCTGAAGAATTTGCTTACATAATCCTTCACCAAGAATCGTTTTCAAATGCTCATTTGCATTGATATTTTCTCTAATATACTATCCCACCTCAATATTGACTTAGTTAATCTTCTCAAAAAAAGTAATAGTAATTTTAAAACACGCATCGTTATCTCTGATCTCCATAATGCCCCCACATCTCTCGACAATCTGACTAACACTTGCAAGTCCTATTCCATGCAATGTCCGTTTTTTTTTGGTTGTCTGGTATTTACCGTCAGTCTTTCTGCGTCTTCCTTCATATAGATTAGATATTTGCATCGTAAAAATCTGATTGACTGTTATTATTTTAATAAAAATACGACGTTGTCCAACTTCCAATGCCTGGACCGCTTCTATGGCATTATCCAACAGATTCCCTAATAGCACACACATATCACTTAACGCTATTGGGCAAAAAAGCACATCCAATTTCATTGCAAATATAATGCCCAATTGCTGTGCTGCATTTCTTTTATAACCCAGCATAATATCTATAACAGGAATTCCGGTAAATGCAGGCGCCTTCTCTTGTATCATTTGGTCAGTTATACCGGCTAAATATCTTTTAGCCTCCTCAATTTGGTTATTTTTCAAATACCCTGCCAATAAAATATTTCTTTGTACAGAATCATGGATCTGCCGTCTTTTTTCTTCATGTAATTCCTGAAGCAGTTGATACTGGGTGCTTACCTGATTATAATCATTTGTTACCATTAAGCTTTTATATTTCATATCCTGATAAGCTTTATACACCCATAGTAAAATCCCCAGGCTGTTCAGAACCAACACGAAAAATACGACCAGTACAAAATCTTTTTGTGATCCTGTATTAGGTACACGTGCATTATCAAAAATTAAATTATAAAAAATCGCAACTATCAGCAATATGCCTGCCACAAGGATATACTCTCTTCTAAACCGTAATTCAACAAACGCTTTTCCCTTTTTCCGCTGGTGTAACACAACGGATACGATAATGATACATACGGTTACTCCCAGGTGCACCCAATGCCATGGTTGTGTTGCCCCGATATAATCTAAAAATGTTACTCGTTCTTTCGTGCTGCAAAAATAGATCACAAGCGCCTGCAATACCATGATACTCTGCCAGTAAATTACACTCTGCACAAATGCACGCAAAAATCCAATATTAAAAAACAAAATTATAAGCAGACAATAATAAACCCCTATGAATACATACTCTATTCCTGCAAACTTAGTGTAAAACACATTGATAATCCGCAGCGTAATCCAGATCCCCACCAGTACGCCAAACAACACCTTCGCCGCCCAATGATTCCAGCGCATCTTACATGGGCGGAACCCCAGCTGTATTCCACAATATGTAGTGACAATTATCTCAAGAATACTGATTATCTGCCCGCCGCCGATCATGATTTACCCCAGTAGCTGCTGATCGCCTGCTTGACTTCCCGCAGCTGCGGGACGCTGACCGGAAGCCTTTCGCCATTGCGCATGATCGCAGACTGCCCTTCCAACCCCATCACGTGGTGCAGATTCACAATGTTGCTCTTATCAATGTAGATGAATTCTTCTGCCGCAAGCTTCTGATATGCATTTTTCAGCGTAATTCGTTCGCGTATAACATCATCGCTGGTATGAAAATATGTATATTTCCCCTTAACCTGAAAATATAAGATGTTTTCGTAGTTAATTTTTACAATCTTTGAACTCGCTTCAATGATATACTGCCGCTGAACCCTCGTCTTCAGGTCTTCTAACATTATTCCCAATGCCGGCGGAAGTTTCTCTTCCATGTTCTCTTTTAAAATATATCGATAGGCATTGTATTCATATCCTTCCACGCTGTACTCCATGTGAGAGGTGATAAACACCAGATACGGCTGCAGATATTTCAGTCGTATCTTCTGCGCCAACTCCAAACCATTGATTCCCGGCATTTCGATATCAATGAGAAAAACATCAAAATATGTCCGTTCCTCCAGATCCCAGGCCAGATTTCCTGGAGTGTTATAAAGCTTAATTTCGTACTCCATGCCTTTTTCTGTCAAACACTTCTTCACAATTGATTCTGCTTGTTTCAAAAAAGTTTCATTGTCATCTACTATCGCAACCCTGATCACAGACTTTTTCCTCCCACATTTCACCATGAAATCGTCCACATCCGATAAGCTGACCGTTTACTTTGGAATTTGACCGCGGATGCAAAACATACGCATATTATATCAAAATAATGCATTGCATCCTCTCTATAAGATTACACTATGTCACTATTTTTTTCAATAGTTTTAAACTCAAAGACCAAAAAAGAGTGACAATCATGTCACTCTTTTTTGGCTCGTATCTATATGCTAATCCTCCGCGTCCTGATAAGCCTTCCGGCTGTACTCATAAACCCCCTGTGTAAATGCCTCCGGAATGCCGCGGGTCGCAGTACACACGTGATAGTCAATATATTTTGCCGCCCAGTCTCTCCCAAGCTGTCGGTATTCTTCATCACCTAGTCCCTGCGGCACCTCGATTCCCTGCTTGCCGAAGATCAGCGTTTCATCTTTATATGTCTCAACCAGCGAGTCAAAATCATTGATGCTCTGCGGGCACCAGATATCCACCTTCGCCTCCAGAATGGCGGGCACCAGTTTTTCCATTTTCCCGCAGCTGTGCAGTTCGAACAGCAGTCCACGTTTGTGTGCCGATTCCACCATACGCTTCAGATAAGGAGCAATCATGTCCATACAGGTATCAAGCGAGAAAAACGGACCATTCTGTGTTCCCCAGTCATCGTGAACCAGCACACAGTCGATATCACAGTGTTTTACCATACGGTCAATATACTCATCATACAGATTGCACAGCGCGTCAAACAGCCGGTGCACTCCGGCCTTCTGTTCCTCGTCGATCAGAGCGACAGCCGCTCCCTCCACATCCATCAGAGACATCAGCCGTTCCCAGAATCCGGACAGGATTCCCAGCTGATTCATCTTCGGTGTGTTCAGAAATTCCTTATTCTTTTCTCCACACATTGCAAAATCCATAGCGTCCAGGCTCGGCAGTGACACGTACTCTTCCCAGCAGGAAGCATCCAGAACCTTGGGATTTCCCGGCTTGACTGTGGCCCCGCCCACATGCGGCACAAACACCCATTCCAGCCCGAACCAGTCACTCGTCATGGTATTGGAGGTATACGGGTAATCCTCCTCACCGTCGCAGATGATATGTGTCACGACGCTGTCGGGATGGATTCTGGGTCTGAATACATTGATATCGCAGAATCCCCATCCTCCTCTCGGGATCCAGTAAGGTTTTTTGCCTGCCGCCGCCAGCCTCCAGTTTTCTTTTGGCGTTATCGGCGTATTGTAGACCGGCTCCGGCGGTACATTTCCTCCAAACAGAGGTTTAAAAATAGCCATCGCCCCGCATTTTCTGTAATCAATAATATCCAGCTCACTGACGTCAAATTCTTTTCTTCCCATATGCTGCACTTCCTTTCCGGCATCTGTTTCATCATGTTATTCTCATTATAACATTCCGTTCCGGCCGGATGAATTCTCAGAATATTGACATTTACAAATATTTTTGCTACATTTTGTAGTAATATAAATGGAGGTGGGTTATGGAATTGACTGCAAGTCTTATCTATGAAACAATGTCGGCTGCAATATGCATGGAGCGCCCGAACAGGTCTTTTTCCGACCTTCCGCTGAAAGGATTTCTTTTTTATCCGTCGGCCTCAGAACACAGCGTGCAATATCTTCAGATCATCACCTATCATGCATTCGCAAATCTGAAAGACCCCAGCGGTCACACCTGGTTATGCCTGAAGCACAGGGAACAACCGGCGCTGTATCACAGGGATTTTGACGTTATTTACGTCAATGAAGACATCACCGTACTCGAACTGGCAAATCTCCTTCAGGAAGTCTGGACAGAATTTGACCGCTTCAATGACCTTCTGCTGCTGACGCGCTCAGGTCTTCAGTATGCAAAAGAACTGTTTGACGCCGCCTCACGCTTAACAGGTATGGAAATGGCTCTTGTCGACGCTGATTACCATTACCTGATCACCACGAAAGATTTCTACAAAGTGTCAAACTTTCCCCAGACCTCAAGCATGACATGGGAACAGGTCACGGAATATAATCAGGAAAAGGAATTCAAGGAGGCATTTTCCCTCCATGGCGTCCAGAACTATCCGTCCGGAAACCGCAATCTGCTGTTGTATTATATCAACATTTTTCTGAATGACCGATACTGTGCCAGGCTTGTGGCCAAGTTCAAAAAGATTACGTTTTTTGACGGAAAACTGTCCGTGATCGAAGCACTCGGCAGCTCTGTCACGCATGCCTTTTCCATCGAAAACAGTTCGTCTCACTACTCCGACAGCAGGCACAGCCTGTACAGCATCGTGAACCACATCATACAGGGCAGCGTTGAGGACATGCACAGATACACTGCCGTCCTCTCCTCCTACGGATGGGAGAAGGATCACCGTTATCAGGTAATTAAATTTAAATTTCTCGAGGAGGACCATTTTACGATCTCCTTTGATTATATCCGCATACAGATTGAAAATCTGCTCAGAAACAGCTGCTTCATCAGCAATGCCGCCGGGATTTTCTGCGTCCGGAATCTGTCTCTGCCCGGAGGCGAAGAACGGCTTCCGGATGATTTCAAGGTATTTCTGCGCGATACGCTGTGCAAAATCGGCATCAGCAATCCTTTTACGGACATTTTCAGCATCCAGACTTTCTGCAGCGAAGCTGAAACGGCACTCTCCGTCGGGGAACAGGAGGCGCCGTCTTTCTGGTATTACTATTTCTCTGATTTCGTATATGATTATCTGAAAGCACAGTGTGTGGCTCAATATCCCGCATCCGAGCTTTGCCATCCGGCGATCAGTATATTGAAGAGATACGATGCGCTTCATCCGCACGGCTGCCTGATCCTGACCCTGAAAGTCCTGATTGAGCACAAATTCAACATCTCGCACGCAGCAGAAGCGCTGTTCGTTCACCGGACCACGTGTATATACCGCCTCAACAAGATTAACGAACTGACGGGAATTGATTTCAATGATATGAAACAGCTGACCCATCTGATGATCTCCTTTATGATCGACGATGCGCTGCATGCCTGAGGAGGTTTACGTTTTCTCCCGTATACTCTTAAAATAACGCGGCGAATACCCCATCACTTTTTTGAACAGCCTCGAGTAATAGTTGGAGTCATAGATCCCCACCCTGGCAGCCGCATCTGTGATGGACAGCTGCTCCATCTCCAGATATTCCAGAGATTTGACGATCCTCATACGGTTCAGGTACTCAATCGGCGTCAGGCCTGTCACATCCTTAAAGATGGCGCGGAAATAACTCGGACTCAGGAATGAGTTTCTGGAGATCTCTTCAAAATCTATTTTTTTGTCCAGATGTTCCTCAATATAGGCAAGCGCATCGTAGATCATCGCTTTTTTCTGAGTCGAATACTTGCTCATCCGCTGGTTTTTCTGAACCTGCACACGCTGAAACAGGATCAGAATCAGCTGCAGATACGCTGCCTTGGCATACTCGGAGTTGAGTTCGTTCTTTTCCTGCTCGTCCATCATCGCCCATAGCAGACGTTCGACCTCGTCCATTTCGCTGCTCTCCAGATGGATGATCCCCTGCGCATTCAGATATGACTGGCGCACCTCCTGACTGATCTCCTGATCAACCAGTGATACATACTGCAGAAGCTCGTCCCAGTGGCGTTTTGTGTCCTCGTCCATATGACTGACCGGCTTTAGCCTTGAAGCGCCCGATATCACTTCGTTGCAGTCATCCCCCAGGCCCTCGGCGATAAAATTGCAGTTTATGATATGGACGGACGCCTGAATCTCATAGCTGTGCTCCTGGTGCGGTTCTATCAAAAAGACGTCTCCGGGCACAAGCGGAACTTTCACGCCTTTATAGCTGTGGACGCAGGAGCCCTTTGTAACCAATGCAAACTCGTAATAGGCATGACGGTGAGGCTTTACAGATATATTATCTTCCCATGGTGCAATTGAAATGGCAGACGTATCGCGAACTGGAAATTCCAGATACCCGTTCTGATATGTAAGCCCCCAAAAGCAATCCTGATGGCAATGTCTTGCAACGTATACTTTTCGCTCATCCCATCCCCGCATAACAAACACCTCCGTAATCAATGTCTGATTAAAACAGTTTTCTGCTTATAAGACTCCTGTTTATCGCCCCGTAATCTCACCATGCTGTCCTGATTTGACTTCCGCCTTTGCCCCCGCAATCTCCGTAAACAGCATCGATGCGATTAGCAGGCAGCATCCGATTCCTTTGACCGCAGATATCGTCTCTGTCGTCCCATCCAGTCTTGGAATCCACAGTGCAAACACCGCCCCGAAGACAGGTTCCAATATGAAAATGATAGCCACGTGGGACGGCGTCGTATATTTCTGAACCAGGGTCTGCCCTACAAATGCCAATGCAGTTCCGGCAATTCCGGTTACGAGAATCGTGACCATCACGATCCACCTGACCTCAAACGTAAATCCGATCCCGCCTGCAAGGCTTAACAAAAAGTAAATAACCGCCGCCGTATTGACCTGTAAACACCCCAGAATAACCGGATCCTCATCGGCTGTGAAAATATCCGTCAGAATGATCTGTGCAGAAATACATAGTGCACACAGAAAGGCGAGAAAATCTCCCCTGTTAAATTTCAGCTCCACGCCCCCGGATATCAGAAAAAGTCCGATCACAGCGATCAATACACTTCCTCTTTTTACCCAGTCGATCCTTTTCTTCAATATTATGTTGGACAGAAAAGGAACGATCACAATATTCATTCCGGTGATAAAAGCCACATTTGCAGCCGTAGTATAGCGAAGCGCAATAACCGTGAATCCCAGCGCACCGGATAGCGACACTCCCAGTACCGCCCCCTTCCACAATACGGTTCCGGTTATATTCCGCAGTCTGCGGTGAAAGACAGCCACCAGAACAATGCTTGCCAGCAGGAACCGGTAAAACAGATACGTCAGCTCTGATATGTAGGTTAAAGAATTCCTCATGATCGGAAATGACAGCCCCCAGACAGCAGTAATAAATATCAGCAAAAAATCCGCATATTTTCTTTTCATCCTGCTCTCCTTATACTGACAACATTTTATTTAACAGTTCTGAGAATTCCTGCACCTTTGGGTACTGCAGTGCCGAGAAATTGCTGCCTCTGATTTCATGGATCTGCATCGGTTTTTCACAGTATTGATTCCATACAGGAATATTGGCCGCTGTTTCTTCTGCCGCCGCAAAAAAGTGGGCCTGTGCCCTCAGCCGCCGCGTCGGAACATAAAGGGCCCTGGCGTTGTCGAATGTCCTGAGCACGTTGATGTAATATACGATATGGCGTACGGTAACATTGGCCGAATCATAATATGGAATTGCACGGTCCATATCATCATCAACACATTTCTTCAGTTCCTCCGCAGACAGCCCGATCATGTCATAATATTCAAGCAGGCAAAGCCAGATGCCGGAAATACTCTCCGGTTTCCCGTACAGCTTTTTAAACGCCTCACTGCGTGGAAGTTTTTTAATTGCCGCCGCCTCCGTATAAAGAGAAAAAGCCGGTACCTGGTCCCAGAACTCCCTGTCCGGTGCGAAGCTGTTGATCATTCCGAAAAAACCAAGCGTTCTTCCCTTCTGCTCGAGTTGGAGAGCCATTTCAAAGGCAATACTGCCCCCGATGCACCAGCCGATCAGCTGAATCTCCCCCTCCGGCTGCACCTTCTCAAGCTTCTTTACATAATGACATGCAATTTCGGACAGTGTGACGTTTCTGGGTGAGTAATCCGCAAGCCGGTCCGCACGGATCCCCCATAGATAAGAATCCACAGACAGGCCATCGCACAGATCTATAAATGCCTCCGCCTCGCCGTTACCCGCATGGACAAAAAACACGTGACGCGCGGTATCGCTTCCGCTTTTCAGCAGAATCAGATTATCATCCTTTGGCAGCACTTCCTTTGCCGTACCCTGGTTCAGCAGCTTTGCAGTCTGTCTGACCGTGCTTGTCAGGATACTGTTCAGCGGAATCTGAAGGTTATACTTTTCAGACAGAACGTTGGACAGGATCACCGCCCTCAGCGAATCTCCGCCGACATTGATAAACTCATCTACCACGCTGATCCTGGGATGTCCCAGTATTTTCTTCCATACATCAGATATTTCTCTTTCCGCCTTATTCACGGGCGCCTCATATTTCCTAGTTTGGATACTGCTCTCCCATTCGCCCAGCAGGTTTTTATCAATTTTCCCGTTGACCGTGACCGGCCATTCTTCAATCAATATGTAGTGATTCGGGATCATATACTGCGGCAGAAATTGCCCCAGAAAGATTTTTATATTTTTATAATTCACAGATGCAGTGCTTTTATAATATGCGCAAAGAGCCCTTCCGCCGTAATGATTCCTGATCACCGTAACCACTGCTTCCTCAATCCCGGCATACCTCTTCAAATGACATTCAATTTCCTCCAGCTCAATGCGAAGACCGTTTATCTTCACCTGATGATCTGATCTGCCGACAAATCTGAGATTGCCGTCCGGCATCATAACAGCAAGGTCGCCTGTCCGATACACTTTCTTATTCAGCGACGGAATCCAGGTAAACTTCTCTTCCGTCATCTCCTTTTTACGGAAATACCCCCGGGACATTCCCGCACCGGAGATACAGAGTTCCCCGACGGCGCCGAACATCTGCAGTTCTTTGTCACTGTCTATCACATAAACTTCTGTATTCGCAATGGGGCGCCCCAGATTATTGGATGCAAGTTCACATTTACACGTAACGGCATCCACCGTACACTCGGTCGGGCCATAGTGGTTGAACAGGTCATATCCTTTCCTGAGCATATCATTTTTCAAATCGTCATCCAGCCGTTCCCCTCCGCAGATGACGACTTTCAGGCAGTCTATCTTCTCTGTGTCCCCCAGCATTTCCTTTAAAGTGACGGGAACGAACTGGGCGATGGCAATCTTATGTTCCGTCAGGTATGCAGCAAACTCCTGTTTGTTGAACCTGATATTTTGAGGAATCAAATGGATCTCTGCAAAGTTCAGCAGCGTTGTGATGGTTTCCTCAACCGAAACATCGAATGACATATTTGTCATATGCAGCACATGCCGGTTCTTTTTTAAGTTGTAAGTATCGCCGAACCATTTGCTCAAATTTACGACACTCTCATGCTTTACAATCACACCCTTCGGATTGCCGGTCGTCCCGGAAGTATAGAGAATATAAGCATCGTCTTCTCCGCCGATTTGTTCGTTCACAAACTCCTCCGGGTAATCGTCGATGCTATCCAGAGTTACGGCATTCTCAAACTCTTCCAGGTCTCTGACACGTTCCAGCAGCAGCGTTTTTTTCACCATGGCATCCTGCATGATATACCTGATCCGGTTAACCGGAAGCTCCATATCGATGGGAATATACACCGCCCCCAGCTTGAGCGTCCCCAGTATGGAAAGGATCATCGAACGGCTTCTCTCTCCCACAATAGCAACATGGTCTCCTTTTGCTACTCCGTTCAGACGCAGCATATTGGCTATCCGATTCGATATCTGATCGAGCTGCCGGTACGTCATCTTCCCCTCCGTATCACTAAGAGCCGTATCATCGGCATGATCACGAAATCCCAGATAAAATTCTTCCACAATGGAATGGCGGTATTCATAACTGAAATCTTCAGCGGAAGATTTCACCGTATTCCATCTGGCCAAACGCTCTTCTTCTGATTCCAGGCGCAGCTCATCCAGTTTTATTGTATCTTCGCTCATCCGCTTCTGAAGCAGCATGAGCCACTGTTCCGCAATCTGCCTGGCATATCCGCCGCAGTAAACAGATTCCTTGAAAAACACAGAGCATCTGATCTTACCGCCGTCTGCCTTTGCCCTCAGGACCATATGATACTCATCCGTTTCCGGATAAGCATCGGCATCCGAAAAATCCAGCAGAATATCCAAAACATCGTGATAAGCGGGCTCACGGCTAACTTCCACCTGATTCACAATGTCCCCAAAAATTTCAGAAGCTGTAGATTTCGAACGTATACAAAAATCTATACTTCTTTCTCTTTCCATTCGGTATGTCAGGCAGAACTGCTCCCTGCCTGTGTACTTGAATACCAGGATCCCAAGCGCCGTCAGACCGGAAATGATATTCAGCCCGCCAACTGCACAGCTGCCCGCCTCAATCTTCCGATAGCGCTCTCCCCTTTTTAAATCTTTAACCCCGTAGACAAAAGAGAATATTTTCATCATTCGGTCTTCCGTTTTGTTCCTGTTTATAATAAAGGTATCTCTGACACTTCTCATTTCTTCAGCACTCCATATCCCCAGGCAAGTCGTAATTTTTTACTCTACTTTTCAGTATACTAAAAAACACAGGTTTTGTAATCCCCAAAAGAAAAAACCTCCGCTGCGTCTCTCACTGCACACAATCCGGAGGTTATTTTTCCATGAAATTTTTTATCCAAATATTTTATAGTATTCGTCCAGCCACGCTAAATGGTTATCCACCAGCTTTTCTGTCACGGTTGTGATCGGTCCGGCAGAAGAGGCTACGATCAGGCGCTCATCCTTCACTTCTTCCAACGCTCTGACTTTACAGCGGATTTCCTCTTCTGACGCCAGTTCCAGATCCGCCCACTCCAGATTGCCGATCAAAGTCAGCTGACCTTCTGTGATCTCAAAGGCCTCTTTCATGGATACGTTCCCCTGCGGCGCCGGCTCCACCGGTTCTGTTGCATCATAACCGATCCGGCGCATGACATCGACAGCATGGCGAACCTTGCCGTGGCAGTGACAGCCGACAGCATACCCGTACTCCTTCATCTTTTTCACAACCCGGGAATCATACGGTTCCACAAACATGTCGAAGGCCTCCGGATTCATCATCGGCGGTGTGCACTGTTCAGATCCCCCCATCCAGAATACGACATTTTCAGGAAGTTTCGGCGCTACCGCATCCACCATTTTCATCTGCCTCTGTGTAATTTCTTCCAGTGCATCCAGCATCAGTTCCCGCTCCGTCAGCGACAGCTCCAAAAATGTCTCAAATGCCATACAACGGGAGATGGTAACGATGGGCGACGGTACAAAGAACTGATAGATCACACGTTCATCCAGACGGTCCACGGTGTCCTGCACCGCCTGTACCGCAATATCCACGGTCTCATCATTGATCTCAAACGGCGTGTCTAAAAGCTCCTCCATCTGTTCCGCTTCCGTGACCGGGACTTCCATGATCCACTGCGTACACTGGTTCCGGAAGATGGAATCGCGGAACCTAAGCACGCCCTTTTTCGTGTGAAGTTCTCCAAAAACATCCTTTGTGTTTTCATCTACATCCTTTGTCACGGTCCGGATCCTGTCCGTGCTCGACATCATAAAACGATTAAACAAAAACGACTGGTCCTGGCATAAGATGTAGGCGTCACTCTCTTTGACAGCCTGAATCAGCCTGCGGTACTGCGGATCATTCATCCAGCCCGCCTTGAATTCGTCTCTTCCCTTCGGTTCCCACCAGTACTCGAATCCCTCCCGCATCAACAGCGGAACCTTGTCAACCTTTTCCCCACGCATTGCTGCAATAAAATTTTTTCTTGTCAACATTCTTTTCCTCCAACTTCATTTTTCCCATGTTTTTTCTGTTATTAATAAAACTTCTGTGCTATAATATACCTATATATTACGCTACTTTTATCTCTTTTTCATTATTCAGAATCCAGCAATAACATAAGAAAATACAGATCAAGGAGTGCTGTTATGAAACCTTTTGGAGAAGCCGGAATCCTGTTGAAAGATTCCGAATACTATATCAATTTCCCTTCTGACTTCGCAAAGGAAAATCTGTTTTATACCGAACAGGGCGGCCACTATCATTTAAACAGGCATTATGTTACCTCACGTCCGCTCTCAAACTTCCGCTATTTTTCTTTTCAATATGTAGTGCACGGCGAGATGCTGATTATCATCGACGGGAAAGAATATCTGCTGCACGACAACGAGATCGGAATCATCGACACCTCCAAGGCTCATCTGTATGCGGCATGCAAAGACACTGAATTGTTGTTTGTACGTTTTCGCGGCAACCGGGCTCCGGAGCTCGTCTCCCGCATTCACGAGTATCAGCACGCCTATACGCCTCCCCATATCAATCGCACCTACCGTGCACTGACGGAAATCGCAGAAGGGTTCATTCAGCAGACGCCGCTCTACGAGGAGATCATCTCCAGCCATATTCATACGATTTTAAGCGACCTGCTTACTTTGCAGCATGGTCCCAAAGCCGGCAGGGAATCTGTGATCGATCAATCCATTCATTATATCGAAGCCAACTACTACCTGCCTCTGACCGTCCAGGAGCTTGCCGGTATGGCCTGCCTGAATGCCAGTTATTTTTCAGAGAAGTTCAAAAGCCAGACAGGAATCACACCAAAGCAATATCTGATACAGACACGGCTGAACGCAGCAAAAATACTGCTCAGAGATACGGACTGGAGCATAAGGGAAATTGCTGACAAGACAGGTTTTCAGAGTGATGCTTACTTCTCAAACTATTTTCATACTCAGTTTCACAAAACACCTACGGAATACCGCAGTCTGAAGATTCGCAGAATTTAGAGCAGAAAGAAAACGCAGATCCGTCTTCAACAGATCTGCGTTTTTCACTTTTATACACACCGCAGCAGCCGTTCCATCTCACATACCCCCTTCTGCTGCGACTTGATAATCGCCTGAAGGATGGGTACCAGTTCCGGACAAATGTCGAAGCGCAGTGCGTTCTGAGACATACTGATCGCACCCTTGTGATGGGGGATCATTTCGCGTATAAAATCAGCGTTAATATTATTCGTCGAGCAGGCATCCTGCATATGCGTGAACATGATCTGTGTAATTTGCTGATAGCTCTTGTGATAGCAGCATACATCCTGCTGTGCATTACCCAGCCCAGCACATCGATCCAGAATGCTCAGCATATTCTGAATACTCATGGTCTGTTCCTCTATGATGCCGAGTGCGATTTCCTGCAATGGTATGCAGGTTGTATACTGCAGAATATTATTAGACATTTCAATGGCAGCTCTGTGGTGCGGGATCATCTGAACGATAAAGTTGTACGAGATACTGTCAGTGAGCTGCGCACCGTCCATATCATCTATCATATTTTTCAGTATTTCATAAAAACAGCAAAGATAAGACCTGGTAACATCACTGAACCTTTGCTGACTACGCATCTCTCAATAGTCCTCCTTGCGGCAGCTATATTTTTCGCTGCTAACATTATATGCAGGAGCAGCACAGCCGGTCACATAATTTCGGTTCTAAGAATGCAGCAGCATTGCAAAGGCGGCGAGATTATAGCAGTTAATTCCGACAATCAGTATCATCAGGACGTACAGCAGGACTTCTACCTTCCCTGAATCAATCCGCTTTGAGATTTCTGCTCCTGCAATAGCGCCTGCAATGCCGCCCGCCATCATCATCACCAGACTGCTGACGGAAAATGTGGGGACATTTCCCTTAACCATCGCTACAGCCAGATTTAAAATCTGTGAGAACAGAATGATATAGATAGAATTTCTGGCGGCAGTCTTTGCATCCATAGAGAAGAAAAAGAACAGTACCGCAACATTAACGGGGCCTCCTCCTATGCCGAGAAATGAAGAGATTCCGCCCAGAAAAATACCAATGAGCAGGCATGCCGCAATACTTTCCACCCGTAACGTACGCAGCCTGTTCTTCTTTATTACATAGACCAGTACCATAACTGTTGTGACCAGCAGCAATGCCGTCTGGATGAATCCCAGCATATTCTCATCCGAAAAACGACGGCGTACCAGGTCAAACAATGTTTTTCCTATCAATCCCCCCACAGCCGCGCCGGCCGCAAGCGGTGTACTTGTCTTAACTCTGAGTTTCACTCCGCCGTTTCTTCCTCTGAACAGAGATGCCGCCGACATGCCGAGCACAGTACAGCCGGACAAAAAGCTGACTGTGCTCACAGGAAGGATTCCGAATGCATCAAGCACCGGTTTGATGATAACCCCTCCTCCAAATCCTGCCACCGCGCCAACCGTTGACGCGAGCAGGCTCACCGCAAATAAGACAAATGCCATTAGCTGCTCACCACCATTTAATCATTTCCGTTACATGATCTCTCAGTTTGACAAAGTCAAGGGACATGACATCCCGCGGCCTGGGCAGCGTGTTTTCTATGACGGTCTTCACATGACATGGTTTATTTGTCAGCACCATGATATGTTCACTCAGGTAAACCGCCTCCTCCACATTATGCGTAATAAACAAAACAGTTGTCCCGGTCTTTTTCCACAGTTTTACAAGTTCATCCTCCAGTTTAAAACGCAGCTCAATATCCAGCTGCCCATACGGTTCATCCATGAGCAAAATTTCCGGCTTCGTGGCAAATGCACGTGCAATTCCAATTCTCTGGTTCATGCTTGTGGAAACCTGCTGCGGATAGAAATTGCGGAAATCAGACAGTCCTACGATTTCCAGCATCTCATCTACCAGCACCTTTTTCTCTGCCTTCGAAACTTTTTTGATATCAAGCCCAAATCCGACATTCTGTTCGATCGTAAGCCACGGCATCGCTGAAAACTCCTGAAAGATATATGAAATATTGTGCTTCTTCAGATTGACCTCCTCGCCGTTTACAAGGATCTGCCCCGCAGTGATGTCGTACAGCTTTGTTACGCTGTTCAGGAAAGTAGTCTTTCCGCATCCGGTCGGCCCTACAATGCAGAGGAATTCTCCTTCCTCCACATTAAACGAAATATCATCCAGCACTGTAAGGTTTCCGAATTTTTTTGTCAGATGATCTACCTGAATTTTGATTCTTTTATCAGACATAGTTACCTCCCGTATTAAAGCGTATGATCCACAACACTGTTGATCTCGCGGCGCAGTTCCAGAAATTCAGGATCAATATAACTTCTCGGCCTGGGCAGATTGATCTCATACTCTGCCTTTACACTGGTCGGACAGTTACGGATTACGATGATCCTGTCTGCCACATAGACCGCTTCCTCAATATTGTTTGTGACGAAGATAACCGTCCGTTTCTCCGCTTCCCATATTCTGATGATCTCATCCTGCATCAGGTAACGCGTCTGTGCGTCCAGGGCGCCGAATGGTTCATCCATTAAAATTACATCAGGTTCATTGCAGTACGCCCTGGCAATGCCGACGCGCTGCTTCATCCCCCCGGATATCTGAATGGGATAATGATTCTCAAATCCTTTGAGTCCTACCAGGTCAATATAATACTGCGCGCGCGCGCGGCGTGTCTTTTTATCGACTCCTTTCATCCGCAGACCGTACTCCACATTCCCCATGACTGTCAGCCAGGGAAAGATCGCAAGGTTCTGAAACACCATGCCCCTTGAAGGGTCCGGGCCGTGGATTTCTTTCCCTTTCATCCTGAGCATGCCTGCGGTAGGTTCCTGGAAACCTGCGATCATATTCAAAATTGTGGTTTTTCCGCATTGTCCGGGACCGAACAGTACCAGAAATTCATTTTCTCTGACATTGATACTGAGATCCCGGACGACTTGAAATGCACCTCCCTCTTTGACTTTTTCAAACTCTTTATCCACATGTTCCAGCGTGATAAAGTTTTCATCTATCTTCCGCGTTTGTTCCATCTGCATAGTACATCCTCAACCTTCCTTATCAAAAGTGCCAGTATCAATCCGATCACCGCAATGACCAGGATTCCTACCAGGATCTGCGTCATATTATTATTTTGCTGCCCTGTTACTACAATCCATCCGATACCGCTCGATGAGCGAACCAGCTCTGCAGCTACAACAGACGACCATGCCGAAGCCACGCCGATCTGAAGTCCTGCAGATATCGCCGGTACAGAAGCCGGTATGACGATGGTAAAAAATAACTGACGGTCATTGCAGCCTAACATCTGCGCCGCATCTACGATGGAATGGTCTACAGATTTGGCACCGTGATAGGCATTCTGAACAATACTCATAAAAGCTCCTATGAATACCAGGGTATATTTTGCAAATTCACCGATTCCGCACCACAGGATCACAAGCGGTATCCACGCAAGCGTCGGTATCGGGCGGACCAATTCGAAAAGAGGCCGCATAAAGGATTCAAATCTCGGATACCAGCCCATCGCGAGACCCAGTGCAATTCCCAGTACAGTCGCCGAGATAAACCCTACCGCCCATCTCGACAACGTGATCAGCACATGGTAAACCATCACATTTTTTCCGATTGGTTCCACAAATGATTCGAAGAACTTTCGAAGAACCCCGAACGGTCCGGGCATCACCTGGCTGAATGTGGGATTCATGGCTGCAAGCTGCCAGATCAGAATCAGAACCGCAAAGGATATCACACCCGCGGCCAGTTTCTGCCAGAATTTTGCTTTTCTCAGAGTCATTACCATCTTCCCCCTTTCATCAGCTGCCGTTCCAGAAGTGTCAGCAGATATCCGAGCACTGCGCCGATCAGTCCCACACAGATCATAGCCGCGATAATGATATCCGGCCTGTAGATACCGCGGCACAGATTGATCAGATATCCCAGCCCGGCCGTAGCGGCCAGCATTTCCGCCCCAATGATCGTCGACCATGCCACGCCAAGTCCGACACGCATTCCGGTCAGAACAAACGGAATCGATGATGGAATGGCGATTTTACGGAGAATCTCAAACTTGGAGGCTCCGAAGGTCTGTCCGACCCAGATATGGACTTCTTTCGTCTGCTTAATCCCGGTATAGGTATTCACCAGGGCAGGTCCGAAGGTCGCCAGTGCGATAACGATCACTTTCGGAAGCATGCCGATACCGAACAGCAGAATAAACAGCGGTGTCCATGCGATCCCCGGAATCGGTCTGATAAAATCAAAAATCGGATTGATAAACATATCCGCTTTTTCATACCAGCCCATAAATATTCCAAGCGGAACTCCCACCAGACAGCCGATAATATAGCCAATCAGCGTAATTTTAAGACTCGCCCACAGATGCATCTGCATTGTGGCTCCGTCTGGATTTCTGTTGGAAAATTTGTCAATCAGCGTACGCAGTACTTTGACTGGCCCGGGCAGTACATTTTCCTTAATGGTCCCGAGACTCCCCTCCGTAAACAGCCACCAGATGAAGAAAAACAACACAAGTGACAAGACCGACAGCCAGATATAAGACTGTTTCTTTTTTCTCTTTTTAACTTTCTCAGCAGGCATCGTAAACCCTCCCGTCTTAACCTGTTGTTTGTCGTGGCAGCAGCCCCCTGTGCCCGGCTGCTTTTTCATATCTGTTTTGGGCACAGGGGGCTGCTTCACTCACCTTACCGTATTTAACAAAATTTAATACCCTTCCGGCATTTCAACGGTAATGGAAACACCAGTCGCCTCTTCCAGCAGATCCTTATTGATGCTCTTTGCCACTGCTTCTGCACTTCCCTCATCCAGCAGGCCCAGCTTCGTCAGCTCGATCGCCGAGAACACAACATGATTTCCGTATTTAAGCTCCTTCAGCTTTTCATATGAGTACAGGTCACGGACATTGATCTCCGTCCACATCTCGTCTTCTGTGTATTCCGTACCCATCTCTTTAAAGAATTCCATACCCTGGTCGAATTCCAGCTGTTCATCATTCTGGATCTCATCCAGCGCTTTGAATACAGCTTTCAGTGTCAGCACAATGTCGTCACGGTTGCTCTCCAGATAGTCATTCGGCACAATTACGGTTGATCCCGTTCCGACACCGGTGATTCCCTCATACGTTCCCAGACATACCATACCTGCCGCTTCAGCTGCCGCACAGTAATTCATCGTCAACGCCGCTCCGTCAACTTCACCGCTGATCAGTGCATTATAGCAGGATGCCGCATCCATGCTCACAAGATTATAATCTTTCTGTCCCAGGTTTGCATAATAAGAATCCACCATGATCTGCTGAACAGTGCCCAGCGTCACGCCGAAGCTCAATCCGGCCGCCGTCTCGGCATTGCCGTATACATCCGGATTCTCTTTGCTGTACTCGCCCTGCACATCCACAACTGGACATTTGGGATCCACATAAACAGCAAGTCCTTTTCCGTCGTCACAGTCCGCAACCATGGTATAATCTCCTGTAGCCAACGCATACACGCCTGCGAACCCGTTAAATCCAATTTCCGCTTCCCCAGCGGACAGCGCTTCATTTTCCAGTGTTCCGTTTACAAAATATGTAATATTTGTCTTTAATCCTAATTCTTCAAAATACCCCATTTTGTCGGCATACCATACTGCCAGACCATCTGTGTTGATCAGCGCGGCAATGTTAACGGTATCCCCGCTCGGCGTCAATTCTCCGTCTTTTTTTTCATCTGATTTTGTCTCTGCCGCCTCATTCGCCCCGGTATCCCCGGCACCTTCGTTTGCTTCTTCTTTTTTTCCTCCGCATGCACATAATGCCGTTGTCATAGCCAACACCAACAATAAACTGATTACTTTCTTCATACCTTTCATTTGTTATCCTCCTATTCAAGATATTGTTTTATTTACAAAGCCATCGCCGCTTTATAAATCTGACGCATAACCTGCGCTCACTTTACCGATTCTCTCACCACAAGTTTTGGACTTATTATCATCTGCCTTGCCTCTCTTCCCCTGGTCAGCAGATCTATCGTATGTGTTATAATCTCCTGGACGTCGAACGCAACCGTCGTCAGATGCGGCCTCCACCACCTGCACATCGGAATATCATTGATCCCGATAACACTGATATCCCCGGGAACTTTCAGACCGCACTCCTGAAGCGCTGATATCATACCGATTGCGGCTGCATCATTTGCAGCCAGAACTGCCGTGCATTCCCTGAAAATGTCAAGATGGTCTGCCGCCGCTGCATAACCTCCTTCAAATGTAATCGGACTTATCCCACTCCTCGTTTTGATCTCCTGAATCGTACAGTCTCCAGGCAGCGCCCCGCGAAATCCACAGCATCTGCTGTTATTTGACTGGTCATTCGAATTGATATGCAGCGCAAGCCGGCGGTGTCCCCGCTGATATAAAAATGAAGCCGCAATCCTCCCTGCACTTTTAAAATCCAGCGCTATGATATTGACATCCTGTCTCCGGTAATAACGGTTATCTTTTGCCCTGTCATAGATGCATACAAACGGGATTTCTTTTTCGAAAAGAATCTGAAGGTTATCTTCGCCGTAAAACTTATCCGTCGCAACTAAAATAATATGATCCATCTGCCTTTGTCTGATCAGCCTGTTAAGTGTCTCTTGCATCGGCGCGTCACAGGCATACACCGGAAGTGCGGTGAGTCCTTTCTCCCGCAGTTCTGTATGCAGCTTTGAATAGATATTGGACCAGAACAGATTCCGATCGAATCCAACAAAATAGTCAGAAAGAAAAACTCCGACTCTGTTCAGTTTCTGCGTTTTCAAACTCCTGGCATTGCCATCCAATTCAAAGTTATAAATACGGGCAAGTTCCATCACTTTCTGCCTCTTTCTGTCAGAGACATGGTCGCAGTTGTTCAAAACCCGGGAGACTGTCGACTGCGACACCCCCGCCAAAGCAGCCAGCTCTCTGGATGTCATGTTATGTCTCACTTTCTTAGAAATAATTTTATCGTATATCTGTATCGAATACGTATTCAGGTGCTGCACTAAATGCCCAGCCGCTCAAACTGTTCTTCCGGCGCATCGTGCTCCCGCATACATTGACTTAACCGCTCCACATATTTTTGCTCCAGTTGTTCGTCTGAAACGGGACGTTCCTGACGGTAATCTTCTTCTATATTGAACAGAAGATTGTCCCTGTTATATTCGGACCGGCATGAGAATTCCTGCGACGGATTTTTGAAGTTAATAATATCAGCGGGTATTTTATATACCGGATAGTTCGTCCAGGATAAAAATCTTCCCATCTCAATTTTGTCGTAGTCTTTTTTATTGACCGCGTCGTCTGCTCCAAAGTACTGTCTCAGGATACTCGGCACAGCCGTATAGACATTGAGCGGCCGGTTTCTTTCATCTTTTGCCGCCCTGATGTACACGTAGGTCCCGTCCGTATAACCAACCTGTTTTCCAAAATATCCAAAGATGACCCCGCTTCTGATCTGTCGGGCGTCCCTGTCCAGGACAGGCATCAGGCTTTTCCCGTGAAGCGGGTAATGAAGTCTTTGATCTGCGCCGAAGTACTCCAGCATCGTGGGCATCACATCGATATTCTGCGTCAGAGCCTGACTCCTTGCGGCCCCGCATCCCGGTTTACAGATGATCAGCGGTATATGAAAGACCTCGTTGTACGGTGCCATATAATTCTTCGCCATATACCCGTGTTCTCCGAGGTGAAATCCATGGTCCGTCGTAAATATGACCATCGTATCCTTCCACATGTCATACGCATCCAACACATCCAGGATTTCGCCGATATGAATATCCGTCATCGTCATCAATGCCTTACACCGGTTTATCAGGTGCTGTGTCTCCTCCGGCGTAAAAATATTCGGCTGATAATCGGGGTGATTGGCATCAAAGCCCGTGTAATCCTTCTCGTAGAGATCCAGGTATTTCTGCGGAACATCATATGGCTCATGCGGATCAAACGCTTCTACCCAGAGCATAAAATTATCAGCCTCATGATTTTGCCTTAGCCATCCTGCAGCACTGCTCAATGTCTTTACACTCGGATAATCTCCTTCCGCCTTTAATCTCCGGCGGTTTGCCTCCTCCGATACCGAATATTCTCCCTTGAACCCTTCCGGTCTTACCTCTTTTCGTATTCCGTCTCTGTCAGGAGCTACACACCACGGATCCCCTTCCTGTCCCCGGAATACCTCCCATGCAGTAAATCCCTTTGTATAATTTTCACCTCCCGGAATCACATAATGCGAATGGTCACTGAACATCATCGTATGTACGTTTTTTCCCGCCAATACAGTCTGAAGCGTCTGCTCATAAGGTTCGATCGCCCCCCATGGCTTCTCAAGAAAATTCAGCCGACCCGTCATAATATCCTTGCGCGCCGGCATGCAGGGTGCACTCCCGCACCAGTGGTTGTCAAAAACCACTCCCCTTTGTGCGAGTCGGTTCAGATTTGGCATCTGAGCTGTCTCTGTCGGATTGCCGTTATAGATGTCCAGCATCCTGCGGTTTACTGTGTCACATAAAATAAATATTGTCTTCATCCGGCTTTTCTTACACCTCCTCCTTCTTGCCGTTTTGCTTTACAACATAGTTATATATTACGTGAATATTTTGCGGTTTTCACTATTCAGAATCCAGATATAACATAAGAAAACACAGATTGTTCGCTTTATTTACAGCAAAACCAACAATAATCTGCCTTTTTCCATCGTAAAATGTATCATAACCATCAAAAAACAGTGCCGAAAAAGGATTATTCTTTTCCTGCACTGTTAATGGTCATCTATCTGCATTCCGCCGGAAGAATCTCCGGAGTGTAATGTTCCACTTCTTCGATATATCCCAGCATAGCTCTGCGCAATCTACTTCTCACCCCCTTATAACTGATGTCTGCAACCAGATTAACATTTTCATCCGGATCATCCTCCAGATCATACAGAAACTCTTCCCGGTATATGTCTGCCCCAGGCACAGCAAACCCATCGGCTCCCGGAGCAGATACGGAGTACTTGTACCTGCCATCACAGACCGCACGCCCCACCTGAGATTCTGAAATCTGAATAAACACCTCCGCTCTCCACCTGACATCTTCACCTTTCATCAGCGGAAGAAGTGACCTTCCTCGATAATGCCGCGGTTTATCCACACCTGCCATATCCAGGATCGTAGCCGGTATATCGATCAGACTTGCAAGCCTTTTACCTTCCCGGTAACCCCTTTTTATATCCGGTCCATGAATCACCAGCGGAATATGTGTGCACGCGTCATGGCATGCGCGTTTGTATTCCCCGTTTCTCGTCCGAAAATGGCTCCCGTGATCGCTGCTGAATATAATATAGGTGTTCTCATACTGTCCGTTTTTCTTTAGCGCCTCCACCACGCGTCCAAGATTTTCATCAATCCTCCTGATCATGCCGTAATAATCCGGCAGGTTCTTCTCCCAGTCTCCCTGTCCCCTTCGTACCGCGAGGTCCCCGGGTACCCAGGCATCCTGATACTGCTCAGCATATCCGTCCGGTGCAACGTACCGGTACATACAGTTCTGATGGTGCGGCTCAATCAGGGACATCATGGTAAAAAAAGGTTGTTCAGAGTCTCTTTGCTGTCCCAGAAATTCCAGCAGCAGATCTGTCGTAAAATCCACACGGTACTGGTTCTTATAAGGAACCAGCCTTCCCTCCTCGTCATACAGCCCGCCCTCATACGGCAGCGATCCCCATTCCACGACATCCATTGCCCGCCAGTAATCTTTATACCCGTAATGAAGCTCGGGCGGCACCGGTCCGTCTGTGGTCTGCGCCAGATGCAGCTTTCCGACATAACCCGTTTTGTATCCCGCCCTGTTTAAGTATTCGGCAAGCGGTGTACAGGACTCAGGATCCAGCCTGCGCAGATTGTGAAAATTTCCAGTCTCCGTGGCATACATTCCGGACTGAAGACAAGCCCGCGCCGGTCCGCAGACAGGCTGGCACGTATACGCCTTTTCAAAGCAGGCGCCATCCCTCGCCAGTTCATCCAGATTCGGTGTCAGGTTCAGATTTGGATTGAAGCAGCCGCAGGTGTCCCAGCGCTGCTGGTCTGTAAAGAAAAATAAAATATTTGGCCTTTTTGTTCCCATATGTACCTCCCGTATCATGTTAATATGTGTTATATGATTAGATCTTACATAATGGATTCATGTTTTTCATTATCCTTATCCCAGTTAAAACATAAGAAACTGCAGAAAATCAAAACACAGGCAATGTAAAATGTGTTCGCATTCTACATTGCCTGTGTTTAAAGGTTTTTATATATGAAGAGAGTGTATTGCAGGCTTATTTTATAATATGTTCCCCACGACATTCAGCCATGACTTCACCCAGCCGCTTTATGTAATACTGATAATATGCATATGGTGTGCCCGGAGCAGCCTGATGGTCAATGCCGCACAGGTATCCGCCCTGACGAATCACCGGCTCCAGCCGCTTAAACTCGCGGTCGATCGCTTCCGGTCCTTTTAAAATTTCCAGTTTATTGAAGCCGCCAATAAACTTAACATCCGGAAAACGTCTTCTTACATCCACGATATCAACGCCCGCGTTAACATCCACGGGGAGGAATCCATCTACACCGGAAGAGGTAAAGTTTGGAATCAGTCTCGTGAAGTCTCCGTCCGTGTCCACGAACACGTTTTGTACTCCTCGATCTTTGAGAAATGGTATGATTTCTTCATAACACGGTCTTAAGAATTCATCAAACGTTTCCGGCGAAATCATCGGACCATTCTTTCCGCTCAAGTCCTCCTCAAAGAACAATACTTCCGGTTTCACAATGTTTAATATCTTATCCATCTGTTCTTTATAAAGATCCAACTGGAATCTATGGATATCCTGTATCATTTCCGGATAATCATACCATGCATACAGCATCGGTTCATTGTCCATCAGATCACGGATACTCCAGAAGAATCCCATCAGCCGGAAACGAATCGGGTATTCCCCACTCTCACTGACCGCATGATATTTATCATATGCTGCATGCATCGCCTCATCCGTACAATTTTTTTTGTATGCCTCCAGTGTATGAGCCTTGTGGCGCTCCCAGGACTCCTCATCAGATACAATTGGCTGAACTGCTGTAAAAAGATCACGTCCCTTATAGTATTTTCTGATCCATCCGTCGATATCTCTTTTTACCGTATACTCCTCAGTTTCCTCCAAAATCTCTTCATCGTAACTCAAAAACGGAATTCTAAATGCCATGCGTAACACTGGATCATATCCCAGTGTTTTCTCCAGATCAAAAATCGGGTCTGCAAGCATTGTCATATAATAATGATCAACCCACTTCACAGGTTCGTCCTTCTTTATATAGCCGACCTCCGTAGGGACAATCGGCACTTTAAGTTTTTTGTTAAAATCTGTCCTCAGTCCTTCTTTTTCCCAATCTGCAACCGTCAAATCCCACGGCTCAAATGTTTCCTGCTTCGCTCCTCTGTCAAGCCCTTCATTAGAGAAACTTAAGGTACGAAATTCACGCTCTTTATTCGTCATTGCCCATGCCTCCTGTTATGTCTGACGATCTGAATCATCATTTTTACTTTTTAACAGTATAGCATGTACATATTTGATACTGATAGCACGCGCTACAGCCATACTAGCATAAATCACTGATAACATCAGTTGATTTTCTTAAAATACCGCGGCGAATAACCCATTACTTTCTTAAACATTCTTGAGAAATAATTGGCATCATATATTCCGACTTTTTCAGCAGCTTCCGCCACGCTCAGTTGTTCCATTTCGAGATATTCCAAAGACTTAACAATACGCATACGATTCATATATTCCATTGGTGACAGCCCCGTCACATCCTTGAACGTCGTTCTGAAATAGTTGGGACTAAGATAGACACTTTCTGCAATCTGCGCAACGTTCAGCTTCTCAGTCAGATGTTCTTCAATATATGCCATCGCACGGTAGATCAATTTTTTCTTCTGGCTCGTATAATTCTGCATCTGTTCATGCTGTCTTGATTTTACTCGTTTAAAAAAAACCAGAATCAACTGAAGATATGCTGATTTTACATACTCGATCCCTTCTTCTTTTTTATCCTGTTCCTCCATCATTCCATTCAGAAGCTGTTCGACGTATTTTATCTCCTGCGTGTTCAAATGTATCACTCCCTGTGCATTTACTCCCACCCGCCTGCTTTCCTCTTCTATAACCGGATCTGACAAAGTCACATAACGAAGCAGTTCATCCCACTGCTTTTTTACGTCCTCATTGGCATAAGGCGTATTGATTGTTGCACTGCTGAGCGTCCGGCTGCACTCAGCACCAAGCGGTTCCGGAAAAAAGTGACAGTTAACGATAGTAGCCGTTGCCTGCACCTCATAACTGTGTGTCTGATGGGGTTCGATTAAGAAAACATCCCCGGGCATCAGCAGAGAACGCACGCCCTGATAGTCAAAAATACAGGACCCTCTTGTTATAATTACGAATTCATAATACGTGTGGCAGTGAGCTCCCACCGGACGATCCACAAGGCACGGTATAACCGATATAGCCGTGTCATCCATCTTAGGAAAATCAACATAAAGTTTGCGTATGTTTTGCATGTCATATACCTCTTTCATCGTTCAATGCGCATAAATACAAAAGAGATGGTTCCAGGCCTTCCGCCTTCCGAACCATCTCTTACTAAATTGCTAAACGGACATGTCTGCCAGAGAAGACATCACCAACTATCAAAGCCGATTGCCCCGCGTTTACGCGCTCTTCAGTGCGTCTCCAGATACTTCTGAATATTTGAAGCATTTACATATTTTTTCATATTGTCGCCATCCACCACCACAAGTGTCGGCGCCTGCATGATCCCATATTTCGCTGCAAGATCCGGATTCGCTTCGGCATCGATGATTTCATATGCCTCTCCCTCCAGCATCTCCTTCGCCGCCTTACAGTTCGGACAGGTACTTGTCGTGAACAGATATTTGAATCCTTCACCATTTTCCACGGCTATTGTCTCATCTATAACAGCTGCCGCTGTCTTCTTAGACTTCTTTATCGCAGAATTCCCGATGTCGTATACCGTTCGGTTTTTATACTCCTGACTCTTGCCGTCGTTCCAGTTCTGAACAGGCCGATAGTATCCCGTGATCCTGCTGTATACTTCCGCCGGATGCCCGCATGTCGGGCAGGTAAAGTGCTCGCCCGCGATATATCCGTGATCCTTGCATACAGAATACGTGGGAGATAATGTATAGTAAGGCAGTGTATAATTCTCTGCAACCTTCCGGACCAGTGATGCCGCAGACTGCCAGTCCGGCAGTTTTTCGCCCAGGAACGCGTGGAACACAGTACCGGATGTATACAGGCTCTGAAGTTCATCCTGAATATCCAGTGCATCAAAGATATCTGATGTAAACTCAACCGGCAGATGTGAGCTGTTGGTATAGTACGGGGTATCTCCCTTACTTCCCGCAGTCCTGATATCCGGCCATTTTGCCCGGTCGTGTTTTGCCAGACGATACGTCGTCGATTCCGCCGGTGTTGCTTCCAGATTATAGAGGTCTCCGTATTCCTCCTGATAGTCTGAGAGTTTGTTGCGCATATGGTTCAGAACTTCTTTCGTGAATTCCTGCGTACGCACGTCCGTCATATCCCCGCCGAGCCAGTTCGCATTCAGCCCAACTTCATTCATACCGATCAGCCCGATCGTTGAAAAATGATTGTCAAAAGTCCCCAGATACCGTTTTGTATACGGATAGAGACCTTCATTCAGTAACTTTGTAATGACTTCGCGTTTTACATGAAGTGACCTTGCACTCACATCCATCATGTGATCCAGCCTCTGATAGAACTCTTTTTCGTTCTTCGACAGATATGCGATGCGCGGCATATTGATCGTCACAACACCCACAGAACCGGTACTTTCACCGGAACCGAAAAACCCTCCCGTTTTCTTGCGAAGCTCTCTCAGGTCCAGACGCAGCCTGCAGCACATGCTCCGCACGTCGCTCGGTTCCATATCGCTGTTGATATAATTGGAAAAATACGGCGTACCGTATTTCGCTGTCATCTCAAACAGCAGGCGGTTGTTCGTCGTATCCGACCAGTCAAAGTCGGATGTGATGGAATATGTCGGAATCGGATACTGGAATCCTCTTCCGTTGGCATCTCCCTCAATCATGGTCTCGATAAATGCACGGTTGATCATATCCATCTCCGGCTTACAGTCTTTATAACGGAAATCCATCTCTTTGCCGCCGACAATCGCAGGAAGTTCTGCAAGATCCTGCGGTACCGTCCAGTCCAGTGTAATATTGGAAAACGGCGCCTGAGTCCCCCAGCGGCTGGGGGTATTGACCCCGTAGATAAAGGATTCAATACATTTCTTTACTTCCGGGTAGGAAAGGTTATCCACCTTGGCAAACGGTGCAAGGTATGTATCAAAAGACGAAAATGCCTGTGCTCCTGCCCACTCATTCTGCATGATCCCCAAGAAATTGACCATCTGATTGCAGAGTACACTCAGGTGTTTTGCAGGTGAAGACGTAATCTTTCCTTTGATTCCTCCAAGTCCTTCCATGATCAGCTGCTTCAGTGACCACCCGGCACAATACCCGGTCAGCATGGACAGATCATGAATATGAATATCTGCATTACGGTGCGCATCTGCAATCTCCGGATCATAGATCTCGGACAGCCAGTAGTTGGCGGTCACCGCACCGCTGTTGCTTAAGATCAGGCCCCCTACCGAATACGTTACTGTGGAATTTTCTTTTACACGCCAGTCCTCCACCTTGACATAGCTGTTTACGATCTCTTTGTAATCCAGGATCGTGGATTTCATATTGCGGACTTTCTCCCGCTGTTTCCGGTACAGGATATACGCTTTTGCCACATCTGAATATCCGCACTGAATCAAAACATTTTCCACACTGTCCTGAATATCTTCTACATTAACACTATCATCCTTGATTTTTTTCTGAAAATCAGAGGTGACACGCAGACTCACCATCTCCAGCATATCCTGACTGTACTGCTTTTGATTCGCTTCAAATGCCTTGCGGACCGCCTCCGTGATCTTCGCAAGCTCAAAATCGGCTATGGCTCCGTCTCTTTTTTCTACTTTAAACATTACATCTGCCTCCTCTGCAATCCTAAGTCCCCGACTGCGCTATGGAACTATCATATCAAAGGATACCGAACGCGTCAATACACAAAATACCATATATTGTATGCCAAACGACCGGGAGCCCCCATTTCTAGGGGCTCCCGTAAATTTACAGACTTTTTCCACTATACTTTTCCATATATTTCCACCGGCACATACGCCTTGATCGAGATGCCTTCCGGATAGTATTCCTCCTCCACAACCTGTCCGACCTTTCGGATCATGCTGATGACATTCGCTCTGTCATATCCGTAAAAACGTTCGATATAAATCTGTTCCGCCTGAAGCATACGAACCAGCTCTTCCTTCAGTTCCTCCATGCCTGTCCCGGTCTTGGCGGACGTCCTGATGATACAGTCCGCCTGAAGGTCTTTCAGATTTTCAGGACAGTCCACCTGGTCCTGCTTATTGAAGAGCGTGATTATCTTTTTGCCTTCTATTCCCAGCTGCCGGAGCGTATCATACACAATATGCATCTGTTCATCCATCTGCGGATTTGACGCATCCACCACATGTATAATAATGTCAGCAAATTTTGCTTCTTCCAGCGTACTCTTAAATGCATCTACAAGATGATGCGGCAGTTTCCGTATAAACCCAACGGTATCCGTCAGTAAAATCTGCTGTTTACCAGGCAGGTCAAGCACGCGGGTCGTCGGATCCAGCGTTGCAAACAGCTTATTCTCCTCCAGTACCGATGCTCCTGTCAGAGTGTTTAAAAGGGTTGATTTTCCTGCGTTCGTATAGCCTACGATCGCCGCCACTTTCTGATTACTCTTCATCCGCTGCCCCCGCAGCAGCTCTCTGTGGCGTTTCATTTCTTCCAGATCCTGTTTCAGCTGCGTGATTCTGTTGCGGATCATACGGCGGTCCATCTCCAGCTTCTTCTCACCGGGTCCGCGCGTACCAATTCCGCCGCCAAGACGGGACATCGAATTGCGCAGCCCCACCAGCCTGGCAGCACGGTACTTTAATTGCGCAAGTTCAACCTGCAGTTTTCCCTCTTTGGTGACAGCGCGCCCGGCAAAAATATCGAGGATTACAAGCGTTCGGTCCATAACCTTACATTGCAGTTCACTTTCCAGAGTTCCGTACTGCGCCGGAGATAATTCGTCATCACAGACGATTCCCGTGGCATCCAGTGTGTACAGCAGTTCTCTGAGCTCCTCCAGTTTACCCGGACCAACATAACTTGCCGGATGAATGCTCTCTCTCTTCTGGATGACCTCACCCACCGTAACAGCTCCGGCAGTCTCCACGAGTTCCTCGAGTTCCCTCAATGATTTTTGCGTATCGTCGCCGGCATCGGTCTGAATCCCAATCAAAATGACCCGCTCTTCAATGTTTTTTGATTCATATAATTGCATAGCCCACCCCTGTTTGTTTAATGCAACTCTTTTGGTTACTTCTCCCCTTACCTGCACTCCCCGATGCAAAGTTATCTGCTTTTCAGAAACTCATTTTCCCTCACGGCAGTCATATCATCCGGATATTTTTCCAGGTATTCTGCCATTTTTGATTTTGCCGTCTCAAAATCCAGCATATATTCATATACGACGATCTCATTGAACAACAAACTCTGCGTCTCCGCGGCGTCCTCACACTCCAGGCCTTTTTTTATGTTGTTCAGCGCATTATCGTAATTCTTTTCAAATATATCACACATCGCCAGCCCGTTATACGCCCTGGACTGATTTTTCTCCTCCTTCAGATAATCCTGATAGAGACCGCGGGCACTGGCCGCGTCATCGACCGCAAGATAGACTTTTCCAAGCAGGAGGACGGCGTCCGCATCACCTTCATTGATTGCCTCGGTCAGCTCTCCCCTGGCACTTTCATAGTCCTTCAGCTCATAATAGATCCTGCCCCTGTTATAGTAATCCGATGCCTCTTTGGGCTTTAACTCCAGCGCTCTCTGGAGATACGATTCTCCCGTAACGGTATCGGATTTATCCGCATATGCCTGATAAATCTTCAGATACATGCCATAGTCCCGGCTGTCTTTCACGGCGCTGTCAAAATCATTTTTTGCCCGTTCCTGATCGTCCAGTTCCAGATATACGCTGCCTCTCAGAAAATATGTTTCCGGATCCTTCTCCAGCTTTAAAACCTCCGTATACACTTCGGCGGCCTTCTCATATTCCCCGTAATCCTTTCTCGCCAGCGCAAGATAATACATGACATCCTTTTCAAACTCTACATTAGTATTCTCCAGTGAGTTCAGGCTCCGTGAAAATGCGGCAATGGCAGCCGCATTGTCCCCCAGTTCATACTGACTGATGCCAAGCGCCCGGTAGGCTTCCGGAAGCCGTTCCTCCTGCTCAATCGCCTGGTTCATCAGGGTAACGGCCTCCTCATATTCACTCTTTTCCATACAGGCAATTCCGTCTTCATAATATTCATCATTTTCAGAACTGCCGCAGCCTGCTGTAAGGATTACCAGGCAGGCTGCAAACACCAAATACATTTTTCTCATCTGAACAGTTCCTCTTAACCCACAATCAACTCTTCTTCCGTCATCACCCGGATTACTCTGTCTGCACATTCCTGACAGATCGCATCATTTTCCGCCTCAACCATCACGCGAATCACAGGCTCCGTACCGCTCTCACGTACCAGAATACGTCCGTCTTCTCCCAGCTGCTCGCCGACAGATCTCACGACTTCCTGCACTCTGGAATTCTCACGGGCTTCCTGTTTATTTGCAACGCGCACATTTTTCAGCAGCTGCGGATAGATAACCACCTCTGATGCAAGCACAGAAAGCGGCTGCTTCTTCTCCAGCATCACTTCCATGACCATCAGTGAAGTCAGGATGCCGTCTCCCGTCGTCGCATGTTTGCTGAAGATGATATGCCCCGACTGTTCTCCGCCCAGGCTGTGTCCGTATGTCATCATATTCTCACAGACATATTTATCGCCCACTGCGGTCTTTTCATAGTGAATGCCCTCACGGTCACAGGCTTTATACAGGCCCAGATTGGACATGACAGTCGTCACAATCGTATTGTTATCCAGGCGCCCCTGCTCCTTCAGGTATTTCCCGCAGACATACAGAATCAGATCTCCGTCAATCACTTTCCCGGCCTCATCCACAGCGATGCAGCGGTCCGCATCCCCGTCATAGGCGAAGCCCACATCAAGATGTTTTTCCCTCACAAAATTCTGCAGGACTTCGATGTGCGTCGATCCGCAGTTCTGGTTGATATTGGTCCCGTCGGGCTCATTATGGATGACATACGTCTTCGCCCCCAGCGCGTCAAAAACGCTCTTTGCGATGGAAGAAGCGCTTCCGTTGGAACAGTCAAGACCAACCCTGATATTTTTAAAGGAACGGGTCGGCAGTGAGATCAGATAACCGATATAACGGTTCCTGCCCGCAGAAAAGTCCACTGTCCGTCCGATATTTTCTTTAATGGCAAATGGGATCTTCGGCGTCCCGTCGTCGATATATGCTTCGATTTTCGCTTCCACATCCGCTTCCATCTTCTGCCCCATACCGTTGATAATCTTAATTCCATTATCATAGAAAGGATTATGGCTTGCAGAAATCATAATACCGCAGTCAAAATTTTCGGTTCTCACAACATACGATACACTCGGCGTTGTCGTGACGTGGAGCAGATACACATCGGCTCCCGAGGCGGTAAGTCCCGCCACAAGCGAATATTCAAACATGTAGCTGCTGCGCCTTGTGTCCTTGCCGATCACGATCTGCGCCTTATGCTCCTGCCCGAAGTACCATCCCAGAAAACGGCCGACTTTATAAGCGTGTTCTACCGTCAGATCAATGTTGGCTTCCCCTCTGAATCCGTCAGTTCCGAAATATTTTCCCATACTGCCTCTCCTTATACTCTAACAATCAAACAACTTTTCCCGATAGACTCCTTTGGCGATCAGCTTCTTAAACGCCTCCACAACGGAATCCTTATCTTCCTGGTACGTTACGCCAAACCACTGGGCGCCGGTATTGATCACATGTACATCCGCACGGTTCTCCTGCAGCAGCCCGTCAATGATCGTCGGCAGAAGATATTCCTGTTTTGAATCTTCAGTTGACAATCCAGAGAGGAATTTCACAAATCCGCTCTCCAGTTCATCCAGAAATTCAGGCTGCAGTCCCCACATATTCATGGATACTTTAGAATCCAGTGCAACCGGGACTATTCCGTCTTCCGTCTGGACACCGGCGCCTTCCGCGGTTTTCACGATATTTCTGGTCTCCGCAATGCCAACCAGATTATTTTCTCCATCCATGCGGCAGATTCCCCTGGTCACGCCGCCGTTGTCGCTGAGTGTATTTCCAAGCATGAATCCCGCCATACAGATATCATAGTGGCCGTCCGCAGCCGGCATCTCATTCACAAGATAATCATGAAGTTTAACGAATGGTTCTTTGCCATAGTAGTCATCCGCATTGATAACGACAAACGGCTCGTCGATCACTCCTTTGCAGCTCAGTACCGCCTGGCCGGTCCCCCATGGCTTTGTACGGTCTTTTGGTTTTTCAAAACCCGCCGGGAGGTCATCAAGCTCCTGAAACGCATATACGACCTCCGTCAGCTTTTCGATCCGGTTCCCTATGATCTGTTTAAAGTCTATCTCCAGGTCTTTCCGAATAATAAACACAACTTTATTAAATCCGGCCTCCAGGGCATCGTGAATGGAATAATCCATAATAATTTCCCCGTTTGGGCCTACCGGCTCCAGCTGCTTAATACCTTTTCCGAACCGGCTTCCAATGCCCGCCGCCATGATTACCAGTGCTGTTTTCTTCTCCATAACTTCTCTCCTGTGCTTTTTCTTTTCCCCAGCAGACTGATCTTTAATCGTCCTGCAGTTTGCTGAGTTTTGCAGCCTGATCTGCGGCGATCAGACTATCAATGATTTCTTCCAGGTCTCCGTTCATGATGTTATCCAGTTTATGCAATGTGAGTTTAATCCGGTGGTCCGTCACCCTCCCCTGCGGGAAATTGTAGGTACGGATTTTTTCGGAACGGTCTCCCGTACCGACCTGGCTTCTTCTGGCCTCCGCCTCGGCATCATGCTGTTTTTCAAGTTCCATCTCATACAGACGGGCCCTCAGCACTTTGAGTGCCTTTTCTTTATTTTTGAGCTGTGATTTCTCGTCCTGACATGAGATCACGATACCGCTCGGGATATGTGTCAGGCGCACGGCAGAGTCCGTTGTATTAACGCACTGACCTCCGTTTCCGGATGCCCGGAACACATCAAACTTGCAGTCGTTCATATCAAGCTGAAAATCAATCTCCTCTGCCTCCGGCATGATGGCAACCGTGATCGTCGATGTGTGAATACGGCCGCTGGACTCCGTCTCCGGTACACGCTGTACCCGATGTACACCGCTTTCGTATTTCAGGCGTGAATAAGCCCCGTTTCCATTGATCATAAATGTAACTTCCTTAAAACCGCCGTTTCCATTTTCATTCAGACTGATCAATTCCGTTTTCCAGCGGTGTGACTCTGCATATTTCACGTACATACGGTATACTTCCGCAGCAAACAGTGCCGCTTCATCTCCGCCTGCACCTCCGCGGATCTCAACGATTACATTCTTGCTGTCATTCGGGTCTTTCGGAAGCAGCAGAACTTTCAGCGTATGTTCCAGCTCTTCCGTCCTCTTTTTGGCATGGGACAGTTCTTCCTTCAGCATTTCCCGCATCTCTGCATCAGATTCTTCCTCTAACATGGAAAGACTGTCCTCTATCGTCTGCTTGCAGTTCTTATATTCTTTATATGCATCCACGATCGGCTGCAGGTCACTTTGTTCTTTCATCAGCTTCTGGAATCTGGTCTGATCGTTAGCCACCGTCGGCTCATTTAACTCGCTTAAAATTTCCTCAAAACGAATCAGAAGATCTTCCAATTTATCAAACATGATGCTCTCCTCCTGTTATTCTCTTCTTTTGCTGCACTTTTTCCCAAGTGCCACACGGTTCCGTCCGCCAAGATCCCGGATGATCTGTACATCCCGGTATCCCGCATCGCAAAGCAGCTCTGTCAGCGCTTCCCCCTGGTCAAACCCGATCTCAAACGCCAGCATCCCATTTTCCTCCAGATACTGTCCCGCCTTCCGGATGATCTGTCTGTAGAAATACAGACCGTCATCTTTTCCGTCCAGAGCAAGCAGCGGTTCATGAAGGCGTACTTCATCCATCAATGTCGGTATGACATCCGTGCGTATATACGGCGGATTGGATACAATCACATCATAACAGCCTTCTATGTTCTCAAACAGGTCACTCTTTATAAATCTGGGATTCACGCCATTCTGGGCTGCATTTTTCCCAGCCGTTTCCAGCGCTTTCCCTGAAATATCCGACCCCGTCCCCTGAAGGCCACGGCCGTATTTTAACAGACTGATCACAATACAGCCGGACCCCGTACAGAGATCCAGGACCCGCGCACCTTCCGGAATCCTCTCAAGTATGGTCTCAACCAGGATTTCCGTATCCTGTCTCGGTATCAGCACGTGTTCATTTACACAAAAAGACAGACCCATAAAATAAGCCGTATAGGTCAGGTACTGAAGCGGGACATGCCGGCTTCTCTGCCCGACCAGCAGTCTGTACTGCTCTTCTTTTGCTTCCTCTATTATATCATCCGTATGCATAAAATAATAGTTCTTATCGATACCGCATACGTACTCCAGCAAATACCATGCATCTGCTTCTCCATTTTCTATCCTGCACTGCGCCAGTTCCTGTCTTCCTTCCCTGAGAAGCTCGCCAAGGGTCCTCATTCGGGCTGTCCTTCCCGGCAGACTTCCTCTGAATAATTCTCATTCAGGTATGTCTTCCAGTCAAACACCGCTTCTACAGCGGCGATCGCAACTTCAACCATATCCGCTTCCGGCTCTCTGGTTGTCAGTCTCTGCAGTGCCATTCCCGGTTTGCTGAGCAGATTTACCAGCTTATTGTCACTGCGGCCTGCAAGACGGATAATCTCATAGGAAACACCCGCGATGACAGGAACCAGTAGCAGACGCACCACCACGCGGAGCCACGGCGAGGAAACTCTGATGAACAGGAAGAAGATAATACTGACTATCATGACAAACAGCAGGAAACTGGTCCCGCAGCGCTTATGTTCCCTGGAGCTGTTCATGACATTTTCTACTGTCAGATCCATTCCGTGTTCCACACAGTTTATGCACTTATGTTCTGCACCGTGATACATAAATACCCTCTGAATATCCTTCATCCTGGAAATCAGCAGGATATATCCAAGAAAAATGCCGATCCGAACGACTGCCTCAGCGATCGCGATGACAGGTTCTGATGATGTGATATTCCTCAAAAATCCCGCAATAAAATAAGGAAGCATGATAAAAATAGCCACCGACAGCACGATGGAAAATGCAACCGTCCCATACATCAGCAATTTGTCCTGCTTCTCTCTTTTCAAATCCGCTTTTTGCTGTTCTTCTTCTGTAAGCGTCACTGTTTCCTCTTCTTCGTCTTCAAAAAAGCTCGCAGAATAGGTCAGACATTTCATTCCCACCACCAGTGACTCTATAAAGTTAAACACTCCGCGGACAATCGGCGTCTTTTTCAGCAGCGGGCTCTTTATGATACTTTTATACGGTTCCGTCTTTACTTCGATCTCACCGTCCGGTTTACGTACCGCCACCGAATACACATCCTCATGGCGCATCATGATTCCTTCCAGTACTGCCTGTCCGCCAATATTTGATGATTTCATATTAATATTGTCCCCTTAAATCTATTCACATGATGTTGGGGTCAAAAGACCTTTTGACCCTGGCATCATTCACATTAGAAAAATAGGTTGAGATTGTGACAATCTCAACCCGTTTTTACGTCTCTTATTTATTATCGCCCATTCCGTATTTCTTATTAAACTTATCAATACGTCCGCGTGCTGCCGCCGCCTTCTGCTGTCCCGTGTAGAACGGATGGCATTTTGAGCAGATTTCTACGTGGATATCCTTTTTTGTAGACCCCGTTGTAAATGTATTCCCGCAGTTGCAGGTCACTGTTGCCTGATGGTACTCTGGATGGATTCCTTCTCTCATTTTTTTCACCTCTTCTATCTGTTATTCTTCATTATTTAAATCATGTCACGATTTTCTCAATTTAAACAGCTTTTGAATTATATCATGTCCTTATTACAAATGCAAGTTTCTTTAAAGAAATTTTTGTTTTTTCACCATTTGTACGAATTCCTGATTTGTCTTTGTCCTCGAGAACATATTCAGGATATTTTCCACCGCATCCTCTGATTTCATACCATTCAGCGCTTTCCGCATAATATACGTCGCCTCCTGCTCTTCCTGGGTCAGAAGAAGGTCATCGCGGCGTGTCCCGGATTTCCCGATATCAATCGCGGGGAACACTCGTTTCTCCTGTAATTTCCGGTCAAGAACAAGTTCCATGTTACCCGTACCTTTAAACTCTTCGTAGACGACATCATCCATCTTGCTGCCGGTATCCACCAGAGCAGTCGCCAGTATGGTCAGACTTCCGCCCTCCCTCATATTTCTTGCTGCACCGAAGAAACGCTTCGGCATATGAAGCGCTGCGGGATCCAGGCCGCCGGAAAGCGTCCTTCCGCTCGGCGGTACGGTAAGATTATACGCTCTTGCTAGCCGTGTGATGCTGTCAATAAAGATCGTCACGTCTTTTTTATGTTCGACCAGACGCTTCGCCCTTTCAATAACCATCTCCGAAACGCGTTTATGATGTTCCGGAAGTTCATCAAATGTCGAATAGATTACTTCTACATTCGGCCCTTTGATTGCCTCTTTGATATCCGTCACTTCTTCCGGCCGTTCATCAATCAGAAGAATAATCAGATGCATGTCCGGACTGTTATTGAGAATCGACTTGGCAGCATCTTTGAGAAGCGTTGTTTTCCCCGCCTTCGGCGGTGAAACGATCATACCTCGCTGTCCTTTTCCAATGGGGCTTACCAGATCTACGATCCTCATCGCCAGACTTCCGCCCTGGCGTTCCAGCCGCAGGCGTTCATTCGGGAAAACGGGCGTCATATCCTCAAAGTTACAGCGTTTCACACTATCATTCGGTGACAGGCCGTTTATCCTGGTCACATACAGCAGTGCGCTGAATTTTTCATTCTGGGATTTTACCCGGGTATTACCCTGCAGGATATCACCGGTTTTGAGATTAAAACGGCGTATTTGAGACGGAGAGACATAAACATCATGTTCGCCCGGGAGATAGTTTTCACATCGGATGAACCCATATCCATCGCTCATCACTTCCAGGATACCGTTCGCTGATTCACCGCTGTCAAGCTGATTGTAATCTACCCTGCCCTTTTCTTCTGTCTCTTTCTCAATCCGTTTTTCTGAATCACTCTCCGGTGCAGCTTCGAGTTTCTCTTTTTCGTCTTCCTGCACCATAAGCTCAATCAGCTCGCTCTTTTTCATCGTGGATATTCCCTTTAAACCACGTCTTTTAGCAGCATCACGCAATACTCCTACCTGTAATGTTTCATATTTTTCTCTCATCAAATCCATTTACCTCGTATTCCAAAATCAGGTTCCAGTTACTTCCAGTATACCAAATCATAACCTTTCATACAACACCGAAAAATTTTCCTTTTCTGAAACCCGAATAAAAGGTGCATCTGCGAACTGTTATTTCATTCGCAGATGCACCTTTCTCATTCAATACTATGCTGCCAGGGTCAAAAGACCTTTTGACCCCAACATCATACTATTATTTTTTATAGAATTCAGGCATCCCGCCGGTAATGACTTTTTCTGTTTTTCCAGTTTTCTGAGAGGCGACAAGCGCATCCGCTGTAATCGCAGCCGTGTAGCCGTCCCATGCAGAGGAACCGCCTGTTGTCCCCGCCTTTACGTTGTCAACCCAATCCTGCAGTTCCACATCATAAGAGTCAATAAAGCGGAGAATCCAGTTCTTTTCAATGGCTGTAGCCACTTCGAAATTCCTGCGTGTGGTCGGGAAGGACGGGCACGGCAGATTGATGACACCGTCTTCGCAGACAACTTCGCAGTTGATATCATATCCGAACCCACAGTTTACATTGACTTCCAGCATACAGACAACACCGCCTTTTGTTTTCATGATCATAACCTGTGGATCTTTCAGTCCTTCATGAGCATTTTTTGTTATTTTCGGCATAATGCACTGAACTTCATCCCACTCATCGCCGCCGATCAGCCAGGGCAGCACATCAATCTCATGGATTGCCGTGTCTGTAACCGCCATCTCCGTCGTATAGTCATCCGCAACAGACTCCGCACGGTGCGTACACTTCAAAACCAGCGGTGCACCAAACTCGCCGGTCTCAATCAGTTCTTTCACCTGATTATATCCGCGGTCGTAGCGGCGCATAAAACCAACCTGAACCAGATGTTTTCCGGAGGCAATTTCCGCATCTACGATCTCTTTGCATTCCGCGGCAGTCGTAGTCAGAGGCTTCTCGGTGAACACGGGTTTTCCCGCAGTGATAGCCTTGAGAATAGAATCTTTGTGATAATTTCCAGGAGTTGTTACTACAACCGCATCAACTTCCGGATCATTAATCAGTTCGGCAGCATCCGTATATACTCTGACTCCTCCGACCAGCTCTGATGCTGCTTTTGCACCTTCTTCAAAAACATCGCACACCGCAGTAACTGTGACTCCCTGAATCTTGTACTGCAGACGTTTTGCATGTTCCTTACCAATCATTCCGCACCCGATAATACCCACTCTCAAATCCATTCTCAAATCCTCCATCGCTTCTTTACTCTGCACTCATACATCCCGTATTCGTGTCCATCCATTTGTTAGGTATATTATATTCCGGTGTGCACGAGAACGCAAGCGTTTTTACCAAAATTTCCTGTTTTTGTATGATATTACAATAATCGCCCATGATTTTTATGATATATTGCCAATAACTATGATTTCTCACATTTTTTGCACGCATTTCTAAAAAAATACCGTATCAGCACTGATACGGTTGCATTTAATTGCGTTCACTATGCACGCTTTTATAAACGGGTATGTGTCTTACAGGTCCGCCACGATTCCGCCTGTTGTTTTACCTCATAATAACAGGCGCCCGTCCCGCTTCCCTTAAATTGTATTTCGTCACAACACTTGGCTCGATGTACTCACTTGACTCAGTTGGGCTTAATCCTTTCGCCACATAATCATAGAGAATATACAGAGGACGATACCCCTGATATTCCGCTCCCTGACCAAAAAGCAGACTGATCCTCCCCGCTTTCAGATCTTCAACATTCTTCGGATTGTCATCAAACGTAAACACACGGATCTGTCCCGTCCGTCCCGCCTCTTCAATCGCCCTGCACACACCCTGGGTCCCGTTTGATGCCGAAAACACTCCGGCGATATCCGGATGTTCGCTGAGCGCCGTCTTCGTGATTTCATACGCAAAGGTATCATTGTCAAAGCATGCCTGCAGCGGAAGCAGCTCAACCTTCGGAAAATCCCCCTGCAGAACTTCCATAAAACCTTTTGCGCGGATATAATGCGCATAATTGGTTAAGTGTGCCGTAATGGGCAGCACCTTACCCCCATCCGAAAACATATATCCCATCATAACGCCTGCGATCTGACCGCCGACATAGTTATCCATCCCAACATAGCAAAGCCTTCTGCTGTCGGGAAGGTCTCCATTGAAAACCACCACGGGTATTCCGGATTCCGACAGCCCGTTAATCCGATCCACCACATCCGGTTCAGTAACCGGTGTGAGTGCTATCGCCTGGCATCCAGCCTCCAGAAACTCATCGACTGCCAACATCTCCGCCGCTTTGTCAATCGTCGGATAAGTTTTGATCAGGGTTGTCACGCCAAATGCTTTTAATTCAGCTGCTGCTTTTTCTGCCCCCGCAAGCACCATCTGCATCGTAGGAGTCGCAACCGACTGCACATAGACACCGAACTTAAACTCTCTGCGCGCAAGTACAAGAGCCTGCCCTGCAGGATGAGGCTGGTATCCCAGCTCATCTGCAATTCTTCTGATGCGTTCCGCAACCTCCGGTTTTACACGCCCCCGGTTATGCAGGGCGCGGTCAACAGTGCCCCGCGAGACCCCGGCAAGCTCTGCAATCTGTTTTGATGTAACCGCCATTTCTACCTCCCATGCCGCACCTGCCGCGGCTCAATTCAGGGATGGGTGAATTTTTATTTCACTCTCAACCTTACTTTTCAAGTTTTGCTTCAGCCACTCGTTAAGTCTTTATTACGGCTTATTCTACATGATTCTAAATTCTCTGTCAAACAACGTTAACCTCCATTTTCTATCATGAGTGCATTTCGGCAAAACATTTTTTTCGTCTACTATTGTCTATTCTTATCCTTTTTTAGTCTAGTCAGTGTAAAATTATTCTTAAGATACATTTATAAGGAGGATATATCATGACTTTAAAAGATGTCATCACACTGATTCAGTCCATATCCGGACATCCATGCCATAAAAGCTATTATAACCTGGCCTTAGCTGTATACTATAGTTGTCAGCTTCCTTTTCATACAGGACTTAATCTGGAACGGCAGGTATATCCGCTGATCTCGCAAGAGATTGGTCTTTCAATAAAATCCATAGCACGGAGCATCTCGAGAGCAACTATTGATTGTTGGGAGTATGGAGATCATAAGAGATTAGAACAGATTATAAAACGAAAATTGATTGAACCGCCGTCGCCCAAAGAACTGATCCTTTATCTCTGTACATATCTTACCGATTTTCCGGCATATTAACTGCTGGTTAATTTTTTTCTTCCGTTTGTCGAATCTTGTCGAATGCTAAACTGTCCGTAATCCGCGGACAGTTTTTGATTGCCGAAAACACTCCCTTATTTCCTGTTGACAAAATACATTGTACGTCCTATAATTTATTTATTCGAACGTATGTTTGTTTTTTCAGGAAATGTAAGAATAAGACTGATATTCAAATTATAGTATTAAGAGCAGATCACTCATGTCTGAAGATTTGATCAGGCTCCCATAAGGAGAGATTTTGTTTGACACACGAGGAAATTGAATGGAAAATTTTAGAGGTCTTTCAGAAGTGTAACGTCAGATCCTTCCCGATTAACCTGTTCGACATAATCGAACAACACGGTTACGAATGCATCGAATATACGGAACAGTCAGAAGTAAAACAGGAGGCATGCCAGCAGATCAGCGATGATGCATTCCGGCTGAATAACAAGGTTTATTATAATGACCAGGCTATGTTTTGCCGGCGTCGCTTCTCTCTCGCCCACGAGATCGGACATATCGTACTGGGGCATCGGACGCCTTATACAAATGTAAAGGAACGGGAAGCCAATTACTTTGCAAGCCGGTTACTCGCACCGCGCATAGCCATATACTATGCAGAATGCAAAAATGCAAACGACGTGTCCAAAATATTCCAAATGACTTATGAGGCATCCAGTTATGCTTTTGACGACTATCGGCGTTGGCGCCGTTACGCAATCTACCATAAAAAGCATTCGCTTGATAAGCTGATGTATAAACAATTTTACAATGACACTCAGAAATGTTTTGTGTGGAGTATTCGGAAATGCCTCGGTTGTAAAACGGAGCTCTTCAACCAGCTGGAAGACAAATGTGATTACTGCAAGATGTATACACACAGGCCCGATTACCTGTACGAAGAAAATAAGCGATTGGTTACGAACGCCCGCGATCGGATCAGTCAGGCAGCAGAATACATACCAGGTTTCAACGATGCCGCAGACTTACGGGAAAGAAATGAATCCCGCGAATGAACAAATCGCCAGAACTCTGATAACATCAGCAGACAGGGAATTATAAGGGGAGGGAAGCCGTTTTAGGGCTTTCCCGCCTTGACTGACTCCTTCACAAATTCCGCTTTCGACTCCATTCAACTTCCGCCAAACCAGAAGCCAGAGATGACTACATTCCAACTATCTTTCTGATTGTATTTGCAGTTCGTATTGTTAATTTACTGCCGATATTTGCACTCGCTGTTTTTGACCACCAATTTGTTTTCTGATAATCCTGTCTGCTGAATGACCAGAATATCGCTTCTTTGTAATCCTGTATCCTCTCTAATCCTTTTTTAGGTTCTCCGATTTCATGAAACACGTCAGCAAATGTAGCTGGCGGCATGATAAAAATTAGATTATCATAGATTTTCTTATCCTCATTTCCCCACCAATCAGGAGCATTGCATAAGATGTCCTCAAGTTCTTCTTGGGCTATGACAAAAACAGGAATATCTAAACCGAACTGATTTTTTAACATCTTTAGAATCTGTTTTGTGACACTTTCCATATCATTTTCATCACTTAAAAAAATCACATTGCCACTGTTGAGATATGTCCTGACTTCTTTATACCCCAATCTTTCAAACTCTTCTTTCAGTTCAGCCATTGGAACCTTGTTTTTGCCGCTTATGTTGACGCCTCGCAAAAAGGCAATATATCTCTGCATATCTGCTGACACTTACATTCACCTCTCAATTTATCTTATCCAATTCTTTATCAGTTTACATGGATACTCAGAACATTTAAGCCATAAATACGCAGCTCTTCCGCATGTTTTCATTATACAGCAATTTCATTGTATTACGGATTTTGATAATGGTTCCATTAAAATAGTATACTGGCGGGATTACGATTCACGACCGAAATCAGCAGAACGATTTGTTATATAGAAGCAGCGTACAACAATAATGGAGTCTGATTTAGACTCCCAATGCGTGTCAGTGCAATGAATTATGTTTAAGTAAGGATAATTAGGTATTAATTTAATGCGGGCAACAGGACTTGAACCTGCACGGTCTCCCACCAGAACCTAAATCTGGCGCGTCTGCCAATTCCGCCATGCCCGCGAAACTATTCATGATTATATACCATGAAGCCAATTATTGTCAATGTTTGGTCTTGACTTTTCTATTTTCACATAGTATATTTAACACATATTAAACATGTAATATTATATAATAAACCTATGAGCAAGGGTAGTAATCATGGCAGAAGCTTTTCCAGAGAGCTGCATACGGTGGGATTGCAGTAAAGTGTGCGTGACGAATGGGCTTGCGAGGGCAAACTGAAAGGAATAATCCGAGTAGGCGAGACGAAGACCGATCGTTATCACGGGACGTGTATGTATGTACATGTATGAGCGCACCCCAAACAGCAGGGTGAAGTTAGGTGGCACCGCAGGTTATAATACTCCTGTCCTATCAATTCGATAGGGCAGGTTTTTTATTTTATCCAATTACCCAAAAGAAAGGATGAACAACAATGAGCACAGAAAAGAATATTCCGTACAAAATTTATCTGGAAGAAAACGAGATGCCAACGCAATGGTACAACGTCCGGGCAGATATGAAAAACAAACCAGCCCCTCTGTTGAACCCAGGAACCCTAAAACCAATGACATTCGAGGAACTTCGGCCGGTTTTCTGCGACGAACTGGTCAGACAGGAACTCGACAACGATACCGCATACTTTGACATTCCCCAGGAAATTCAGGATTTTTATAAAATGTACCGTCCATCACCTCTGGTGCGCGCATATTTTCTCGAAAAAGCCCTGGATACTCCTGCAAAAATCTATTACAAGTTCGAGGGCAACAACACTTCCGGAAGTCACAAATTGAACTCCGCCATCGCTCAGGCGTATTACGCCAAAAAACAGGGGCTGACCGGCGTCACAACGGAAACAGGGGCCGGACAGTGGGGAACAGCACTTTCCATGGCATGTTCTTATTTCGACCTTGACTGTAAAGTATATATGGTAAAAGTCTCCTATGAACAGAAACCTTTCCGCCGCGAAGTTATGAGAACATACGGTGCGTCCGTTACCCCGTCCCCATCCGAAACCACAGAAGTGGGACGCAGAATCCTCGCAGAACACCCCGGAACGTCGGGAAGCCTCGGCTGTGCCATATCAGAGGCTGTCGAAGCGGCAACGTCACTCGATGGCTACCGTTATGTACTGGGGTCCGTCCTCAGCCAGGTACTGCTGCACCAGTCTATCATCGGCCTGGAAACCAAAGCCGCTCTGGATAAATATGATATCAAAGCCGACATTGTGATCGGATGCGCAGGCGGAGGCTCCAACCTCGGAGGTCTGATCTCTCCTTTCGTCGGACAAAAAATCAAAGGCGAAGCAGATTACCGCATCATTGCTGTCGAACCGGCTTCCTGTCCGAGCCTGACACGCGGCCGTTACGCCTATGATTTCTGTGATACCGGCATGATCTGCCCACTGGCTAAAATGTATACCCTGGGAAGCGGTTTTATTCCATCTGCAAACCACGCAGGCGGTCTCCGCTACCACGGCATGAGTTCCGTCGTTTCACAGCTTTACGATGACAAACTGATCGAGGCAGTTTCCGTCGAGCAGACAGAAGTATTCGCAGCAGCGGAACAGTTTGCACGCGTTGAGGGAATCCTTCCGGCTCCGGAAAGCAGTCATGCGATCCGTGTGGCCATCGACGAGGCGCTTAAATGCAAGGAGACAGGGGAAGAAAAAACTATCGTCTTCGGATTGACAGGAACAGGCTATTTCGATATGGTGGCATATGGAAAATACAACGACGGCGAAATGACGGATTACATCCCAACCGACGCCGATCTGGAGCCTGGATTTGCAGGGCTCCCAAACGTCGACTGATTCAAAAAACAGATCTGCCAAAAACGGGGCAATCGGGAAATAGATAGTTCCGGAAACAGGGGCACATAACTCATGCGAGTTATGTGCCCCTGTAAATTTTAAAAAGAGAAAAGAGACGGCTAACGATAACCATCTCCCCTCCGTTACATGTTATAATGTAACTACCATGAGATTATATTATAACGAATTTTTCGACTTAGGGCAACAGAAAATTCAGTTCAGCCTGTATCAGTTAGGTTTACCGTCGGGCGATCCCGTCCATACCCTAAAAAAAGTCCTGGAGGAATTAAATTACGAGAGCCTGCTGGCTCAGTATTCGACAAAAGGGAGAAGAGGCTATAATCCTATCATGATATTTGCCGTACTTATCTATGCCAACATGCGCGGTGTGCGGGCAGTTGACCGGATTGTTGAGTTATGCCAGAGAGATCTGGCTTTCATCTGGCTGACAAAGGGAGGGAAACCCGGGCGTGATGTTTTTTATGACTTCATCAAGGACAGGCTGACCGGACAGGTCCTGGAGGATCTGCACTATCAGTTTATCCGCCGCTTACAGAAGGAAGACCTGATCACACTCGAAGCACTGTTCATCGACGGCACGAAGATCGAAGCGAATGCAAACCGCTATACATTTGTCTGGCGCGGAAGCATCAACTACCATCTGGCCAGGCTTCTGGATACCATCGATGCGCTTTATAATCGGTTCAACCGCTTTCTTTCAGACAGCGGTTACGGGAAGAAGTATAAGATACCAGAAGCCCATATGTTTGTGGTCGAAGGAATGGAGCGGGTCAGAAAAGTAATAGAAGAGAACCGGAAGCGGAAGCTGACAAAACACAGCAAACTGCCAAACAACACAGTGATTGAAATTGACCGGTGTTCGCCGCTGGAGCTGCTGCAGATGCAGACAGCCCTGACGGAGGCTGCCCGGGCAGAAGGAATTACCTTCCAGAGCGGGAAAGGAAAGCATAAATCCGAAATCCAACAGCTGCATGAGGAATTGGAAGCCTGCGGGGAACGGCTCCTAACATATAAAAACAACTACGAGACCATGGGCAGTGACCGGAACAGCTATTCAAAGACGGATGTGGAAGCCACCTTCATGCGCATGAAGGATGACCACATGATGAACGGACAGCTCAAGCCAGCATATAACGTACAGATCGCAGTGGAGAATTATTTCATCATACACACTTACATAAGCAGTGACCGGACCGATTACAATACCTTGGTACCGGTACTGGAAAAACATAAGGCGGCCTTTTGTAAATACCCGGAGGAAGCCACGGCAGACAGTGGCTACTGCAGTGAAAGGAACCTGCTGTATCTCCGGAGGCATGGGATCAGGAGCTATATAAAACTGCAGACACATGAAAAAAGGAAGACGCGTGCCTACAAAGAGGATATCGGGAAGTATTACAACATGATGTATATGGTGGAGGACGACACGCATTACTACCGGTGCCACGACGGAAGACGTCTGGACCATATCCGGACAGAGCAGAGCCGGCAGGAAGGTTATATACGGCAGACGGAAGTCTATGGATGTGAGGACTGCGGAGGCTGTGAACACAAAGCCCGGTGCCTGTACAGATATGATGGAAAACGGGATAAAGACAAAAACAAGGTCATGAAGATAAATGAAACGTGGGTGGAGCTGCAGGCAGATTCACACGCGAACATACAGAGTGAAAAGGGAATCCTGAACCGACAGATCCGTTCGATACAGACAGAAGGACATTTCGGAGACCTCAAGGAGAACGACGGGTTCCGGAGGTTCAATTACCGCACGGAAGAAAAGGTCTGCAGGGAGTTCATGCTGTATGCATTCGGCCGGAACATAAATAAATATCACCGGTTCCTTGAGGGGGAGATCAAGAAATACGAGGGGAAAGCGGAGCAGGGCTTGGCGTAGCAGAAGAATGCTTCAGAAACCACAGGACCTTTCTTTTGTGCGCTTTAAAACAGGATATGAAGAACGAACAAAAATACAGAACAGCACCCCGGTGAAAAAAACAGATGCCTGAAGGCATGATTTTCACCGGGGTGCTGCTATTTTGTATCCAAGGGGCTAAAATCCGTCATTTCCCGATAGCCCCATTTTTTAATTCCATCACTTTACAATCCCGGCCTTTGCCGGAGAAAGACCTCCATAGACTGTTCCGTTGGCAACCTTACGAAACGCCCTGATTTTGTAGTAATACTTTTTACCGCCCGTCTTTTTAGAGGAATCGGTATATACCACATTACCATTCCCGTTCATTGTTTTTATCTGCGAATACTTTCCAGTCGTCCCATCTGTCCGATAGATCTGATAACCGTCAGCCCCTGATACTTTTCCCCAGGAAATTTTCAACTTTCCGCCAGCAGTGGAACTCACGCTGTTTATACCAACCTGACCGGGGATCGGCTTTACCCCAACCGGTTTTGAACTGGCACTGTAATACGTTTTCCCATTCACCGTACGAAACGCACGCACTTTGTAATAATATGTTTTTCCCGTGGAAAGCGAACTGTTCGTATATGACAGCGCATCACCATTTGTCACATTTCTTACCACAGAAAATCCACTTGTCGCTTTTACGCTCCGATATATTTGATAACCGCTGGCTCCCCAGACTTTATTCCAGCTCAATGCAGCGCTTTTGTAATCGCCCGGCCTGCCTGTTAATACCGGCGTTTTTAACGCAGGTGTAACAGCAACAGCCCCGGAAGGTTCACTGTAGCAGATAGCACCCGCTACTTTTCTGTAAGCTCTGATTTTATAATAATAGGTTGTCCCAGTCTTCAGGGTCTCCTTGTCAGATATCTTTATATCAGAATACGTCAGTTTACTCGGATCAGCCAGGTTTTTTACCCCTTTATATCCGTTTTCTTTACTGCTGCTCCGAAAAATGCAGTAACCCTGTGCACCTTCGATTTTTTTCCAGGTCAAATATGCCGAATGATATCCTCCTGAGCTCCCAGACAAAACCGGCTGCTTTAATTGCGGTTTCGCCGCGACAATATCAGACCCCGCGCTGTATACCGTGCGGCCAGCCAGTTTATGAAATACCCGGATTTTATAATAATACGTGACTCCTGTCGACCGTTTACCGTCAACATATGAACGCTTCCCCTTCACCTCCGCTATCATGGAAAAACCACTGTCTTTTTTCGTGCTTCTCCATATCTGACAGCCATCAGCACCTTTCGATTCTCCCCATGTAAGAGTTACGCTGTTATAATCCACCGAGGAAACCGCCATTTCAGGAACCGCAAGCAGTGCGACCGCCGATACCACATTGCTGGACAGGCTTTCCCGCATTACCTCATTATCATTCACATACCATTTTACCCTGTAATAATATTTGACATCAGGTTCCACACTGTCATCCGCATAAGTCGTTGTCTGTTCTCCAATTACTGTATCCAGATATGAATATTCGCCCTTCTCTGTGGTACTCCGATAGATTGTGTAACCTTCCGCACCGCTTTGCACTGTCCATTCCAGAAGAATCTGGGTTCCAGCAGTATTTTTAATTCCGACTGTAACCCTGTCTTCACCCACCGACGATGATTCATTCGTGAAAGCTTTGATCCTGGCGCATATCCCGCTATTGCCCAGATCCTGCCAGTCCCCGCTGGAATTTAACCAGAAACTCTGTCCCGGGGCAGTCACAGCCCGCGCAGACACCCAACTACTGTAGTCGGAATCCGTTGTCCGCTCAGCATAATACGCTGTATCCTGTAAAAAACTGATCACCACCGAAAACTTTGTATGCGCCATCACCCGGACCGCTTTCGGCAGCTCCACCGTATGAATGCCGCTGTACCCCGTCACTCCGCCCAAGTCCTTCTCAAAAACCGCCGTTCCACTCGTCGGATCCCTTTCCGACTGCAGATCCGTATATACCTGAATACTGTACGGCACATTTGCTCCCCGCAGCGCAAAATTCACCGCTTCCAGGACTTCATACTCCGAGGACGCCCCTTGAACTTCGAATACATTAGCAAGTTTCTGTCCCTCACCAACTGTATATGCCGTCGTCATGGAACTCCCGTCGTACTGGTAATTATATTGATACGCATCTCCGTCCTGGAATTCCAGCGCTGTCACATTACAAATCGTTGGCTCCTCATATGATATATAGAAATATCCCTGCGCTCCCCATGAGTCTCCCCAGCTGTTTTTTACAATCCAGGCGCCATCTTCCATGACGTTACTATCAGATTTAAAATTTTCCTTTTTAAACGTATCGTCCCAGCCCACAATCGCCACCGCATGATCCGTGTACGGAGCACTGTCCGCAGGGTTGCAGAATGCACTGGTACTGTAATTCAGATATCGCCCGCCATTGTGGTAATACATGACCGCAACCGAACCAAACCGCAGGATTGCTTCTTTTACCTGCGATACTTCGTTGTTGATAAAATACGCATTTTTCAACTTTGCATCTGCACTGAACTGCTGATCCTCCGTAAACGGCGGCAAATCTTCATACGCCCATGTATACGGCGCATCCTGCTCAGATTCTGTCCCGGTCCAATTAGCAAATGCAAAAGCGCTCATTAACAGATTACCACCGTTTGAACGGTAATCATATCCCTCTTCAGGGATATTTATATCCCCTTCCGTCAGATTCAGAGGGTCCGTCCATCTGTTATAGAAATAGTATGCCGTGTGAAGTTCTGACAGGTCTGCATTTTGAGCATCTGCCATTTGGTTCATAATCAGTGAGGTTTCAGCCACCGTATCTATCGCAAAAGCCCAGCACGTATCAAATGGATTTTGGTTTCTTACCGGCGTGATATAGCCATAGTCTCTGGAATCATAACGCTCAGGCAGTACCGAGCGAGTCCGGTATGTGTACCTCACAGCTTCCGGCTCGGGTTCTGTATTGATCCGCCTCCTCAAATAAGGCTCCATTGCTTTCTGCCCGGCAATTTCTTCTTCTGTCATAGGCCGATCATAAATATAGTCCAGTTCTCCCTGATTCTCTCTTTTGTTTTCGTCCCCGGATTCTCCTTCTGTTTCCGGCTGCTCTGCAATATCCTGCGCTTCAACGCTGGTGTCATCTGTTTCCGGCGTTATTTCACTTTGAACTGATATTTCCGGCAATACCTCGATTTGCTCCGACGCTTCTACCCCCACCAGAGGACTTATCAGCACCATAAAACCAAACAGCCATAATATGATTCTTATTCTTCCTCGTTTCACCAAATCCCCTCCTTACTTTGACTTGAGTATACCATACAGACCGCGCACGGAAAAGAAAAAGCTTTGGAAACATCATTTCCAAAGCTTTTGCTATGAGACATCGGGGATTCGAACCCCGGACAACTTGATTAAAAGTCAAGTGCTCTACCAACTGAGCTAATATCCCACAATATTCAATTGTCTAACAGGAATGCAGAACCTCATGTCCTGCATTCCCAAACTGGGCTAGCTGGATTTGAACCAGCGAATGCAGGAGTCAAAGTCCTGTGCCTTACCGCTTGGCGATAGCCCATTAGATAAGGTGGATAAAGGGATTCGAACCCTTGGCCTCCAGAGCCACAATCTGGCGCGCTAACCAACTGCGCTATACCCACCATAACGTGCTTGAAGGGATTCGAACCCCCGACCCACGGCTTAGAAGGCCGTTGCTCTATCCAGCTGAGCTACAAACACGTAAGCGGGTGATGGGAATCGAACCCACGTATCTAGCTTGGAAGGCTAGTGTTCTACCATTGAACTACACCCGCATATCGGCTGCTATCTTGTTGTCATAGTCGATACAACAGTCGGGGTGACAGGATTCGAACCTGCGGCCTCCTGGTCCCAAACCAGGCGCTCTAGCCAAGCTGAGCCACACCCCGATATTGCTTTTGTAATTGTTGTATTTATGCGTTTTTTGCCTGACGCAAGGTATATTATATTATATGCCCCAGCAAATGTCAACACTTTTTTCATACTATTTTTTCGCTTATTTTCCAGCAGTTTTCTACTCTATCCGAGGTATCTCGTCGTACAGTGGAATTCCCCGTTCTCATTCAGCTCCATGATCATAAAGCTGGGCTTTCTGCCCGCCTGTCTCGGATAAGCCAGACTGCCTGGATTCAAAACTGCAATGTTGTCCGATATCTCACAACACGGCTTATGTGTATGGCCAAACACCACAATGTCCGCTTTGCGGCTTTCCCCTTCTTCCTTGATCATTTCAGTTCCCATCGATACCCCATAATAATGTCCGTGCGTAAGAAATATCTGCTTCCCTCCCAGTTCAAACTCCATTTCGCGATCCAGTACACTGAAGTAGTCATTGTTACCCGCTACAATATACGAAGGACATTCTGCCAGCTCCGCAATATAATCCTCTTCTCCCTCTACATCGCCGCAGTGAATCAGAGCATCAATCGGCCAGATTCTCTCCAGCACCCCCGACAGATTCTCTGCATGTCCATGCGTATCACTTATGATCAGTACCCTCATTGATTTCAACCCACTTTTCTTGATTTTAATTCTTTTTTCATTTTTCTCAATGCCTTTCCCCGATGGCTGATTTTATTTTTTTCTTCCGGAGGAAGCTCCGCCGTGGAACAGCCATATTCCGGCACATAGAAAATGGGATCATAACCAAAACCATTTTCACCGCGCTCCTCATAGCCAATGATCCCTTCGATCGTCCCCCGTGCCGTCACTACCTCTCCGCCAGGAAATGCGGCTGCGACCGCACACACAAACCGTGCCGTCCGCTTTGCATCCGGCACGCCTTCCAGACGGTCGATCAGATTTTTGTTTTTAATCCGATATGAGGTGTCTTCCCCCATATATCTTGCCGAATAGATGCCGGGTTCTTTATTCAGATAATCAATCTCAAGTCCCGAATCATCCGCCAGTACGATCTCATTCGTAATCTCCATAATGGCTCTGGCCTTAATAACCGCATTTTCCTCAAACGTAGCACCGTCTTCCACGATATCAGCCGTTATACCGGCTTCTTTCATAGAGACAACTTCTACGTTCAAATCGCTCAGAATCTCTCTGATCTCTTTCATTTTCCCCGAGTTTCCCGTAGCAAATATTATTCTTCTCATAAACAGACTGTCCCTTTTCAACTATCAATAAGTTCCATGCTTCTTGGGAGGCTTTTGACCCAGAAACTGATAATAATAAGTCTTCAGCATGCCATTATAAATTTTACGGTTTCTGTCTGCCTTTTTCCCAATATATTTTTCCGCATCCGCAAAGCTCGTGATCAGATACATCGACCAGCTGTCCAGTCTCTGATAACTCTCTCCAAGTTCCCGGTATAAACCGGGCAGCATTTCCTTGTCTTCCAGACGTTCTCCATAAGGAGGGTTCGTTACGATAAAGCCATATTTCTTTGGATGGCTTAAATCTTTTACCGCACGCTGCTGAAAATGAATCATATGATCCACTCCCGCCAGCCTGGCGTTTTCCCTGGCATCCCTGACAGCACCCGCATCAATGTCATAACCCTGAATATCCGTCTCGACGCCTGTATCCATCAGATCCTGTGCCTCCTCCACTGCCTGATACCAGCACTTTCTGGGAACAATATGTTTCCAGTCCTCGGCCAAAAAGGAACGGTTCATCCCGGGTGCCATGTTCGCCGCCATCATCGCCGCTTCAATCGGAAACGTACCGCTCCCGCAGAATGGGTCTACCAGAATTCTGTCCTGTTTCCACGGTGTGAGCATCAGCAGCGCCGAAGCAAGTGTCTCCGTAATCGGTGCTTTTACCGTATTCTGACGGTATCCTCTTTTATGCAGAGAGATCCCGGATGTGTCAAGCGTGATGGTTGCCACATCTTTCATAAACGTCACACGTATCGGATAACTGTCACCATCCTCTTCAAACCATGATACCCTGTACTTCTCTTTCAGCCTCTCCACGATCGCCTTTTTCATAATGGACTGAATATCTGAGGGACTGAATAATCTGCTCTTAATGGAATTTGCCTTAGCGACCCAGAACTTGCCGTCTTTCGGAATGAATTCCTCCCAGGGCAGCGCTCTCGTCTTCTCAAACAACTCTTCAAATGTTTCCGCTTTCACTTGTCCTACTTTCAGCAGAATCCTCTCTGTCGTGCGCAGAAACACATTCGCATACGCAACAGCCTCCGCGTCACCCAGAAAAGTCACCTTTCCGTCCTCAACCCTGCTGACTTCATATCCCAGATCGATAATTTCTCTTTTCAGCACCGCCTCAGTTCCGAAATGGCAGGGCGCTATCAGCTCAAACATTTTCATGCTATCCTCTTTTCCCGTTTCAGGGGCTTCATCCAAGACTGCGGAGAAGCCCCTGCTTCATTTTTAATCTATTGATTTATTTTACTATGATATCCATGAAAACACAAGCCGTCAGTGACCTGCTTCTGCACGATATGCATGGATACCGCCTATCATTGACTTGACATTGTATCCTGATCTGGCCATTTCTTTGGCCCTTGCCATACTGGAGGCACCCCGTTCACAGTACAGGATGATCTCTTTGTTCCTGGGCAGCCCGAACAGCGCCTCTGTATCCTCATAGTCGATGTGGCGCGCTCCCGGTATATGATACCGGAAATACTCCTCTGAGGAACGTAAATCTATCAGCAGCGTATCGTTTCTTTTCCGATACGCATCCAGCATCTTGGCAGAAATCATTTCCAATTCCGACATAAAAAGCTCCTTTTTAATAGTATATTCACAGCCACAGAAATGAGAAAGCCTTATTCCGGCTACTTCGTCCCATGCGCAAAGAGAAAGACCGCGGTAGGGGAGCTACCACGGCCTTTCGAGGGGAGTATAAATAATTAATAAGGGTTATTAATTTGTAAAAAAAATTTTTTGAAGGGTAAATTCTCTTTACAAATAAGATTATAATACAATTTCCATAAAAATGCAATAAGAAAGATAATAGAAATTTCAGAATTATTAACACTTTTTTATGAAAACACACCGGATCACTCGAAAGGATAGATGACACCCCACTCTTTTCTCAGATATTCTGTGATTTTGACTACTTTCAGGATCTCTTCATGCGGCATCTCCGGGCACTCCAGCAGCCCTTCCTCGATCGCCTTTTTACATGCCAGCACTTCATACTCATATCCGTTTATCTGTTCCGGCACCGGATATCTTGCAACAAGCTGACGTTTTTCATCCAACACGCGAATTTCTTCACAATTATTGATATTCTGCACCTCAATGCAGCCTTTTGTTCCGTTAATTTCTCCCAGCCTGTTAGAATGCACAAGCATGGAGGCGTACAGTACCGCCATTTTTCCGTCCTCATAAATAAAGGTCATACTCTCCTGCGCATCAACCCCTGTTTCAAGCTTCACACACGTGGACTGAACCTCTTTGATCTTATCCCCAAAACACATCAGCGCAAAATTAATCGGATATACGCCTAAATCCATCAGCGCTCCGCCCGCCATCTCCAGTCTTCTCATCCTGTCAATATTGATATGCTCATAGCCGAGATTCCCGCTCAGTGATGTGATCTCTCCGATTACCTTACTTTCCATAAGATCCTGAATCATTTTCCGGCTCGGCATATAGCGTGTCCACATCGCTTCAGCGATCAAAAGTTTCTTAGCCTCAGCCAGTGCAAACAGCTCTTCCGCCTGTGCAGACGTCACTGTAAATGGTTTTTCACAGAGCACAGGCTTTCCATGTTCCAGACACATCTTAGAATGTTCATAATGAAACACATGCGGAGTTGCCACATACACGAGATCAACTTCCGGATCACTCAGCATTTCCTCATAAGAGCCGTATGCCCTTGAAATCCCCCATTTCTCCGCAAATTCTTTTGCACGTTCATAATCTCTGGCAGCAATCGCATATGCCTCAGCAACGGAACGGTCCAGTCCGCCAAGTGCAGTCGCCATGGATGTCGCGATGTTTCCAGCCCCCAATATCGCCACTTTCATTGTTGCATACCTCCTGGTTTTTGTTTTTACTATATCATAAATTTTTTCAAAAAACTAAAGCATTCCTGTCTACTTTCCCAGCTTTCTCCTGCCTTCATCTGCTAAGTTTTTATAATTTGTATAAAAAAACAGATATCAGAGATACTAACAGCGTAACGTAAATTTTTAAAATTACAGGAGGAAATGACATGTCTAAAAATTATTCTGATGACAGCACAAACAAAAATAAGATGAGCAACAACTCAAATTCCTACAACGAGTCCAACGAGAGCAGCAAAAACTCCACAAACAGCTCCAACAGCTCTAACAGCACGAATAGCTCAAATAGCTCAAACAGCTCTAATAAGAATTCAACTAACAAGAATAAGGCTTCAAATTGCCACAATTCAAATGAAAATTCTTCTACTTCAAAGTATTAATTCACTCTCTTAAGCATCGAATTCAAAAAGCGTGTCGGTTCAGCCGACACGCTTTTTCTGTATTATCATCTTTTCTTTAAACTGGAAGTGATCAGAAGAATGATCAGTACCGGTACCAGAATCGGCGACAAAAACCTGAATATACTCCCAACCAGCCACAGGACGATTCCAAGGACAAGCACAACGACGACAGCTGCCACAATGCAGCCCCAGTTTCTGTCCGTCTTTATGCTCCAGCTTCTCTCCCGGCTCTGTCCGCCGTTCTGATGATTCTGCTGTATATTTTCCGCTGCCGGATCATCTTCCATCTGTCCGTGTGTATCCAAAATCGTTCTTGCCAGCAGCGTTGGATTTCCCAGTTCTTCCAACACCTGAGATTCCGGCTTCCCGCCGCGCACTTCATCAAGAATATACTTCGAATAATAATTGACCTGCTCAGAAATGTCGCGTTCAGACATTCCCTCTTTTAGCTTTTCTCTCAATGCTTCCAGAAACTCTGTCCTGTCCATCTGTTCCTCCAATCGTATGGTATAAGTCTTATCTATTTTCGGCACTGTCTGACAATCCGGCGCTATATTCATCGATCCGCTGCTGAATACGGGTTTTTTCATCTCCTTCAGCCGGTATCGGCTGATAATTATTATATCCAGATTCCGACGAAATAGAACACGGAATAATATTGACCACATCATCCGTTTCCACCTGATCGCCTGTCACAGTAAACGTCTGCTGAAAAATCATCGTGTCCTTGTCACTGGGGTTTGAATTCCCTCCGAAGCAAAAATTAGCCAGACTGTATACAATATTTTTTCCCTTATATTTCTCTATTCCCTGCAATACATGCGGATGATGTCCCAGAACCAGATCCGCCCCGGAATCAACTGCGATGTGTGCCAGTGAAACCTGTGTCTCATCCGGATAATTCTCTTTCTCTGATCCCCAGTGAAAGCTCACAATGACAAGCTGTGCTCCCTGCGCCCGGACCTCCGCAATGTTTTCTTTCAGCTGCGTCTCCCGCTCCATGCCGTCCGCAAGTACATAGATTCCAACTAATCCTACCTTGACTCCTTTCACATCCGCTACAGCAGTTCGGTCATATCCAAAACTGGTAATTCCGGCAGCCTCCACATTTTTTATGGTATCCTCATACCCCTGCTCTCCGTAATCACGGCTGTGGTTATTAGCGAGATTTACCGCTTCCACAGATCCGGACGTAAGAATCTGTGTATATTCGGGTTCTCCTTTAAAAGAAAATGTTTTTTCCTGGAGATCTTCCGAAGTGGTAAGCGGTCCTTCGAGATTCACGATTGTCAAATCATCTTCTTCGAATATGGGTTTTACATTCCGTAAAAAATAAGAGGGGTCCCCGACGCTGTCAAACATCGCATTAAAACTGGTATCATAATCAAAGTCTTCATCCGTTCCGAGTGTGCAGTCGCCAGCCGCGCTCACAGTAATTTGCATCGGTTCAGGCGAGGGCTCCGGTGTCTTTGCGTCCTGCACCTCCTGCGTCCCCGCCGTCCTGACAGCCTCAGGCTCATTCTTTCCTCTCACTGCCCTGACGATCAATACTGCCGTGAGAACCAAAACCAGTGCCAGCACAGTGACTATGATTCGTCTCATTAACTGTATCTGCCGTTCACGTACCCCCATTCTCCTGCGGCGCGTATTGCTTCTTCTCCTTCTTCTGCCCGTATATCCCATTTTATCTTAAATCCTTTTCTTTTGTCTTATCAGGTGCTACTATAGTAGCAAGTTTACCATAAGTTAACACGAAATGAAATACGGGGGAATTAATATTATGAAAAATTATCAGATCACTCAGTGGTGCAGCCACTTTATGAAAGAACAGATTAGACCCGGAGACCTCTGTATCGACGCCACCGCCGGAAATGGACACGACACCCTTCTGCTGTGCCGGCTCGTCGGGGAAACCGGACGCGTACTCGCCTTTGATATCCAGCCCGAAGCCCTGGAACGCACCCGCAGCCGGCTCACAGAACACGGAGTTGCCGGCCGTGCAGAGCTGATTTTGGACAGTCACAGTAATTTATCCCGCTATGCAGCAGAGGGCTCGGTATCCTGCATTGTATTTAATCTCGGTTACCTGCCGTCTGGAGATCACACGATTGCAACTCACCCTAAAAGCACTATTGCGGCGCTTGAAGCAGGTCTTTTACTTTTACAGAAAAACGGAATCATCTCGCTTTGCATCTACAGCGGCAAAGACAGCGGATTCGTGGAGCGTGATGCTGTATTGGCATATTTAAAAGCACTGGATCCCAAGCGTTTTATTGTAATTATGAGCCAATATTATAACCGCCCCAATCACCCGCCTATTCCGGTTTTAATCATTAAAATTTGATCTTTGCATAAAACAAAACCCTGTTTACATTTCCGTAAACAGGGCTTTTTCTTTACGTGCGTTAGAGGATTCGAACCCCCGACCTTTTGGTCCGTAGCCAAACGCTCTATCCAGCTGAGCTAAACGCACATCATCGCTAAACTATTTTCGCGACAATGATTATTATACATACACGCACGTTGTTTGTCAATACTTGTTTTAAATTTCTTCTAATTTCTTCTAAGCGCCTCAATCGGGCTTAGTTTTGCAGCCTTTCTTGCAGGATAGATCCCGAAGAAGATACCGACTGCGCAGGAAAACAGCGTCGCTCCCAAAATGGTCGTTGCGCTCAATCCCGGTGTCATATTCATATTCTGCGTCGAGTTTATGACACTGCAGATGCCGAATGCACCGGCAAGTCCCAGAATGATCCCGATGATGCCTCCAAGAATCGTCAGAATCGCTGATTCCGCAAGAAATTGTGCCATAATCGACGATGTCTTTGCGCCGAGTGACTTTCGAATACCGATTTCCCTTGTCCGCTCAGTTACCGACACGAGCATGATGTTCATAACACCGATACCGCCTACCAGCAGGGAGATACCTGCCACGCATGAGATAAACGCTGTCACCACGCCCATCATACTGTTCATCGTCTTCATAATATCCTGGAAGCTCTGCACCTGGTAGTAGTCCTCACCTGCACTCTGATGACAGGATTCCAGAACCTTTACTACTTTATTCGATATTTCCTGAGAATCCATCGTCTTATCCGCCAGCACTACAAAATAGTAAAACTGGTCATATGTATCATCATATTCCTGGAGTGACGTATAAGGAACATCAATATAGACCGGCATGCCCTCATATGTATAGGAGACAAATGCCCCGTTTTCAGGCTGCTGAGTCACTCCTACAATCTGATAACTTTTCGTGACACCGTTGTAAGTGACATCGATATCCATACCGACAACGTCATCCGAACCAAACAGCCTCTTTGCATCGGAGTCTGAGATTACACAGACCCGTCTCGCCTCCGAGACATCAGCAGCCGTAAAATAATGCCCGCGTTTGATCTGGGAAGTCGAAAACATCGGCTGATTTTCCGTGGCACCGGTCAGACTAATAGAAAATTCTCCTTTTCCCGTCGAAGTTTCCCCTGACCATCCGCTTGAAGGGCTGACCGCTTCAACACCCGGTACCTTATCCATGATTGCCTGCATATCGTCCGGCGTCATGTATTCACCGGCAGTCATCGCGTCATCACTGCACATCACCTGGATCTGACCGCCTCCCGCACTGTCCATCTCATCATTCATCTGGTTCGTGGTTCCCGCTCCGACAGCCATGATCATAATAACCGAAGCAATACCGATGATGATACCCAGCATGGTCAGGAGGGAGCGGCCCTTGTTGGCCATAATGTTGTGTATGGCCATCTTAATATATTCTATCAAATTTCCCATGTTAAGTCCCTTTCCTGATGCCTGTCCGGATTATACATCATCTTCCAGTACAGCGCCTTCCGGTACTCCATCTGCTCCGCCGGCCGCACCGCTCGCTGCCTGTGCCTGATCACCCTCCTGAAGCGTTCCGAGATCCGGAATCACCTGATCCCCTTCTTTTAATCCGCTTTTCACTTCCATGTATTCATCAGAGGAAATTCCTGTTTCTATTGTCTGTTTCGCGATGACTCCATCACGCAGCACATAACAGAAAGAACCATCATTCCCAATATTGACCGCTTCAACCGGAACCACCAGTACATTGTCTGCAGATGCGGCCTGGACGGTAACTTTTGCTTCCACACCGATAAAAATATTTTCATCCGGATTATCAATCTTCACGGTCGCACCGATCATCGGAGTTCCCTTCTCATTGGGTATTGCAACTTTATTGATTTTGGTCAGCGTTCCCTGATAAGTATTATCGCCCAGCGTGATTGTTGCCTTCTGCCCTTCTTTGAGCATTGCAAAGTCATACTTGGAGACCTGGATTTCAACACAGACATTCTTCGTGCTTTCCAGTGTAAACATCTCCATCCCCTGGGATACTGCAGCACCGCCTGCCACCTTGGAATCGGAGATGACGCCGGTAAATTCAGCCTGCACTCCTTTTTTACCTTCAGCGATCAGTTCCTCTACGGATTTCGCTTCCAGTTCCGACAGGTTGGTCGCAACCTGCATCTTTTCTTTGGTTTCGGCTGTCAGTGTAGACACATCAGCCTCCGCAGCCGCTTTCTCCGACGCAAGCTCTCCCTGGAGTTCTGCCAGCGTAGCGCTCGCACGTTCCAGTTCTCTCTGCAGCTCAGTCGTATCTGTCGATGCAATCTCCTCTCCTGATACTGCACCCCCCGCGCCTGTACTATAGGCAGGCTCTGTTGGCGGTTGAGCAGCTAACCTATTATAATCATCCACGGCAAGGCTATAATCTTCCAGAGCCTTTGCTTTCTGCTCCTCTGTAGCCGAAGGAAGTTGACTCCTTTTCAGTGCATCAGCTTTGACTTTGCTCAGTTTTTCCAATTTTTTATCATATTCTGCTTTCTCTTTGTCATATTCTGCTTTCTGCTGTGCATACAGCTCCTGAGCTTCTGCTGTCGCATCCTGCGCCTCCTGAATCGCCTCATTCTTAGCATTTTCTGTCTCTGCCGCGATCGCATCCTGAAGGTCGTACACATACTGCTGCCAGTCATCGACCTGCGCCTGCAGAGACTGTGCGTTTGCCGCGGCTGTCGCCTGTTTGTCCGCTGCTTTGTTCGCCTGGTTTACGGCATCGTTATAATCAAGCTTACCGGACTTCACGTTCAGTTCGGCTTTCTGATTTTCTTTTTCCAGATCCTCCAGATCATATGTAATCAGCTGCTCTCCCTCTTTCACGCTGTCGCCGACTTCAAACGGCATGTCCTGAACCGTAGCGTTCACCGGTGAGTAGAAGGTCTTTTTCTGAAGACTCTTAACCGTCCCCGTTGCATCCAGTTCTTCGGATACATCCCCCTTCTCCACATTGATCACATTTACCTGCGCCGTCGCCTCAGGAGCCTTTACATTTTTGCTGGCAAGTGCCAGCACGGCAATAATCACCACAACAGCGGCGATCACTCCGATCATAATTTTATTGATCTTTTTCTTCTTCACCATGATTTCGTTTTCCTCCCCATGTGTCATGAATAATTCTCATTAATGATGTCTGATTCAATTTTCCCGTCCATAATACGGACTACACGTTTCGCCTGAGCGGCGATGCCGTCATCGTGCGTAATCAGAATTATGGTTCTCCCCTCTTTGTGCATACCTTTTAAAATCCGAAGTATTTCCTTGCTGGAGGCGGAATCCAGATTACCGGTCGGTTCATCTGCAAGAATCACCGGCGGTTTTGCCGCCACAGCCCTTGCAATCGCCACCCTCTGCTGCTGTCCGCCGGACATTTCAGATGGTTTATGCGTCATACGAGCCTCCAGTCCAACCATTTTCAGAGCATTGACCGACAACTCTTTCCTTGTCTTCCTGTCAATCCCCCTGTAAATCAGCGGCAGCTCAACATTTTCCAGCGCCGTGAGATTTGGAATCAGGTTAAAACCCTGAAAGATAAATCCTATTTCTTTATTCCGGACAACCGACAGATCGTTGTCCTTCATTGTCGCAACCTCCGTCCCATTCAGCCAGTAATCTCCTGATGTCGGTACATCCAGACATCCCAGCATGTTCATCAGGGTGGATTTTCCAGACCCTGACTGTCCGATGATCGCCACAAATTCCCCCTCATTGATCGTAAGATTCACGTGATCGAGCGCGCGCACCTCATTTTCACCCGGATTGTAGATCTTACACATGTCACTTACCCGAATCAATGCTTCCATTTTGTCCCTCTTTCTTACTTCTTACTTTTTTAAAAGAAAACAGTGCAGGGAATCAACCAATACTTCCTTGCACTGAGGTTTCTTTCTGATTTACTGGTCCTTGCCCTCATCCTTCTTCGGCTGATTCATGCTGTCAGAAGAAACTTCCAGAATATTAGCCACATCATCGATGGGAGAAGGTTTTGAACCGGTTTCTACCTGGTTATTTCTCATGGCTCCCCAGAAATAGAGGAGCGGAAGAATCACACCGATAATGACATTGATTACGCTAAAGGATCCCTGTACCACAGAAACTACTGCCGCTGCGAGCACCCAGATGATCATAACAGCTCCGAAAATCACATTGATTTTTGACTTTTCCGGTTTGTTGCAGTTCTTCACGCCAAAAATCCCGGCGGCAATATAGACAATGCCCTCAATCGTACCGATAATAGACGTCATGATAAGCGCCTCACTCGTCACGCCGGTCATTGCCATAACCTGCATCATCTGTTCCGACTGTGACATCGCCAGCGATGAAATACAGCCAAGCAGACCAAATGCTCCCAAAATAATTAATATAATGCCAACTACCTGTAATAAAGTTTTTCCTGGTGCTTTCATTTCACTTATCCTCCCCCGTTTAGGAACTATAATATTCTACCTTATATATCATCCTTTATTTTATTTTGTATTGCGCCGCTTGTCAAACACTTCACAGAATTTTAAGGAATTCTTAAGGTGTCACGTTGATTTTCTCTGCTTTCTATACTAATATTAAAATCAGAACGGTATTTTCACAGCAAAAGAGAGGTGATTGTCCCTGTATGAACGCAAGTGACGAGCTTTTTCTGACAACCAAGCAGCCGGTTTTAAAACTTTCGATTGCCGTCTCCCGTTATTTTGCAGACATTCCTCTGACAGAGGAACTCGAAAAACGTTATGCTGCTTATTTACACCGGCATCTGTATCCCGCACTGGAATGGATACTGAAGCAAAAAAAAATTTCTTATCTGGTACGGCTCCTAAGCACTGGATGGCTGGATGCCGCGGCTATAAGCCGCAGTCTTAAAAACACGGATATCCCGACGGAAATGCGGCTGCTTTTGATACGTTCCCTCGCACCGGATGCATCCATAACGGATTCCCCGCACACAAAGACCGGCGCTCTCGAAATCCTGTCGATCGCCCAGCTGCGGATCTTTGATCAAATGCCCGAAATGCGCCTTGCAATCTCGGGATTCACCTTTCAGGAGGCTGCCGGTCAGGAATTGACCGGAACCGACGGACACACAGTATATTACTCCCCTGATCATGTGATAAGGACATTTTTACGTTCAGAACACGCCAAACTGTACCTTCATATGCTGCTTCACTGCCTGTATCTCCACCTGGAGGTCCCGTCGGATGCCGATCCGAACGTCTGGAACCTGTCCTGCGACATCAGTGCCTGCTTCCTTTCCGAAAAAAAGTTTGAACTCTTTGACAAAACCAGGCAGCAGCTTCACGACAACATTTATACACAGATTCCGCCCGAAGTCTCTCCCGCGCTGTCTATGCAGGTGTACGATTGGCTAATCCGACAGCCGCATCAAAGTTTTATCGATGAATGGGCAGAATTTTTCCAAATGGACAGCCACGTTTACTGGTATCGCGATACATGCCCGGAAGGAAAGCGGCTCCGCACATCTCCGGGATTCTGCAGAGGGTTTTCTGATCCTGTCCAGCACAGGTTCGGTCTTAATCCAGGAAGCCGGCTGGAAGAACTGGAACTTTGTAAAGAGGCAAAATATGATTATCGGACATATCTGCGCAGATTTACCGTCACTGCTGAAGAGGTTCAGACTGACGCGGAAAGCTTTGATTATATTCCCTATCTGTACGGTCTGTACCGTTACGGCAATCTCCCTCTCGTTGAACCGTTGGAATACACAGAGGCGTCAAAAGTGGAGGAGCTGGTCATCGCCATCGATACCTCCGGTTCATGCAGGCTCGGCACGATCCAACAGTTTCTTGCTGAAACGCGCAGAATTCTGACAGATCACCAGAACTTTTTCCGGCGTATGAACGTACATATCATACAGTGTGATTCCATGATCCAGGATCACATATGTATTCGCTGTACGGAAGACTGGAACCGCTATATTCAGGATATGAAGATCAGCGGCCGGGGCGGCACTGATTTCACCCCCGTGTTTGACCTGGTCCATCACCTGCTGGAGCAGGGGGAATTTCGGAATCTGAAAGGACTTTTATACTTTACTGACGGCGACGGAATCTACCCGCAGGAGCAGCCGCCGTATGAAACAGCTTTTATCTTTACTGACTACCGCTTCCTGAATTACAAAATACCAGACTGGGCTGTACGGCTCTGCCTGAACCTGAACGAAGGAGAACTATTGCAATGAACATCAAAGAAGCAAAAGAAGAGATCAAGCGCACGCTGCACGCCTATACACAGCGGACTTCCGAGGGAATCCTTCAGATCCCCGCTGTTCAGCAGCGGCCCGTTCTGCTGATCGGTCCGCCTGGCATTGGAAAAACCGCCATCATGAAGCAGATCGCCCGAGAAGAATCTGTCGGTCTTGTTGCATATACCATGACCCATCATACCCGTCAGAGTGCGATCGGTCTCCCTGTTTTAAAGGAAAAAACATACAATGGCCGTACATACTCGATTACAGAATATACCATGAGTGAAATCGTGGCCTCCGTCTATGATTGTATGGAGGCGACCGGTTATACTTCCGGCATTCTCTTTATTGATGAGATGAACTGCGTATCCGAGACGCTGACCCCCGTCATGCTGCAACTCCTTCAGAATAAAACCTTTGGCAATCATCAGATACCGGAGGGCTGGCTGATCGTGGCAGCAGGAAACCCTCCGGCGTATAACCGTTCTGTCAGGGAATTCGATATGGTTACGCTCGACCGCGTGAAGAACATGTCCATCGAAGCCGATTATTCCGTGTGGAAAGAGTATGCCTGTGCAAATGCCGTCCACCCTTCCGTTTTAGCTTATCTCAATATGTATCCTGACTGTTTTTACTGCGTTCAGAATCAGGATAAGCTCATCGCCTTTGTGACGGCACGCGGCTGGGAAGATCTGTCCTGCATAATAAAATCATATGAAACGAGCGGTGATCCCGTCTCCGAGGCTCTGATCCGCCAATATCTGCAGCACGATGAGATCGCCCGGAACTTTTATCTGTTTTATGACCTGTTTACACAGTACGCATCGGATTTTGCCAAAGACGACTTTTTCGGGCCGAATGTCACCGCCCGCATCCAAACAGCAGACCCCGCCGAAAGTATATCGGTTGCCTCCATGCTTTTCGCGAAAGCCTCCGCAAAGATCCGCGAATATTCTTTTTCCAGCCAGGTGCATAAGCATCTGTCCGGTCTTTGGACATTGTTCAAAAACATAAACGATCATCAGGCGCTGGACGGCGAAAACACCTTACAGCAGCTGGAGCAGTTTATCAGCAAACGACACTCCTCCAACCGAATCCGCGAAGACAATGGGCTGCTTCCACTCGAGGAGAAGATTCTAGAGTTCCATACGCTTCGCCTGCTGGAAGAGCTGCTGCTGTCCGCGCGCAAGCTGCAGCTCAGTGAGGACCCTGACATAATGGAAAAGTTCGATGACACCCTGAAAGACATGAAAAAACACCAGAACTCTTCTGCCGAAGAAATACTGGCGTTTCTTTGTGATTCATACAGACTGCTGGAGGCGGCACCAGATGATGTGAGTCTTCTGTATTTCACATCCGATCTCACAAACAATCCAGACTGTTCCGAATTTTTGTCTTCGCACCCCTGCAGTCCCTATCTCTCGCACACCGGCTCACTGCTTCTTAAGCAGCGCGAGGATGAGATACGGGCAGCGATGAATACCTCTTCCGGAGAATGATCAGCGGATAATGGCGTAGCTCATATAACCGATATAGAACACTATGCAGGCCAGTCCCTCCAAACGTGTTACCTTTTTCCCGGTAAAACAGCAGACTGCAATTACAGCGCTGACTGCGATGAGTACACCGATATCGATCAGATTGTCCCCGATCCCGCCAAGCGGCGACAGCGACGACGACATCCCCAGGATAAACAGGATATTAAAAAGACAGGATCCCACTGCATTTCCAAGGGCAAGTCCGCTCTCACCTTTTCTGGAAGCAACAACTGAGGTGACAAGTTCCGGCAGCGAAGTGCCAAGCGCCACGATCGTAAGTCCGATCAGGGTCTGTGACATGCCGAAAATGCGGGCAATTTCGCTGGCGCTGTCAACCACGAGGTCGCCGCCCCAGATGATGGCTGCCAGTCCCACCGCTATATACACCGCGCTCTTAAGCGGAGGCAGCACCTGGACTTCATCCGCCGCATCCGCTCTCCTTCGTACCGCGCCGGCAACAATCCATACCAGATATGCCGCAAGCAATATCAGAAGCAGAATCCCCTCAAACCGCCCCAGCTTCAGGTCCCACAGCAAAAACAGCAGCAGAACTGACGCGGCGATATTGACCGGGATATCTCTTTTCATGATTTCCCGGTCTGTCTGAAACGGCCGGATCACCGCGCTTGCCCCTATCACTACCAGAAGATTGAAGATATTGGATCCGATCACATTGCTCAGTGCAATATCATTGTTTCCCGAAAGTCCCGCTGTGATGCTGACCGAAGCCTCCGGAGCACTCGTCCCCATGGCCACAATGGTAAGTCCGATCACAACGGGAGGCACCTTCAACAGGCGTGCAACAGACGAACTCCCCTCCACAAAGAAATCCGCCCCTTTTATCAGGAGTAAAAAACCGATGATCAAAAGTATATAAACCATGTCAAAGCCTTTCTATTTTCCCGTATTTTATATTCTGAACTTGTCAGTCGCAACCGCTTCCACAATACTCTCAAAGAATATCCCAGCCCCAACTGCATCATTTCTGATCTTCTGCACATTTACTTCGACTTTCGGGTTTCCGGCAGCCCCCTGACGCTCTGCCTTCTCAAGCAGTTGTTTTTTCACCATACGTACCGCAAAGTGTTCCGCATCCGAATATTCATCGAACATATGCTTCTGGTCCTCCTCAAACACGGAATAACCCTTCAGCTGCGTTCCTTCATACTCCGCCTTCACGCGCGTCTGTACCTTTGTGACGATCTGACTTGCGATCGCCCCCAGCGCATTGGCAACAGCCGCATTTTCAGGTATCACCGCGGTTGTGCCGAGAAGTTTTGCGACCCTCGGAAGAAATACGTGGATCGGTGCACCTACTCCCACAAGCGGGAGTTTGGTTGTGACTGCCGTCGACATCCAGGGATCTTTTCTTCTGGCCTTGGCATCCCGGTAAGACCATTCGATAAACTTCTGCAGATTCCTGTCCTCACAGATCTTTTCGTGTTTTGGATATTTCTGCGTCATAAGGATTCGGATGATATTGCAGTACATCTTTTTCTCGACAAGCTCGTAAACGATCTCCGGAATCTCCTCCTCCGTCTCCACCACATTCTGCGCGAGACAGCTCACCGCCGCCTTCGCCGCACGCGGATCATAGATGTTAAAGTCTCCTTTTATAACCATCATATCCGTCGGTGTCAGGCCGCTTTTCAGTACAATCCCTTCTTCTTCCAGGCGATCAGTATGCAGGGAGTACAGGTCACTGTCGATCGCCGCACCGAGTTCCTGCGGCATCAGCGGTTCCGCCTCCAGCGCTTTACAAATCTTCTTTTCTTCTTCAGTATACCCCTTTTTATCTGAAATATCTTTCTGGAGCACATAAAACTCAAACAGCATTCTCGTATGCGGGCGGTGAAGTGCAGCCAGGCTTTTGAGTTTGTCCGTCACCTGGGGATATTCCTTTGCCAGCAGAGAAACCGGAATCACACGGCGTGTATCCAGATACAGCCTGTCATTCTTAAACCGGACAGCACTGTCCCCTCCGAGTCCGAAGGTATCGACGTACAGCCCTTTCACCATGGTTTTCCATTTTCCAATAGAAATTCCTTTTCTGGCAGTGACAGGACGTTTATCACGCACGATTGCCACATCCGTCGTCGTTCCTCCCATATCTACAATCACTGCGTTTTCTTCCCGTGCCATCGCGCTTCCACCGACCACGCTCGCTGCCGGGCCTGAAAGCAGCGTCTCAACCGGACATTCTTTCGTCAGCACCTCAGACATAAGACTGCCGTCGCTTCGTACTATAGCGATCGGTATCTGAAGATTCCGCTCTTTCATGACGTTTTTTACAGCCGCCAGAAATTCAGCAATCAGAGGGATCAGGCGAGCATTCAGCAGTGTGCCTGCACCGCGCTTCAGCACATCCACTTCATCAAACATATCATGCGCCGTTGTGACCGGCACCTGCATGGTTTCCTGAAAAATTTTCTTTGCCTTCTTCTCAAATTTTCCTCCGTTCGCCTGCGGAAACGTCTGTACAATGCCAATGGAGTCACAGTCGGAAAACAGCTCTGGAATCATCTTCCTGAGTTCCTCCCAGTCCGGGTCTTTTGCATCCTCAAAGATCTTCTCGGGCCTCCCATCGATCTTGATCAGCTGATCCTGCTCCTGAAAACCGTAAGACGCATAAGTGTCACTGAGGCTCTCGGACAGATCCCTGTCCACTCCGATCATCAGCAGCCGGGCACGGCTGCCCTTGTTCTCCACACAGGCGTTCGTGGCAAGCGTTGTAGAGAGCGCCAGAACCTCTGCACGCTTTACATAATCCTGATCCAGCGTATCCAGTGCATTTGCGATACCAATCTCCAGTTTCGATTTCGTCGTCAGTGCCTTTCCGGAGCACACAACCGTTTTCGTGCTCATATCATAGACGACAGCGTCTGTATATGTTCCGCCGGTATCAATCCCAATTCCTATCATCGTTTTACTCCTCCCGTCAATGTATATTGTCCGTTTATCGCTTATTCATCCCGTGCTGCTTCCCTCACGAATGTCCATGTCCTGCCCATGTCACCCGACCGGTACAGGGCGCTGCTTCCACTGTTATAATCACCGTCCTGCCCCTGTCCGACTTCCAGATACAGGGCTCCGTCCTCCTCGTACGGCATTCCCGGAAAATCAAACGGCTGATACATCTCTTCCCCTGTCAGAGGAACCTCCACAGCGGGAAGTGTCACCCGTTCAAATGTTGCGCCGCCGTCTTCCGTACGATACAGTTCCGCCAGGGAACCGCCACTGTGTGACAATGCGATGAACCCCAGTGTTTCATTTAAAAAAGAAATTCCGGCGGACACACCGGTTTCCCCGCCAAAAGGATCCTGATTGAGTGTCTCCCATGAATTGCCGCCGTCTTCCGTCATCTCCAGTCCATAGAACCTGCTGCCGGCTGCCGCATCCAGCACCGTCAGCCGATAACCGCGGCTTTCATCAAGCATGCTCACGTCTTCATCGTTCTCAGTTTTCTGAGCGCAGCCTGTCGTATCCGCACTCTCCCGCGCCGAAAGCGGATCCTCTGCAGGAACCGCGTCCAGATCGTCTGCGAGGACATACCGGACCGGCGAGACATCCGACCTTTCTTCACCGGGCACATACACGGACACTGTATACCCCGCTATCTCACAGTACGCATTCTCAGCCGCCTTCGTATCCCCGTCACTGTCGATATATACGATCCCGGAAATATCCGTCCCCCAGGAACGCACGCCGTTATACAGGATCCCAAAACGCGAAGCCTTCCATCTGCTCACTGTCTGCTCCAGCGGTATTGTCTCAAGCATGGATGACAGAGGCGCCAGCAGTTTCTCCTGCTCATCCTGTCTGTCGACAGCGCCGTTTAAATGCACCGTCATATTCTCCGCCTTGTCCCTGTCATACGATATCAGAAAGCTTTCCGCCGCGCCGTCTTCATCGGTTCCATAAAGAAACGTGTCCAGTCTCAGGATACGCCCCGTGCTGTCAAATTCCAGATCGACGCTGTTCGCCACATACAGCTCCCCGGGCATTGCTGTCACTTCCCGGATGTCCGACAGCAGACCATCAATTCCATCCCGGAAAATATTATCATGCGTCAGCGGAATCGTTCGCCTGTTTTTAGCATCCTCCAGGACCCAGGAGAGTTTTCCCTGATACGGCATGGCACTTTTTACAATGCCCCAGCCGAAATATCCGGTCACGGCGCACAGCGTAAAAAGGGCGGCTGTGTACCACAGTCTCCCTGCGGCAGAAAGTGCCGGGTATGGCTGCCCGGCTCTTTGTTTCTTTACAATTCTTATGATGCAGACGATCATCCAGACCAGAAAAAACAGCGAGCAGACCGCCAGCACAGGAAGATGGCTTCTCCTCCCGCCGTACCGGCAAAGCGCCCGAAGATGATACCATGCAATCCCATACACCGCCAGAAAAACCGGATGGCATATCGTGGACAGCAAGATCTGGATTCTCGTCCGCTCCCTGTCTTTTGCAAACATACGGCAGTTAATCCAGGATGATCAGAGCCATAAAGACCAGATTCCCGTCTCCGGTATTCGCCAGCCCATGGCCGCAGCCGTCCGGTGTAAACGTCATATCGCCGGCTTTTACCGGACGCACCGTTCCATTGTCATCGTAGTCGCCCTCACCCGATAAGATATAATATGTCTCACTTTCTCCGTGATGCACATGATAACCGAGTGAACATCCGGGCTCTACCACCACCTCCGCATAGAGCCTGCACTTTCCATTCATCTCTTTTTCTCCAAGGATATGCTTTATGGTGATGTGACCCTTCCCGCCGCACATATTCTCCACACGTTCTACATTCATACTCAATACCTCTCTTTCTTATCATTCCCAGGTTATCCCAAAATTTGTTTTATTATATTCCACATCCGCAGAGAAGTCAATTTTTCTCCTTTTTTCTCGCCAGCAGCTGATTCAGATAGATGGATTTAAACTGTTTCGACGCCATTGCCTGTTTTACCGGCGGAAGTTTCAGAATAGCGCCGAACACACCTGCCATGGCACGATGGCTTGCAAATGCCTGGTTGTCAAAAATCAGGTTCTGAAGCGTCCCCTTCTCGATCGCCTGAGCGACAAAACGGGCGGTGCTGTTCACCGGGGTAATGATCTGTGCCTCGCGTCTCTTCAGTTCGATCGCTTTCGCCGGACAGTTTCTCACGCATACGCCGCACCCCAGACAGATATCCGTGTTGATCCCGGCCACCCCTCTTCCCTCCTGCTTCTGTTTCAGCTCAATCGCCAGAATCGGACAGACCTTCGCGCATTTCCCGCATCCGATGCATTTTTCTTCATTAATATGAGGGAGATAGTTCGTCGTCGCCACAGGAACCATGGGGGCAAATCTCCTGGATGCCTGCAGCGCCTCACAGCAGCAGCCGCAGCAGTTACAGATAAATGCCGGGGATTCCTGAACATTTTCCCCAATCTGTACAAGATTGTGCTCATAGGAGAGCGCCAGCACATCCATTGCCTCTTCCTTTGACACCAGACGCGTATGCCCTCCGTGCTCCGCCAGCGACCTCGCCACATTGCCGAATGTCATGCAGACGTCCATCGGCGCGTCGATTTCGCAGGGATGTCCGGCATGCATGGCCTTATGGCGGCAGTAACACATGCCAATTCCAACGTATTCGGCATCTTCCACGATGTGTCCCGCTCTCTCATAGTCCAGTATGCGAATGGAATCATCGCTGCTGAGCTCAAGCGCCGGTTCCTGCACATAGACACGTCCCAGTTTCGTTTCCGTGGCAAAGAAGAGATCCTTTACAAACTCCTCCTCCACATTCATATACTGGTAATAGAGTTCGCTCAGATATTTCTGATCGATATCACCGCGGATACGCATCAGCGCAAACTCAATAAAGCCCGCCATAGGCGGCGGCATCACAAATTTTCTCACACCATGATGATCAGAGTCTACGAGCAGGGCTTTTTCACAGAGCCGATCCAGCATCTTCTCTGCCTTAGCCTCGCTCGTATTCCACGCAAGCGCCGCTCTTTTAATCGTGAATGGCCGCACCGGAAGACGCGATACCGCACGCGCTTCCTGCTCCGTATAAAGCACCTGAAGGATCTGATACAGCACCGGTGACGCCGGTGCACCCTGTGTAAACCAGTTAATGCGGTCCTCCAGATTTTTATATGCCTGTTTTTTCGTTGTTATATGTCCCATATTTTGTCCCTTCTGTTACTGATATAATTCGTTCTGCTTCCTGACCCGGCAGACTTTCTTCAGTTTCCACCCGGCTATTTTTTGCATCACGCCGTTCACACTTCGAACTTTCTGCGGACAGATCTGAACACATCGCATACAGGAAATACATGTTTCCCTGTCTGTTTTCCGGCAATTGTCCACAGGTATCGCCGACACAGGACATTTCCTTGCACACAGTCCACACTGCGTACATCCCTTGCCTGCCTTCGGTTTCAGCGGCACGCCCGAATATTTCCGATATGGACTGCTGCCCTTAACGCCGGCTTCTGTCAGGCTGTCCGATTTTAAGATTCGTTCCCTTACAGTTTTCCCAAATTCTGCAAGTTGTCTCCTGTCATTTTTATCAGGTCTGCCCGTGCCATATTCTCTCACTATGGAGTGCTCCGTGACCGCCGCCACCGCAGCTGTCACACAAAACCCTGCTTTTTCGGCACATTCCTTCAGTTCGAGCAGAGTATCTTCGTAGTCTCTGTTACCGTAAGCAGCTGTGATCAGCGCCGGCGATCTGTCTGCCCTTATTTTTGTGATGCGCTCCAGAGCAGCCGCCGGCACACGCCCGCCAAAGGACGGCACTCCGATGATACAGAAGGTATCCCCGGATAAATGATATGTTCCAAAGTCCTTCTTCGTATCCGACAGGTCAATCTCCTGCGGCTTTGTCTCCCAGCACTTCCCCAGTGTCCGAACCACTCTCTGTGTTCCTCCCGTAGGGCTGAAGTATATCAGCACAACTTTTTCTATTTTCACGTTTCCCTCCGCCTTTCCGTCATTTTCCTGTATTTTTCTCATCATATCATGATTCTCTTCCTATAGAATGCGGCACAGCAGGAAAATTGTCAATAAAAACGTGAAAAAGGAGTACCCTGCATCCGCAAAATACTCCTCTCTCCAGCCATATGATCACCTGATTCTGATATGCACTTCCCTCAACTGTGTCTCCGTCACCGGCCCGGGAGCCCCGCACATCAGATCCTGCGCGTTCCCATTCATCGGGAACGGAATAATCTCGCGGATGTTCTCCTCGTTTCGCAGCAGCATAATCATCCGGTCAATCCCGGGAGCCATGCCGGCATGCGGCGGTGCTCCGAACTGAAATGCATGGTACAGCGCTCCGAACTTCTGTTTCAGATCCTCCTCGGTATAGCCGGCGATCTCAAACGCCTTCACCATGATATCAAGGCTGTGATTTCTGACAGCCCCGGAAGAGAGCTCTACCCCATTGCACACAATGTCATACTGATATGCCAGAATATCGAGCGGATCCATCGTATTCAGAGCCTCAAGGCCTCCCTGCGGCATGGAAAACGGGTTATGTGTGAAGTTGATCTTCTTCTCTTTCTCATCGTATTCGAACATCGGAAAATCATTGACAAAGCAGAACCTGTACGCGTTCTTTTCACAGAGATCCAGTTTCTCGCCAAGCTTAGTACGGATCTGTCCCGCATACAGCGCTGCGCGCGCCTCCTTATCCGCGATAAAGAATATGGTGTCACCGGGGACAAGTCCCGCGATCTCTGCGATCTCCCCCTTCATATCATCCGGGATAAACTTATCGATCGGTCCTTTATATGTCATATCATCATTCACTTCCAGATATCCAAGACCGCCCATTCCGATGGATGTGGCAAAGTTCAGAAGTTTCTCATGAAAACCTTTCGACATATCCGCATGCACCCTGATTGCCCGGACCGTCTTTTTATGAAACGGCTGAAAGCTGCAGCGCTGGAAGAACTCTGTCACGTCCACGATGCGCAGCGGGTTTCTCAGGTCCGGCTTATCTGTTCCGAATTCCAGCATCGCCTGCCGGTAACTGATAACCGGATAAGGCGCCCGCGTAACTGCCGATCCTTCCGGGGCAAACTTCTCAAACGCTGCCGTGAGCACTTCCTCGCCCACCTCAAACACGTCCTCCTGCGCCGCGAAACTCATCTCAAAGTCCAGCTGGTAAAATTCCCCCGGGGAACGGTCTGCACGCGCATCCTCATCGCGGAAGCACGGCGCTACCTGAAAGTATTTATCAAATCCCGAAACCATCAGGAGCTGCTTATACTGCTGCGGAGCCTGCGGCAGGGCATAAAACTGACCTTTGTACTTGCGGGACGGCACGATATAGTCCCTCGCCCCCTCCGGTGACGAGGCGCACAGGATCGGTGTCTGAATCTCCAGAAAGCCCATATCCGTCATCTTCTGTCTCAGGAAGCTGATGACCTGCGAGCGAAAGATCATGTTGTCTTTCACTTTTTTATTTCTCAGATCCAGATACCGGTATTTCAGTCTCAGATCCTCACGCGTCTCTTTCGACGTCATAACCTCAAAGGGAAGCTGCTGGTATACTCTTCCGAGAATATCCACACGATGCGCTTCCAGCTCAATCGTTCCGGACGGGATCCTGGGATTGTAAGTTTCTTCGTCACGGAGTTCGACCACCCCTTCTACAGAGACACAGTCCTCTTTGCTGATGCCGTCCAGCAGTCTGGTATCCCGCATGACGATCTGCATCACTCCATACATATCCCTGAGGTCAATAAAGGATACTCCCCCGTGGTCGCGGATGTTCTCCACCCATCCGGCAATCCTCAGTGTTGTTCCCACATCGCTCTCGCCGATTTTGTCCATTGTTCTGTTTCGGTAAATGTTTGTTGTCTTCATTCGATTCTCTCCTTTTGTGGTTTGGGCACAAAAAAAGCTGCCCATCCAAACTTAACGTTCAGGACGAACAGCCATTGTCCGCGGTACCACCTGAATTACTGCTATCAGTCACTCTTCGGTTGAAAACCTTTCCGCTTATCGCGCGGATCACGGCGCACCTACTGACCGGAAAATACATTTCCGATGTTCAGATTGCAGCTGGTAAAGTGTTATTCACGCAAATTCATTTTACAGAGTTCGCACTGCCCTCCGCTCACTGGGAACGATAAGATGCGCTACTTCTCTTCGTCATCGCCGTTGCAACAGATTATATACTACCGTTTTTTCATTGTCAATGGAAGATTTTCACAAAACGTCATTTTCTCCGATATAGCGGACCGTCCGGACCAGCGTGATCAGCACGATGATCAGCGCCACTGCCCCAAGCGTTAGGGAGCGGAAAAAGTAAGTTGCCTGCGTCATACTGCCTCCTGCGCTCGAAATCAGAAAAATGGTCAGGACCACCCCCGCCACGATCGTGGAGGAAGTGGATTTCCTCCGCATACAAACAACATACGGAAGCAGAGACAGAAATGCAGTAGCCAAAAGTCCCGCCAGATAGTAGATGCCATACTGCGTCATCAAAAGTGCAGAGAAATCCCCTGTAACCGCATTCGTCAAACTGTCCAGAACCGCAACGGCAGTCACATTCAGGGCATTCCCTATTACGACGTTGACGACCGTGAACACAAAGACGATCAAAAGCTTTGCAAACATCAGCCTCCAGCGCTCAATCGGGTAGCAAAACAACTGATTGATCGTTCCGCTCCGGTACTCTTCCACCACCAGCTGCGCCATGATCACTGATGAATACACTAAAAATGTGCCGCGCACAAGCGCATCTGTCATAACAATCGCCATCTCCCAGTCAAACGGCTCCTGCTCCACCGCACTGCCATAATACATCGCCACGGACATTCCCACCAGGATGATATGTGCCAGTATAACCCCCGGCCATTTCCGATGGAGCTGGTACTTCTGAAACTCCAGTTTAACTAAGTGCATCATATCCTTCCCCTCCTATCATCTGATGAAAATACTCTTCCAGCGTCAAATGCCTGACGGAAATCCCCTTGATCCCCACCTGCTGTCTGAGCAGTGCGTCGGCAAGCACATTGTTGTCCACACCCTCCTCATAGATACGGACAACCGAATCAGAAATCACCCGGTAGTTGCTGATTTTCATGACTTCCTCCAGCACGTATCCCGCTTTGCGCACGTCGCTCACTTCCAGCTCCGTATAACTGCCGCTCACGGCGTACACTTCCTCCATGGTAACCTCTTTGATCAGCTTCCCTTTCTTCAGGATGCCGACTGTGTCCGCGATCTGTTCAATCTCTGAGAGGATATGGCTGGAGATCAGAATCGTCGTGCCGTCCTCTCTGTTCAGTCGCTTCAGCAGAGAACGTATCTGGAGCGCCCCTTCAGGGTCAAGTCCGTTGATCGGTTCATCAAGGATCAGAACCTCCGGGTGTGTCAGGATTGCCCTGGCGATACCCAGCCGCTGCTTCATCCCCATGGAGAATTTGCGCACAGGTTTTCTGCCCGTTCCCGTGAGCCCGACCAGTTCCAGCGTCTTCTGACAGTCCTCCGTCTTGTAATAGCCCATGTATTCACAATGAATCTGCAGCGTCTGTTCCGCCGATAGATTGCCGTAAAATGCAGGCGTCTCGATCATAGCTGATACGCGGCGCAGAATATCGGCTGAATTCTCCTCCAGGCTTTTGCCGAACATGGTGATGCTTCCCTCCGTCGGCTTCACCAGGTTCATCATCATCTTCATGGTCGTACTTTTCCCGGATCCATTCGGCCCCAGGAAGCCATAGATGCTCCCACGCTTCACATGCATATTCAGATGTGATACGGCAGCGTTATCTCCGTAGATCTTTGTCAGTTGATTTGTCGTCAATATATAATCCATACTGCTCTCCTTTCTCTGTTACAACCAGCATAACAGAGAAATTTCTCCTGTTCCTCTCTTAAATCTAACTTTTTTGTCAAGTTGGAAATACCTGCGGAAATGACACTGTAAAATCCGTGTGTTTCCAGGGAATACTCTCCAGCACAATCTTTCCCTTCATCCGTTCTGTCAAAGTCTTTGAGATCGCAAGCCCGAGTCCGCTGCCCTGAAAGTTCCGGCTTCTGGAATCCTCCAGCGTATACATGCGCTCAAAAACAGCATCCTTATGCCTGGCGGGGATTCCCCTTCCGTGATCTGTCACCCTGATACACACATCCCCGTCCGCCGTCCACATGCTCATCCCAAAATAGCGCCCTTCTGCTCCATACTTTACGGCGTTCGATATCAGGTTCTCCAGCACTCTTGTCAGAGCGTCCTCGTCTCCCATTATATAGACCGGTATCTCAGGTATGACAAGTTCTACCTGAAACTGCATGTTCGTCATCATCTGGTAAAACTGCAGGACCGTATTCCTGCAGACGGCAGATACATTGACGGGTTCTGCCCTCAGCTGTCTATCACCCGATTTAAGCTTTGCCAGATCAAAAAACTGATTGACCAGCGCCAGGACTTCCTGTACCTTTGCATCCACCTTCCCGATCATCTCCTCCTGCGGCCTGCGTTCTCTCAGCATCTCCACGTAGCCGAGCACCACGGTCAGCGGCGTTTTCAAATCATGAGAGACATTGGACAGCATCATGCGGATCGCCGATTCCCGTGACCTGAAGTCTCTTTCCGCCTCTTCCTTCGCCTCCAGAAAACAGTTCAGCTCCGTGCATACTTCCCGCAGCTCCTCTTTTGCGTCCGGGATCAGAATACGCTCACGGCTTTCTTCCATCCTGATTTCACGCAGTTTTCTCCCGAGGTACCAAAGCTGCCTCTTCTGCTTCCTGCGCACAGCCCACTGGCAGCACAGGATGATCAGAAGAATCAGATTTGTTCCAAGCAGCACATAAACCATATCTTCATTCCTCCATTCGGTAACCGATTCCCCACACCGTGCGGATGTACTGCCGTCCCGGGAGCGCTTCGCCCAGCTTGCTGCGAAGGCGGTTCACGTGTACATTGATCACATGTTCTTCCCCGTAGTACGGTTCCTTCCACACTGCCGAATAGATCTGCTCCTTTGTATAAATTCTCTGCGGATGCCCCGCCAGAAGACAAAGAATCTCAAACTCCTTGCCCGTCAGCGCGATTCGTTTTCCGTCTCCATAAACTTCATAGCCCTGCGTATCGAGCATCAGTTCTTTATAACAGATTTTCGTATCCGGATCCTCCTGCGGCTGACTGTATCGGGTTGTCCGTCTGAGATTTGCCTTGATTCTGGCAGTCAGTTCTACCAGGGAGAACGGTTTCGTGATATAATCATCCGCTCCGAATCCAAGCCCCATCGCCTTATCACTCTCACTGTCCCTGGCACTGATGATAAGGATCGGCACGACACTGTTTCTGCGAATCTCCTTCATTACCTGCATTCCGTCAAGAAACGGAATCATTATGTCAAGCAGCACCAGGTCAAATGTATCTTCCTTAAAATACCGGAGTGCACTGTCTCCGTCAAATGCCTGCTCAACTGTGAATCCTTCATTCAGCAGATACTCCGCCACCATATCGCTGATCCCCTTATCATCCTCTATCAGTAAAATTCGCTGCATCACCCGCGGCTCCCTTCCATCTTGTCAGTACTTCGCAGTTCACCTGCGCTAACTATATGATACCATAGTTACCATTTAAAAAAACCCACAAACCTGATGTTTGTGGGTTTTGATATAACGTAGACAGATAACTGCCTATCTCTTTGAGAACTGTGGTGCACGACGTGCAGCCTTGAGACCGTATTTCTTTCTCTCTTTCATTCTCGGGTCACGTGTCAGGTATCCTGCTTTTTTCAGAATCGGTCTGAAATCAGAATCAGCCTGAAGCAGCGCTCTTGCGATGCCGTGTCTGATCGCACCTGCCTGTCCGGTGTATCCGCCGCCGTGTACGTTTACCAGTACATCAAATTTATCAACGGAATCCGTCGCCGTCAGAGGCTGGCGAACGATAACTTTCAGTGTTTCCAGTCCTAAATACTCGTCAATATCTCTTTTATTGATCGTAATCTTTCCCGTTCCCGGTACTAAATATACTCTTGCGATCGATTTCTTTCTTCTGCCTGTTCCATAATATTTTGCACTAGCCAATGTCTCTTACCTCCTCTTAAAATGTTAACGCTTCTGGTGTCTGAGCAGCATGCGGATGCTCTGCGCCAGCATATACGTGAAGTTTTGTAAGCATCTGTCTTCCCAGCGGTCCTTTCGGAAGCATTCCCTTGACAGCCAGCTCAATTACCTTCTCAGGTTTCTTTGCTAACATTTCTCTCAGCGTAGTCTCTTTCATTCCGCCTACGTATTCTGAATGATGGTAATAAATTTTCTGGTCTAATTTCTTTCCAGTCACATTGATCTTCTCTGCGTTGATCACAACTACGTAATCACCGGTATCGATGTGCGGTGTGAAAACCGGTTTGTTCTTACCTCTTAAAACTTTTGCTACCTCAGATGCAAGACGTCCCAATGTACATCCCTCAGCATCCACTACATACCATTTTCTTTCAATCTTAGCCGGGTTAGCCATATAAGTGTTCATGGATTTACCTCCTGTTAATCAATCTACATGTCATTCTTTCTGTGTATATCTATGATGTAAAATATCCTTACCGGGGCATTGGATCGGATATCTACGTACGCTGTCACATTGAATAATTATATTATACTGTCCCACGCGTGTCAACAGATTTTTTTGGTTTTTTTGCCTTTTTATGCGCCACAGATCCGTTATTCCCCGATGAAACGAATTCCGATAAGCGTAAGGCCGCACGCCGGAGCTGTCGGTCCCGCTGCGCTCCTGTCCCCGGCTTCCAGAATATCCTTCATCCGCACAGGCAGATACATTCCTCCCCCGATCTCGATCAGGGTACCTGTAATAATCCGGACCATATTGTACAGGAAACCCTTACCCGTCACACGGATTGTCACGATATCACTCTCTTTTGCAATATCGATGCCGGTTACTGTCCTCACCGTCGTCTTCACCTGCGCGCCGGCGCCGCAGAAGCTGGCAAAATCATGCTCTCCAATCAGATACGCGGCGCCTTCCCGCATTTTTTCCAGGTCAAGGTTATAGTGATAAAAATAAGAATAAAACCTCTCAGTCGGCAGCGGAAACCGCCTGTTTAAAATCCGGTACTCATAAGTCTTTTCACTTTCACAGTATCTCGGATGAAAATCCGCCGCAACTTCTTCCGAGCATTGGATACGGATATCTTCCGGCAGCCGCTGATTTAATGCATAAGAAATCTTTTCGCCGGGCATCCGGGCATTCGTATCAAATACGGCCACATTTCCCAGCGCATGTACGCCCGCATCCGTACGGCTGGCTCCGATCGTCATGATCTCTTCCTGCAGGAGCTGCGACAGATGACGATTTAATTCCGCCTGTACCGTATTGCCGTTCGCCTGTATCTGCCATCCACAGTAATTCGTACCGTCATAGGCTACCGTCAGTCTCACCCTTTTCATATCAGATACCCCCCGTATATTCTCAGCAAAATACAGACCGCCAGATATGCAGACAGGATCATATACGCAAAGATGTCCTGTTTCCGATAGACCAGAGGTTTCATCTGGGTCCTTCCCTCTCCTCCGTGGTAGCAGCGGGCTTCCATCGCAAGCGCCAGGTCATTCGCCCGCCGAAATGCAGAGACAAACAGCGGCACCAGCAGCGGCACCATGCTTTTAATCTTTTTCAGCAGCCCTCCGTTCTCAAAATCGGCGCCTCTGGCGATCTGCGCCTTCATAATCTTATCCGTCTCCTCCAGCAGAATCGGTATAAAACGCAGCGCAATAGACATCATCATAGCAATATCATGTACAGGCACTCTGATTTTTTCCAACGGTTTCAACAGCCGTTCCAGGCCGTCTGTCAGCTGATTGGGGGTTGTCGTGAGCGTCATAACGGAAGACCCGATGATCAGATAGATCAGCCGGATCCCCATTCTCGCTGCCAGTACCACACCCTCTTTGGTGATCGTGATGATCCAGACATGGAAAATGGCCTCCCCGGGAGTAAAGATCATGTTGAAAAACAGCGTGATCATCAGCAGGACCACGATGGCCTTTAATCCTTTTATCATAAAACGAAAGGGAACTTTTGATATTTTAATGACAGCAGCCAGAAAAACAGTTGCTGCCAGATAGCCCGTCCAGGTGTTGGACACAAACAGGCTCGCAATAAAGATAATCGTTGCAATAAATTTTACACGTGGGTCCAGTCTGTGCAGAATCGAATCTGCCGGATAGTACTGGCCAATGGTGATATCTCTGATCATGATGATATATCCTTTCCAAGTGCCCTGAGTATGGACTCTCGGGCCTCTTCTACGGTAATCGCGGATGTGTCCACGGGAAATCCTCTTTTTTCCAGCGCATGCATGATATAAGTAATCTGCGGAGCGGCAAGGCCGATCGCTTCCAGCTCTTTATAGTGCGAAAAAACCTCTTTGCAGGTACCGTCGAACGCCTTCTCACCCTGGTTCATCACAATGATCCGTTCCACATACCGCGCGATATCTTCCATGCTGTGAGAAACCAGAATGATCGTGATTCCTCTGGTCTGATGCAGGAGTGCAATCTGATCCAGAATTTCATCGCGCCCTTTTGGGTCAAGGCCCGCAGTCGGTTCATCCAGTACCAGCACTTTCGGATTCATCGCCAGAACACCGGCAATCGCGACACGCCGTTTCTGGCCTCCCGACAGCTCAAACGGTGATTTATCATAAAATGCTTCCGTAAGCCCCACATGAAAAAGCGCTTCTTTCGCACGTCTTACACACTCTTCTTTTTCCAGCCCCTGATTGGCCGGTCCAAAGCAGACGTCCGCGAGCACCTCAGACTCAAACAGCTGGTGCTCCGGATACTGAAATACAAGTCCGACCTGAAACCGAAGTTCACGCAGCGGATAATCCGCTGCCCAGATATCCTTCCCCTCAAACAGAACCCTGCCCGCGGTCGGCCGGACCAGACCGTTCAGATGCTGGATCAACGTCGATTTCCCGCTTCCGGTATGACCGATAATGCCGACAAACTGTCCCTGCGGAATTTCCAGGTTAATCTCCTTAAGTGCATGCATCTCATATGCTGTTCCCGGACTGTAAGTATACGTGACACCTTCTAATTTAATTGACATATCGCTTCCACCAATTCTTCAATCGTTAAAATCCCATCCGGCAGATCCAGTCCGGACTTTTTCAGTTCATAGGCTAAAAGTGTTACCTGCGGAACATCCAGACGGTACGTTTTCAGCTGCTCCACCTGCGAAAAAATCTCACGCGGTGTCCCTTCCATCACAACGCGTCCGTCGTCCATCACGAACACGCGATCCGCAAAAATCACTTCCTCCATGTAATGCGTGATGAGAATAACCGTCACATGCTCCTTCCGGTTCAGTTCCCTCACAGTTTTCAATACTTCTTTTCTGCCATTGGGGTCCAGCATGGCTGTCGGCTCGTCCAGCACAATACACTCCGGATGCATCGCAACCACGCCGGCGATCGCAACACGCTGTTTCTGTCCCCCGGACAGTTTATTGGGCGAATGCTTCCTGTAGGAGGTCATCCCAACCGCATCCAGGCTCTCATCGACACGTTTCCAGATATCCTCCGTATGGACGCCCAGATTTTCCGGTCCGAACCCTACATCCTCTTCCACCACCGTACCGATGATCTGGTTATCCGGATTCTGGAAAACCATTCCGGCCTTCTGGCGTATTTTCCACAGTTCTCCCTCTTTTGAGGTATCCATCGAGTCAACCCACAGCGTACCCTCCGTCGGCACCAGAAGCGCATTGATGTGCTTGGCAAGTGTGGACTTTCCAGAACCGTTATGCCCCAGCACGGCGATAAACTGGCCCGCCTTGACATCGATATTGATGTCATCCAGTGCCCGGCTGCTCTCCCTGGCGGCGCCCTCTTCATCATATTTTAAATAATCAAACACCAGCTTTGACGCTTTTATGATTCCCATAAGACCACCTCCCAAGCCGTCTTAAACCCAAAGAAGTTCGAGGGAGTCCCTCGAACTTAAATCGCCGGCAGTATCCCTGATACCAGAAATACTGCCGTATGTTACTATTCCTCGCGTTCCATCGTCATAAACGTTTCGATCAGTTCCCAGATCTCTTCCCGCCCCTGCTTTGTCTGTGATGAAAAAGGCACGACCGGAGTCCCCTCGACTACCTGAAGCCCCTGCTTTATCATCTTTACATGTTTGGACACCTGGCTTTTCTTCAGCTTATCCAGCTTCGTCGCAATGATGATCGGCTGAAACCCATTGTTCAGGATCCAGTCATACATAGCCCTGTCATTCGCGGAAGGTTCATGGCGGATATCGATCAGCAGAAAGACCGCCCTCAGGACTTTCGACTGATGCAGATAGCGCTCGATCATCTTTCCCCACTGTTCTTTTACCGCCACGGAGACCTTGGCATATCCGTACCCGGGCAGGTCCACGAGATACAGCGCATCGTTCACATTATAAAAATTTATAGTCTGTGTCTTTCCGGGCTGTGCGCTTGTCCTCGCCAGCGCTTTCCGGTTGATCAGACCGTTGATCAGAGATGATTTCCCTACATTTGACTTTCCGGCAAATGCGATTTCCGGCATTATGTTTTCCGGCAGCCTGCTGGTAATTCCGCAGACGATATCAAGCGATACATTTTTTATAACCATACAGTTCTCCTATGCCAGAGCGTGTTCCAGTACTTCCTTCATATGGGACACGAACACAATCTCCAGGCCGTTTTTGATCTCAGCCTGAATCTCTTCCACATCCGGCTTGTTCTTTTCCGGGACGAGTACCTTCCGGATACCCGCGATCTTCGCGGCGAGGAGTTTCTCTTTCAGGCCTCCGATCGGAAGCACCCTTCCGCGCAGCGTAATCTCACCTGTCATAGCCACATCTGCCCGAACCGGCCTCTCGGTAATCGCCGACAGCATTGCTGTCGCCATCGTGATACCGGCTGAAGGTCCGTCTTTCGGCACGGCCCCTTCCGGAATATGGATATGTATATCATTCTCTTTAAAAAAGCCGTCTGAGATCGTATACTCTGCAGCCACAGAACGGATATAGCTGATCCCCGCCTGTGCGGACTCTTTCATTACATCACCCAGCTGTCCTGTCAGCAGGAAGTCGCCCTTTCCAGGCATGATATTGACCTCGATCTGAAGCGTGTCTCCGCCGACGCTTGTCCATGCAAGCCCTCGAACGATCCCGACCTCATCAGACTCATTCCTTCTCTGGAAACTGTATTTTTCCCGCCCCAGAAAGTCTTCCAGATTGTCTGCAGTCACCGTAATCTCCTCCTGGTTTTCCTCGAGGATCTTACGTGCGGTCTTTCTGCAGATCTCTCCTATCTTACGCTCAAGGCTCCTGACACCCGCCTCTTTTGTATATCCGCTGATGATAGATCCCAGCGCTTCGTCGCTGATCTTCAGCTGGCCGCTTTTCAGTCCGTGAGCCTTCATCTGTTTTGGTATCAAGTGTTCTACCGCAATGTGGAACTTCTCATTTTCCGTGTAGCTGCTGACCTCGATGATCTCCATGCGGTCCAGCAGCGGGCGCGGTATCGTCTGCATATCATTGGCAGTCGCGATAAACAGTACTTCCGATAAGTCAAGCGGAAGTTCAATATAATGATCCGTAAATTTGTTATTCTGTTCGGAATCCAGTACCTCCAGCAGCGCCGAGGCAGTGTCTCCCTTGTAATCACTGCTGACCTTGTCTATTTCGTCAAGAAGCATCAGCGGATTCTTAACGCCCGCCTGCTGCAGTCCCGCAGCGATCCTACCCGGCATCGCCCCCACGTATGTCCTTCTGTGCCCACGTATTTCGGCTTCATCCCTCACACCGCCCAGACAGATACGAACATATTTTTTATTCAGCGCCCTTGCTACAGAACGCGCGATGGAAGTCTTTCCGGTACCCGGCGGTCCGATCAGGCACAAAATGGGGCTTTCCCCTTTCTTCGTCAGGGTACGTACCGCAAGGAACTCCAGAATACGTTCCTTGACCTTTTCCAGTCCGTAGTGATCATGTGCGAGCACATCCTTGGCTTTCCCGATATTCTGATTGTCTCTGGAGACTTTATCCCACGGCATTTTCAAAAGTGTTTCAATATAACCGCGCATCACGGAGCTTTCAGATGAATTATTCCCGACACTGCGGAAACGCTTGATTTCCTCCAGTATCTTTTCCCTGATTTCTTTCGGGGCTTTCAGCTTCTCGGCTGCTTCGGTGAAACGGTCGGCGTCTGAGACGGTGTTGTCCTCACCGAGTTCCTCGCGTATCAGCTTCAGCTGTTCCCGCAGAATATACTCTCTCTGGTTTTTGTCAATCCGTTCCTTGATCTTTCCCTGCAGTTCACCGCGAATCTGCATGATCTCGATTTCATTGGTCATCAGAATTCCCAGAAGTTCGTAGCGCTCAGCGAGCGTAACTGCTTCCAGCAGCTTCTGTCTCTGTTCATACGGCAGCGGCAGATTAATCGCGATCTGATCCACCATTTTTTCCATATCTTCCATTTCCAGAATCTGCGTCGCAAGCTCACCGCTGATCTTCTGGTTTTCCTGACAGAATGTAAGGAAAATCTCTTTCAGATTGCGCAGCATTGCTTCTTTCGCATTATCCGAAACAGGTATGCTCTCCGATTTTTCATAGCACGCCACTTCTGTTTCCAAAAATGCATCATCGTTCACAAATCCCAGCAGCTCAGCGCGTTCCAATCCCTCCACCAGGATGCGCAGCACATGTTTCGGCAGCTTCACTACCTGTTTGATCTTGGCGATCGTACCCACTTTATATAAATCCAGCACCCCCGGTTCTTCTACCGAAGGATCTTTCTGCGTGATCAGAAAAATATTCTGATCACGCAGCATCGCCTCTTCCACTGCCCTTACTGATTTATCCCGGCTGATATCAAAATGCACGATCATATCCGGTAAAATCGTTGTGCCGCGCAGTGCAATCGCCGGCAGCACTTTTATCAATTCGTTCATAATCTCCTCCAATTCAGCTGCGGGAGAAGAACCTCACAAGAATCATCCCTGCGTTATGCCGTCACCGAAGCTCCCCTGCGTTTCTTAGGCGCCTTCTTCGGTGCTGGCAGAGACGGCTCCCCTCTGGTAATAATAGGCTCCCCTTTCCCCTCTACCGCATCTTTCGTTATAATACATTTCCGTATCGTGTTGTCCGACGGTGTCTGATACATCAGATCCATCATTGTATTTTCCATAATGGAGCGCAGACCTCTGGCCCCGGTCTTCCGTTCCATTGCTTTCAATGCAATCGTCTCGAGTGCATTTTCATCGAAATCCAGCTCGACTCCATCCATCTCAAACAGTTTCTCATACTGTTTGACAAGAGAGTTTTTAGGCTCTTTCAGAATGCGTACCAATGCTTTTTCATCCAGCGCGTCCAGTGTGACGACAACCGGCACACGTCCGATGAATTCCGGAATCAGACCGAACTTTATGAAGTCCTGCGGCATTACCTGCTGCAGCACCTCTCCGATGCTTTTCTTCTTTTCGCTCGCGATTTCCGAGTTGAATCCAATGGATTTTGTATCCTGACGTGTTTCTATGATCTTATCCAGTCCTTCAAAGGCGCCACCGCAGATAAACAGAATATTCGTCGTATCAATTTGAATAAACTCCTGATGCGGATGTTTTCTGCCTCCCTGAGGCGGAACACTGGCTACTGTTCCTTCCAGAATTTTAAGAAGAGCCTGCTGTACACCTTCACCCGATACGTCTCTGGTGATGGAAGCATTTTCAGATTTTCTTGTGATCTTGTCGATCTCGTCAATATATATAATACCATGCTGTGCGCGCTCAATATCGTAGTCCGCCGCCTGTATGATCTTCAGAAGAATGTTTTCCACATCCTCCCCGACATAACCTGCCTCCGTGAGTGTCGTCGCATCAGCGATGGCAAACGGAACATTCAAAAGCCTTGCAAGTGTCTGCGCAAGCAATGTCTTGCCGGATCCCGTTGGTCCCAGCATCAGGATATTGCTTTTCTGCAGTTCGATATCTGCACTGCTGTCCGCCAGCACTCTCTTGTAGTGATTATATACAGCGACCGAAAGTACTTTTTTCGCCTGTTCCTGGCCGATCACATAGTCGTCCAGAATCTCTTTCATTTCCTGCGGTTTCAGCAGATTGACGCCGTCATAGCCTTCAGCCTCATCCTGCTCCAGCTCCTCATCCATAATTTCCGCGCAGATTTCAATGCACTCATCACAGATATAAGCGCCGTCCGGGCCTGCAATCAGCTTCTTCACCTGGTCTTCTGATTTACCGCAAAAGGAACATCTGATTTTACTTTCTCCTTTAACTGCCATACGTTCTATCCTTTCCAAAACCCATGTTTGGGCAAATGCCACATAAGACCCCCGCCGGGCAAGCAGGAGTCTTATACAATTTCATACCTTATCTGTTCGCGATCACTCCGTCAATCAGGCCATATGCTTTTGCTTCCTCGGCAGACATATAATTGTCTCTTTCCGTGTCCGCTGCAATCACCTCAATCGGCTGCCCCGTGTTCTGCGCCAGGATGGCATTTAATTTACTGCGTGTTTTTAAAATGTGTTCTGCCACGATATTAATCTCGGTTGCCTGTCCCTGAGCACCGCCGGAAGGCTGGTGAATCATGATCTCTGCATTCGGAAGCGCAAAACGTTTTCCTTTTGTGCCGCCCGAAAGCAGAAATGCTCCCATGCTCGCAGCCATTCCGATACAGATTGTAGAAACATCACTCTTGATATACTGCATCGTGTCATAAATAGCCATACCCGCCGTTACAGATCCTCCCGGGCTGTTGATATACAGCTGGACGTCCTTACCCGGGTCTTCAGACTCCAGGAACAGGAGCTGTGCCACTACAAGGCTGGCTGTAACATCATTAACCTCTTCTCCGAGAAAAATGATCCTGTCTTTCAGCAGGCGGGAATAGATATCGTAATTCCGTTCACCGCGGCTGGTTTGTTCAATGACATAAGGTACTAAACTCATTCTACACTCTCCTTAACCGAAAAAGATATTAGACTTCTTTTGCTGCCTCAGCGATCAGTGTAACCGCCTCCTGGACAGCCATATCTTTCTTCATCTGCTCTTTTTCATAATCGCCCATCAGCTCTTTTAACTTGTCTGCTTCCATCTTGTACATCTCTGCCATTTTAGCGATTTCTTCATCAAGTCTCTCATCAGCGATCTGAATATTTTCAGCTTCAGCTATTTTTTCAAGAACCAGTCTGCTCTGGATACGCTGCATAGCCTGAGGTTTCATCTGCTCCCTCATCATATCCGGTGTCGAGCCCGTGATCTGCACGTACTGTTCCATGGAAAGTCCCTGAGACTGCATTCTTCTTGCAAAATCATCAATCATCTGATTGACCTGATTTTCAAGCATCGGCTCCGGTATCTCCATCTGAGCATTTTCGACTGCCTTTTCTACAGCAGCGTCTTCTTTTGCACGTTTTGCATCTTCTGCTTTTTTCTTAGTGAGATTTTCTTTGATGTCAGCTTTGTATTCTTCCAGTGTATCAAATTCAGAAACATCTTTGGCGAAATCATCATCCAGTTCCGGAAGCTCTTTCATTTCGATTTTGTTTACCTTGCATTTAAACACTGCAGGTTTTCCTGCGAGTTCTTCCGCCTGATACTCTTCCGGGAACGTTACGTTGACCTCAACCGGTTCACCGATTTTGGCGCCGATAAGCTGTTCTTCAAAACCGGGAATAAATGAATTGGATCCGATCACCAGCGGATAGTCATCGCCTTTTCCTCCGGCGAATGCCTCTCCGTCCACAAATCCTTCAAAATCCAGTTTTACAGTATCGCCGTTTTCTACGGCTCTGTCGTCTACGTCTACAATGCGGGAATTAGCTTCCTGCTCTTTTTTCAGCTCTGCTGCAATATCCTCCTCGGAAACTTCCAGTTCTGCTTTCGGAACTTCAAGGCCTTTATATTCCCCAAGGGTTACTTCCGGCTTCACTGCAACTTCAGCAGTAAACACGAACGGTTTTCCGCTTTCCAGCTGTACCACATCGATGGAAGGCTGGGATACGATGTCCAGTCCGCTCTCGTCAACTGCTTTGGAATATGCTTCCGGAATCAGCGCATTGGCGGCATCCTCATAAAAGATACCTACGCCATACATTTTCTCAACCATCGCACGCGGAGCCTTTCCTTTGCGGAAGCCCGGCATGTTGATTTTGCTCTTCTGTTTCAGGTATGCTCCCTGAATTGCTTTTTCAAGTTCTTCTGCTGACACCTCGATTGTCAGTTTTGCCATATTTTTCTCTAAATTTTCAACCTGTACGCTCATTTTGCTGCTTCCTCCTCGTTCTCTATATGAAAAATGTCTTCACTTCTCCATACTTACAGTCATTTTTGTAGTATAGCATAAGACCCGAAAAAATTCCAGTACTTTTTGCAAATCTTGAGCGTACCGCTCAAAAATCCAAGTTACCACGATCAATGGCCGTAAACAATCGATGTTTTGATCTTATCCGCAGTCTCTTTATTCACAAGGATGGCGATCAGTTCCAGACCAAATGCAATAGCGGTTCCAACACCGCGGCTGGTGGTAATGTTTCCGTCTGTCACAACACGTTCTTCGGTCGTATGCGCCCCGTCCAGTCCGCCTTCACATCCCGGATAACAGGTAGCTTTCTTTCCTTTGAGCAGTCCAAGACCACCAAATACCGTAGGCGCAGCACAGATCGCAGCCAGCCTGCCGCCTTCTGAATTCCATTTAAGTAATAACTCTGCCAGCGGCTTGTGCGCTCCAAGATTTGTCGTCCCCGGCTGTCCTCCCGGCAGAACTAGCATATCCGCATCAGATACATTCACATCTTCAAATAATCTATCGGCCTTCACGGTGATTCCGTTCGTCCCCGTGACTTCTTGACGCCCCATAATGGAGGTCATTACAACTTCAATTTCTGCTCTTCTTAAAAGATCTACCACAGTAAGGCCTTCCACTTCTTCAAATCCATCTGCTAAAAACATATATACTTTTGCCATGTTCACTCCTCCAATTCCATTTTTGTTTCGTTTTAAAACCAACGGTATCATTATATCAGAACTGTGGCGACAAGTCCACTTTCTGTAAAACAAAAAAGAATCCCGGAAGCAGGATTCTCATTGTTCTACAAGTGAATTAATTCTGTTCATGATTCTTTTTCTTATCACTTCCTTATATTTAAGAAACATCCATTCCTCTGCGGGGCTGATGTCCAATGCATTTTCGGCCTTTCTGCCGACGGACAGACCCGTGAATATCAGCGCCTTTGTGTGTGAATGCAGCAGGGGCGGCCTGTTTTTCCTGCATCCTGATCGTTTTTCAGATATCCCGGCCATAAAATCCCCCCTTCTCCTGTTTATCATAACAAAACGCCGGGCAAGATAGCAACGTTTCGTTGCTTTTTTATTTCATTTTTCTCATTGTTGTATTCATTTGGTTGCTATCTCTGAATTCCAAACTTCACTTTGCTATAATAGCCAAAAGACAGGGAGGTATTATATGCAGCCGGAATTATTACAACATAATTTGAAGACACTTCGCAAAGCTCATGGTTATACACAGGCTGATATGGGCAGAAAACTGAATATCCAGCGACAGTCTTATGCCAATTATGAAAACGGTAACCGCATACCCAGTATCGATATGCTTTCTAAAATTGCAGCAATTTTCAAAGTTACTGTTGATTATCTGCTTCATGATATCACCGCTGCTGCCGGCGGCACTGCAGACCCGGACTTTTATTCGATTACGGACCTCATCACGGACTATCTCTCCCTGCCTGAATCGTCCCAAAAAGAAATCCGTCAATTTATAGCTTTTAAGAAAGCAATGCCAGACTGATCTGTTATCAGCTCCATTATATCACTGTTTATTTGCTTTTGCAATGTTTAACATTGCATGTTCTTAGCTTTTTTCATATTTCAGGTTAAATGTGGTATACTACTGGAAAAGGAGGTCCGCCGCATGGAAATTGAACGTAAATTTTTAATCCGGTCTCTGCCGGAAAATCTGCTGGAATATCAGGCACTGAGAATTGAACAGGCTTACCTTTGTACCGACCCTGTCGTCAGGGTTCGCCGACAGAATGATGAATACATTCTTACTTATAAATCAAAGGGCTTTCTGTCACGTGAAGAATATAACCTGCCCCTGACAGAAGAATCCTATCTGCATCTGAGAAAAAAGGCCGACGGCATCATACTTTCCAAGACACGCTACGTGATTCCACTCTCCGACGATTTGAAAATCGAGCTTGATATGTTTGATTTTCCTTACGAGACACTACGGCTTGCAGAGGTGGAATTCCCCACAGAAGAAGCCGCAGCCGCATTCACACCCCCCGACTGGTTCGGCGAGGATGTCACACATTCCCCACGCTATCAGAACAGCACTCTGAGTCTGTTTGACGCTACTTAGACGAATCAGGCATGGCAGCATATTGTTTTTACCGGTTTTGCCATGCCTGATTTGTTTTTTTTAATCTTTTTCCTGTTGTATGCAAATTATTTATTTGCATTTGCAGCTTATCTGTTTGTTTTCATTCCTTTTCAAATGTCTACACTATAAGTATAGATTGCAGGAAAGGGGATTTGACAACATGGATTACAAACGAATGAATGAACTGCGCCTATTGGGTCTTACCATTGCCTATTACCGAAAACTGAGGGGAATGACTCAGCTGGAACTTGCGGAAGCCGTGAATATCAGCAGAACACATATGAGCAACATTGAGGCGCCCAACGAAAAAACATCCATTTCATTAAATAAGCTGTTCGATATCGCTGAAACACTCGAGGTCCCCATGAAGGATTTATTCGATTTTCGCGGCAATGCTTAAAAAACAATATCAAAAACCCAGAATAAAAGCATGACAAAACCGCCTCCTCCACGGTATTTGCCATGCTTTATTTATCTTATACGGCTTTCCTCTTGCCTTATGCACATTTTTACTTTGCATTCTCTCCCTTTGGCTTTGTTTTCATTCCCCTTTAAAAGTCTACACTATAGGTATAGATTGCAGGAAAGGGGACTTGACAACATGGACTACAAACGAATGAACGAACTTCGCCTGTTAGGACTGACCATAGCCTACTACCGAAAGGTAAGAGGCATGACTCAGATGGAGCTGGCTGAAGCCGTACATATCAGCAAAACGCATATGAGCAACATCGAAGCTCCAAACGGAAAAACTTCTATTTCCTTAAATAAGCTGTTCGATATTGCCGAAGCACTCGATGTCTCCATGAAGGATTTATTTGATTTCCGCGACAACGCATTATAATCCTTTTGCTTTTCTGACACAGGCTTTCATGGCCTCGATCACAGAACTTCTGAAACCCTGCTTCTCCAGGACGCGCACTGCCTCGATGGTCGTTCCTCCTGGGGAGCAGACCATATCTTTTAACTCACCCGGATGTTTCCCCGTCTCCAGCATCAGTTTTGCACTGCCGAGCACTGACTGCGCTGCAAATTCATACGCCTGTGCCCTCGGCATTCCATCAGCTACTGCGGCATCTGCCATAGCCTCAATAAACATGAATACATACGCCGGCGAACTGCCGCTCACCGATACAACCACATCCATCAGATTTTCAGGGACCACCTCTGCCTTACCGAAACTTTTGAGAATCTTCAGCACGGTTTCCATCTCCTGATCCGCCACATTCTGGTTTCTGCACACCCCTGTCATTCCCTCGCCGACAAGTGCAGGCGTGTTTGGCATGGTCCGCACGATTTTGCGTTTTTCACCCAGACGTTCTCCGATCCAGTCCAGTGTTTTCCCTGGTGCGATGGAAACTATGATCTGCCTGTCACTGAGTGCATCTTTAATCTCTGCAAGTACATCCTCATAATACTGCGGTTTTACCGCGAGAAATAAAATATCGGCAAACCCCACCGCAGTACAGTTATCTGCAGTACCCAGTACCCCCTTCTCCTGCTTTGCCTTCATGATGGCCTGCTCATTTTTATCTGACACCATGATCTCATCCGGCGTCACCATCCGGCAGTTTAAAATGCCGTTCATAATTGCAGAACCCATATTTCCACATCCGATAAAGCCCAGTTTCATAATTTTCTCCTCCATTTTTATCTATTCAATATGGTTCACTTTTGTTTCATTTTACTCGCATTCCGGTTATGAAACAAGATGAATTTTCAAACCCCACTCACCTTTTGAGGTTTTTTATAATATATTATATCATTAGAATTATGTTGGAGGTATGTTATGAAAAAGTGGCTGATCGCCTGTGTCACAGTCCTGCTGCTGTGCGGTGTGTTCCTGTCCGGCTGCAGCAAGGATGAGACCCTTACCAGGGTTACGCTGAATGAAGTAGCGCATTCTATCTTCTATGCTCCCCAGTATGTTGCCATAGAAAATGGTTACTTCGCAGAGGAGGGCCTCGACCTGGAACTCGTCACCGGATATGGTGCGGACAAAACAATGGCTGCTGTCCTCTCCGGTGAAGCTGATATTGGTTTCATGGGCGCCGAAGCATCTATCTACACTTCCCTGGAAGGTGCGAAAGACCCTGTTGTCAATTTCGCACAGCTTACACAGCGTGCCGGAAATTTCCTAGTCGCCCGGGAGCCGATGGATGATTTCAAATGGTCGGATCTGAAAGGCCATGATATACTGGGAGGAAGAAAAGGCGGAATGCCGCAGATGGTCTTCGAGTACATCCTGAAGCAGAACGGTCTGGACCCGGAAAAAGATATGAATATCGATCAGAGTATTGATTTCGGCTCCACAGCAGCTGCTTTTTCAGGCGGGCAGGCTGATTTTACCGTTGAGTTCGAGCCGGGTGCAACTCTGTTGGAGCAGGAAGGTGCCGGATACGTCGTCGCTTCCCTGGGAGTTGATTCCGGTTATGTTCCCTATACAGCCTACAGTACAAAAGGCAGTTATATGGAAAAGCACCCGGACATCATCCAGAAGTTTACGAATGCCATGCAGCGGGGTATGGATTATGTAAACTCTCATTCCGCCGAAGAAATTGCCGGAGTCATTCAGCCGCAGTTCGAAGAGACAGACCTTGATACATTGACTACTATCGTAAAACGCTATAATGATCAGGAAACCTGGAAAGACAATCTTATTTTTGAAGAAAAGAGCTTTGAGCTTCTGCAGGATATTCTCGAAACTGCGGGAGAGCTCGACAGCCGCACGTCTTATGGCGATCTGGTTACTACAGTTTATGCCGAGAAAGCTGCCGAGTAAGCGGCGTTGCAATCCGCCGGAAAACCCCGCTGTCAGTCTCGGGTTTTTCCGGCGATCTCTTTCCCGGGGAAATTCAGAACAGGCTTTCGTCATTGTTCAATTTTCTGGTACAATATTCATCCAGCGCGCCACCTCCGACAGCGTCCCCAGCTTTGCATCGATCAGGTCATCCACCGGCGATGAATCGGTGAGCAGATCCGGGATCATTACCACCTTCATACCGGCGTCATGCGCAGACCGGATACCGTTATATGAATCTTCCAGTGCGAGCGCCTTATCAGGCGGTACCTCAAGAGCCGCACATGCTTTCAGGTAGATCTCGGGTGACGGCTTTGCCTCTGCCACCATCCCCCCGGTAATCACAGCCTGAAAATCCTCCAGAATCCCGGCGCCTTTCAGATTTTTCAGCGTGCGGTCGTGGCTGGAAGAGGTCGCCACTGCGCGTTTTATGTTCTCCTCCTTCAAAAACCTGAGCAGTTCATAAAGCCCCTCTTTCACCGACAGTCCGTTCTCATCCACGTATGCCTGGAAAACTTTGCGGTACTCCTCACAAAACTGTGCAAACGGAAACCCGTCTCCAAAACACGATTTGAAATATGCTTCCCGCTTTACGACGTTCAGACCCATTGTGTGATAAATGTGATGCCCCAGTTTTCCGTATCCCATTTTCTCACCGACAATGTCCCACGAATACTGCACAATCCGTTCGCTGTCAAACATGATCCCGTCCATATCAAATACAACCGCATCTATTCTTCTGCCTTTCATCCGCATCCCCTTTTTCTGTGATCATTCATTAAGAAAAGAACCCCGCACAGCGGGATTCTCTCTGCTGCCGCCTGCCCCTGCAGAAACGGCCGTTATTTAGTCAGCGCAGGATACCCTGCAAAAACAGTGCAAACACCAGGACAGGCAGCACATAGGTCACATATCCCCTCAGCCAGCCCGGGACCGACAGTCCGCTTCCCTGGTTTGCCTCAGCCTGATAATTCTTGAATCCCCATCCCCACTTCCAGGTACAGAACACAAGATAAACCAGAGACCCCAGCGGGAGAAGCACATTGCTGACGATGAAATCCTCCAGGTCTAAGATCGCGCTGCCCTCTCCAAGCGGCTGAATCCCGCTCAGCACATTGTATCCAAGCGCACACGGCAGCGAAAGAAGAATGATCAGAACCAGATTAATTGCTGCTACCTTTCTTCTGTCAATATTCCACATTTCCATGCAGCAGGCTATGATATTCTCAAATACAGCGATGACTGTTGAGAACGCCGCGAACGACATAAACAGAAAGAACAGTGTTCCCCAGATTCTTCCGCCCGGCATCTCAAGAAATACATTCGGCAGCGTGATGAAGATCAGGCTCGGTCCGCTGTCTGGGCTGACCCCAAATGCAAAACACGCCGGAAAGATAATCAGCCCTGCAACGATTGCCACAAAAGTGTCCAGAACTGCAACATTGACCGCCTCGCCCAGCAGACGCTTATCCTTGCCAAGATAACTTCCGAAAATCGCCATTGCGCCGATTCCAAGGCTCAGCGTAAAAAACGACTGGTTCATGGCTGCCACTATGACGCTGAAAAGCCCGAGAAGCAAATTCCCCTCTCCGATCGCCCTCACCTTTTCAAGATCCGGGAGCAGATAGAAACGAAGTCCGTCCAGTCCTCCGTCCAGCGTGAGTCCGCGAAAAGCAAGCACGACCATCAGAGTGAGGAGCCCGATCATCATAATCTTCGTGATGCGTTCTACACCATTTTGAAGCCCGAAAGAACAGACCACGATCCCAAGCACGACAACGATCACCATCCATATGATGTTCGTGGAGGGGCTTGCCAGCATGTCATTAAACACACTCCCGACCTGCTCTGACGAAACCCCCGAAAATTTCCCCGTCAAAAATCCATAAAAGTAATACAGCATCCACCCGGCAACCGTTGTGTAAAACATCATCAGTCCGTAATTTCCAAGCAGTGCAACATAGCCGTGAAGATGCCATTTCTGGCCCGGCTTCTCCAGCGCCTGATACGCCCTCACCGGACTTTTCTTGCTGGCACGGCCGACGGCAAATTCCATGCTCAGAATCGGCACCCCCATAATTACCAGAAACAAAAGATAGAACAAGACAAAGATTCCGCCTCCGTTTTGCCCTACCACATACGGAAATCTCCAGACATTTCCGATACCGATCGCACACCCTGCCGACAGCAGCAAAAATCCCAGCCGCGACTTAAACTGTTCTCTCCCATTCACTATGAAGTTCCTCCCTACGTTTGATCTTTTTATTGTAACAAAAACCCAATTCTTTATCAAACACAAAGATTAACGTTTTAAAGTACCAAAGTACTGCACAGTTACAACAGTCCCTCTTCGGTGATCCGACTCAAATTTCAGTCTAGCTTTGTGAAGCCTTGCGATCTCATGACACAGCGAAACTCCGAAACCATTACCCTCAACTTCACCCTTTCCAAGCCTGAGGTCCCGGTTCAGAGCCGCCAGTTTCCTGCTGTCTATGGGAGGTCCGTCATTCTTCACGATGATTCTGTGTTCCTCCAGTATAAGTTCGGCCTGTGTTCCTGCCCTTACCGCATTGGAGAGCAGATTGTCCATCAGACACAGAAGCAGTGTTTTGTCCCCTGTAACCGTATCCGTCCTGCAGTTCATTCTGACTGCGGGATACTTCCTTTTCAGTTCTGACAAAAGCTCCTCCGCCAAAACAGACTCTGTCTTAATCTCCCCTTCTCTCACACTGCCCATGATCAGCAGCTTGTCCACGATATCTCTCAGGTTTCTGGCATCATGTTCGATCTGTCCCCCTGCGAAGAAGATATCCTCCTCATTCAGCTTTCCTGCTTTCAAATACTGCGCATAACCCTGTATGCTGGTGAGGGGTGTCCGCAGTTCATGCGCAATGTTATTCACCGGCCGGTATATTCTTCGCATTGTTGTATATAAAAATATACCGGTTCCGGCAGAAAGTAACAGTGCCCCCAGAACATAACTCCAGCTCCGGAATATCTGGTTTCTGCAGAATTCTGTGATATCCCTCAGTGACAAAATGTGAAGATTTATTTCATTGTCATACACAGTGTCTTCAATTCCCAGATAATAGCGTCCCTCAGTTTTTTGCTGCCAGACTCGTGTCTCACCCGTAAATTCCATCTGGAACGGTAGCATACTGATGACTTCCGGTCCCTCCTCCAAATCCTGTCCTCTGATCTGTATATATGTACCATTTTCCCGGTATTTGATACCCATCTGGGCAATTCGCCCTGCCCCCGCCTCAAAACCGGACAGTGCAGCGGCTGTCGCACCTATATTAAGCGCCTCCATCACGGCGCTGTCGGCCTCTCTTTGAAATTCGTTTCTGTGAACAGCTGCCACCAGAAAAAAGGTCCCTGCATTGATGATTAATACAAACAATATGAAGGTCACCATAAAATTCTTCTTCCATATCTGCATGATCAAACCTCCAGACGGTAGCCGTATTTAAAAACCGTCCGTATCACATCCTCCAGATGCAGTTTTTTACGCAGTCTTTGTATGTGCACATCCACAGTCCGTTCTTCCCCTTCATAATCCATACCCCATGCTATCTCCAGAAGCCGTTCTCTGGACAAAGCAATATTTTGATTTTGAACAAGCGTTTTCAGCAGCTCAAATTCCCGGCTGGTCAATTCTTCTTTCTCACCCATAACAGCAACTGTACGGGTCTGTACATTGATTTCCACATCCCCGATCCGGTACTCCACGGTTTCTCTGTGAAAACGCCTGAGTACAACCTGTACTCTCGCCAGAAGTTCTTCGACATCAAAGGGCTTCACAATATAGTCCTGCGCACCGCTGTAAAGTCCTTTTACCTTGTCCTGAACGTCCCCGCGTGCAGTCACGTAGATGACCGGCAGCTTCTCAAACTGCCGGATCAGCCCGAATCCGCTTCCATCCGGCAGATTGATATCCAGAAGCACAAGATCTACCGCGTGCTGTTCAACAAGCTTCAGAGCCTCCTGGCCCGTAAATGCCTGGAAGCTCCTGTGGCCTACCATTTCGAGTGTTCTTCTCATCAGCTCATTGATTCCCGGTTCATCTTCCACGATCAGTATTTCAGCCAAACCTTGCTCCCCCGTCTCCTTTATTCACTTGGGATGATCCGAAGTCTCATACGCCCGCTCCTGAATCTCCATCAGCTGTTCCACACTCAGATCCTTCACCTGTGCTGATGCAGCATCCAGATCACCCGCTTCACACACTTCATCGATGACAGCCTGGGCACTTTCGGCCTCAAACGCATAGATATCTCCGATGTCAGCTGCCAGCTCCTGCATGGTTTTTTCACCTTCTGTACTCTTTGCATTCAGTGCATACTCATAGTCAAATGCCTCTCTGCTGACTTCCCTAAGTGTGACTGTGTCATAATTCAATCCATACTGCTCACAGACCTGCTGCAGAATGTCCGCATCCACAAACTCTGAATCCTTATACAGAGAATCCCGGCCCGGGGCCGTCCAGACGATCTGCCCCTCCAGGTCGTCCTCAAGTTCCTGCTGTGACTGCGCAAGTATTTCGTCCTGCGCGCTATGCTGCGCAAATGCCAGAATCCCTCCGGTCGTCAGCGTTATGGCAAATGCCGTCACTGCCGATAGCACGATTATCCTGTTTGCTCTCATCGTTCCCTTTCTCATACTTAAAACCTCCTTGCCTTCGTTGTAAGCTCATTATAGGAGGCAGTTGTTTCGGAGTTGTAACATCACTCCCAAAATCATAAAAGATTTTACACCGGCAGACTGTCCCGCACGCACAGCGCCCCATATCCAACCTGCGGATTCGGAAAGCTCTCAAATCCCGGCAGTTCCTTCGCACCTCTGATCAGGTATGCCTTGACCTTTTCGCTGTATAGATAGGGATCATTTCTCCGCACGATTCCCTCTTGTGTCAAATAGTTGCAAAAAAGTTTTTGAAGATTTTTTAATGAATTTATGGGGATTGTTGGCTATTAACAGCTCAGATACGATAGAATGAGTTAAGTTATTGCTAACAAGACAGTTATATTTTATTAAATAGATGCAAAAATCCAAATAGATTCTCAAGCGCCTTAAACACTTATGTACTACTCCTTATTCTCAAATAATATTCGCTCTAATATTTCCAGCATTTCATCCATTTCAATATATGCTTGAATATCATTCCTTTTATAAGTCTTTATTTTTTCCCGCAGTCGTTTTTTCTTTTCCATCAAACTCATAAGTTGCCATACCTCTCGTATTGGCCGTATAGGAAACTTAAAAACTTCTTCTACCATATATCGTCCTACATCTGTTTTTCCATGTATTTCTCCATTTTCACATCTTTCTATATGATTGTCATAATCATTTGATACAGGATCGACAATTCCCTTATTATCGCTAAATTGAACCTGTGAATCTTTTGATGGCCATTTGTCTGATTTCTTACGGTTACAGACATAACAGGAATATACTAAATTTCTATAATCATTCTTTTTCTCTTTTGCGTATTTTACTGGTATAAAATGATCAATTTCAAATGCATTTTTAGTTATCGATTCTGTTTTACCACAATAGCCACATATATGTTGAAAATCTTCTCTTAACTCTGGTAAATAGTCATGATAATCTGACCGCAAATCTATCTCTAATCTACGCTCAAGCATTTTCTCTCCATGTATTCTCACATCTATTCCTCCCCAGTATTTAACAGAAGATCCAATTTTTTCAAAACTGCATCAATCTGTCCACTTAAACTGGATGTTAACATTTCCGTCGGAATATCATCAACTTCATTATATGACTTTAAAATACGATAAATATCCATCAATTCCTCTTCATCTTCTACGTTTATCTTTTTTTCTTGCTTCTGTTTCAAAAATGCTTCATACTTTTTTCTATATTTATCCATTGTATTATCGAATACTTCTGTAATTTGCTTTAACTGATTACAAAAATCATGAAACGCCTCTTCATTGCTATCCATAACACTTCTGTCCATGATACAATTTTGAACCACAAGTTTTTCTTCTATAGAGTCTTCTGCATAACTTGTAAGTATTAAATATGGAAATCCTTGTAATGCATCATTCAAGTAAGAGGCTAATTCCGTGCCATTAAAATCATATTTTACAGACAACTGGTAATCTATCAAAAGACACTTAATATGTTCTCGAACAATCCAATCTTTAATATCTTCCATATTCCCTTCTGGCGCTACTATAAGTGTTATATTATTTCTTCGCAAACGTTTTATATAATCATCTAATAATTCTTCTGTATCATCCACAATTCCGATTCTATACATTTTTCACCACTCCCATCTTTTTTAAAAAAAGAGAAATATAATATCCTGTTTCCGCTGTAATATTCTTTGACAAATCAATTTTCCCTTTATAGTCTTGTATCGTATTATTCACAATCCACAGTCCCATTCCTGTTCCTACCTTCTGTCCCGATAAATCTCTTTTATCTGTTTCAAACACCTTTAATGTTTTATTGGGATCTTTTTTATACATTGGATCCAAACCAACACCCGTATCAGAATAGTCTATCCGAATATATTCCCCTTCTTCTTTAATATCAATATAAATTTTTTTATCCTTTGTTCTTTTCTTATCAAATGAAGCCGTACTGTTCGTAACCAAATTATTAATAATTGTATCCATTTCATACGGAAAACACTTCAGATAAATATCTTTCCGATTCTCACCTTGAAAAACAACTTCAATATGTTTTGTTTTTAAAGTTTTATTCCAAGAATCAACTGCTGAAGAAATCAACGGAATTAAATTTGTCTTTCGTCGTTTTCTCTTATCTTTTTTCACTGCATCTATTGTCACTTGAAACCATGAATTAAACGCTTCTCTAATCTCATTTGCTTGATCAATATACTTACCTGCATCTTCCATATCTTTATCTTTTTCCAGAGCATCTTTAGCCATAATAATTTTCATACTCAAGCGATGAGACAACGTCTTAAATTCATGTATGTACGTATTAGTAACAATACCTGTTGTTGCCAATATACGTAACATTTTTATTTCATTTTCTAATTCCTCTATCTGATCGTCCTTCGCATCTAATACAATTTTAGCAGCCTGTGGATCAATCCCATTCTCTGATAAAGATTTGTCATTATTCTCTTCTTCTGAATTCTTGGCACCTACTGGTTCTTTCTCTTTCCCTTGCTCTTTTTTCTGTGCTGCTGCTTTACGATTAATCTCATCTTGAATTGACTCTGCCGGATGCATCCGTACATAGTATTCATTTAGGATTCTAGAAACATATTGCCTATCTTTTTCCAATACTTCGAGAATGCCTTTAATGAATTCCTGTAATAAATGAAATTCTGGAGTTTCTACAATTCCTTCTCTATTAGATTGATCTGGCAAAGCTACATTCATCCTAGAAATAAATATAGACCCCAACATCTGATCCGCATTCACACGCCAAGTACCTTTGCTAGCAACACCTGCCGGAGATGCAGCCTTACGCCTTGCTAATTGCAGCCAATCATACGCTGAGGTTTTAGGATCTCCATATGGGCGTACTCTAAAATTATCTCTATATATTTTAATTCCGCCAAAAGTATCTCGTACATCAATTCGGCCTATAATATCTTTTTGAAAAAATCTCTCTTGATCTTTAGAATTCATAGTTTGCTTTGCAAAATATAATACTCCATTAAAAGCTCCTGTGTTTTGGCGCACAACCTTATTAGTTCCAGCCAAAATCTCATCAAACAGATATGTTTGCTCTATCGGTGTGCCATGAAAATATTTCTTTTCTTCGTATAAGCCAACTTCTTTTAATATAGTATCCTCATTATCACCAAAATCATACTCTGTTCTCCAAAGTTTCACTTTAACTTTGCTCTTTTCTTCCATCACATCAAGAACTTCAAACTCAATTTTATAATCATATGAAAATGCTTCCCAATCGCTAAGTACTTCTGCACTTTCTATAGTATCTTGATTATTAAAACAATATATTTTGTATATCGAAGCCAGTTCATAAGGTATCAATGAAGCAAGATTTTCACGTATTCGGTGGAGTAATTCTTCTCCCCAAACTTCCCTCAATGCCGTAAGTTTGAAAATCGTTCCTTTTTTACCCCATTGTTCTTTTACTAACTTTATAACCTGCTGGTTTGTGCATTCTGATAAGAAATCATCAAATGATATACTTGTTTCTTCTAATTCAGCACCAATCTCTGTAATAGTTCTTCCTGGCGAAAAAGTACTCCAATCAACAAACCATAGTAATTTCCCCTTATCTGTTCCTGTAAGCATCTGGCACTTATCTGCAATACGATCTAACGCAAAACGTCCAATTCCTTTTTCCCCAGTTTGTATTCGTCCTTTATTTGAGACAAATGTACTTCTTTTCGATGAACGCCCTATTGTCATCCAGTGGGTATGTATAACATCTTCCGTCATTCCTACTCCATTATCTGCAAGAAATAGCACATCCTTTTTTTCGTCATAATACAAAATACAACATGTAGCATCCGCATCATATGTATTTTTTATCAATTCAATTACTGCACCTTCTAGTCTTGATACATTCTCTCTACCAATTAATCGCGCAGTATACGCATCTACGTTAAAAGGTATTTTTGCCATTTTCGTGCCTCCTTCCTATTGATTATTGTTGATTCAAAAATTTATCTATAGGAAATTTAAAATTATTAATATCATTTGCTGTAATCCTAAGGGATCTTCCACTGGCTGGTGTCCCAATTCCATAAATATACTGTAAAAACAATTCACTTGTTAATATTTGTTTTGCAATATTTAAATCATAGCCATTTTCCGAAATAATATATATTCCTGCGTATGGAATAGCTTTACTACTAACTTCATATACCCCGACCTCATCAGTAACCACTGTAGATACCAGTAGTTTTTTCTTATTCATGTTTTGAAGGGCCTGACTTCTTCCATATTCAAACCATAGTGCTGATTTATCTGCATCTCGTTCTTCTAGTTCTTTTTTATTTTCTACTAGATATTTATATGTATTCGGATATTTCATTCGAAAATCTTCATCACTATAATTAATCACCTGATGGTTCCTTATTTTATACGGAAAAATAATGAATTCTTTATTTCCATACTTTTTATTCCTAGGACTTACTGCCGGACGTAATACCCCACTTTCAATTCTATATTCAACTTTTTTCTCTCTACTTATCACAAATACTCTATTTCTCTGTGTTGCTATCGCCATAGATGCCTTAAAAAAATCTCCAAAACGCCCTTCTTTTTGAGTAGTACTTATTTTTCCAAAAATCCATTTTTCTGACAAGTCCTTCTTTGGAATTATCTTGGTTTCATGCTTGGGTACATTATAGTATTTTATCTTTGACAAATGATGACCTTTTCGCAAAAACATAATAGCAGAAGATGTCATTGCCTCCGGAAATAATTTTTGATTAGGATAATCTTTGATTTCTTCAATATATTTCAGTATCAAATCTCTTAAATCCTGCGCATACACATTTTTATATATACTATTAGGAATCAAATAGACCATTTTTCCTGTCGGCGACAAATATTTAATAGCATTTTCAATAAATGCATAGCAGTAATCCGGCTTACCCTTTTTGCAAGTAACATACTCCTTTTTTATATAAACTCGAACCTCCTCTTCAAGATTTCTATACGAAATATATGGTGGATTTCCTACAATAAAATCAAACTCTAAATTAAAAGGTCTCGTCAAAACATCTCCCAAATAAATATTCCAATTTATTTCTTTTAAACCATATTTCTCTGCTACATCGTTTAAATTTTGAATACATTTTTTATATGTTTCTTCTACAACTTCTGCCCCATATATATCTTGCTCTAGACCGAGAACTATTTTCTCGGAATTATATCCCTCACGCATCGCATTTTGAATATAGCGTTCCACAGCAAGACATAAAATATTACCTTCTCCACATGAATTTTCTAATAAAGACTTACCATATAAATTTTGGCAATATCCCAAAAAATCCAACATTTCATTTGCGACTTCACGCAGTGTAAATTGCTGACATCTGCTATCCATAGTCCTCACCTGCTTTTAGATATACTTCATTTAATTTTACCACGTCTCTATTTTATCTACAATCATTTTTATAAAAATATTCCTCTTTAACCTAAAGATCTCAATTGCAAATTCCCTGCGGAAAATTTTTTTTCTCGCTGAAGTGATAAGTTTATTTCCACTTTGAAAATAGCAGAAAAAGAAGTGGCAATTACTCTTACATAAATGGGTGATTGCCACTTTTGCTATTCCTCAAAGTGGAATTAAGTGATACAATTAAAAGAAGAAATAGCAGAGCTGGTTGTTCGGAAAGGTTTTAGAGACATACTAAAAAAGCGGACTTTAGTCGAACGTTTAAAAGGTGTAGGACTAACTTCCACTTGCTGGGAGCGTATGTATTCCTGACAGCCGCCTGCTATTTCTTTCTTTATTTTCGGTTTTATCTGTATCTGTTCTTCAACAGATACGGTTTTAGGGTTACGTAATCCTTATCAATCTGCCGGATTCCAAAAGCGGACAGCTTTTCATAAAGGTCGTGGTACATAAAATCGGTAAGTTCCAGCGGGCTCTTACCGCCGAGCAGTTCGACGGGAGCGGAATTGACATGGCTGAGGATCTGGTTTAAGGCTGGCTGTCCAGTCAGCCCAAGTTCCTTTAAATCAGTCCCTTTGGGAAGGATGTAGCGCAGTTCGATGTGCTTGTTTTCCAAAGTCCCTTTCTGACCAGACTGCATAGGATCGCAGTAATATACCCGTGTCCGCCTTGTGCCGTCCGGACTGCTCTCCATGGCTTCGGCCAGGGAAAACTCCGTTCCCCTGTCCGTGAGCAGGACATGGACATATCTGCGGAATAAAGCCTTGCCAAGAATGGATTCAAGCAGGTCAATGCCGTTCTTCATGGCAATGGCAGTCTTCTCTTCGTGATATATGGCAAAGAGGATGCCAGCCCTTACAAACTTGAAGGTCTGGAGAAAGGGGCCATTTGTCTCATCGTTATATACGGTATCCATCTGTGTGACAAAGACATCCGGATTCTCAGAAATGTATTCCTTATAGTCTTTGTAGGTTCTGCCCTGCAGATACTTCCTGTCAACCCGTTTTTTATATCCCTTTGATTTGCTTTTGGGAATTCTTCTGGAAACCTGCCGCCGCAGATCCAGGACGGTGATACCGGCGATCTCGTGAAAGACATCATTTTCAATGTAATTGTAAAGAGTCTTTTCGGAAATGCCAAGCTCCGGGTGGTTGGTGACAATCTGATAAGGTGACTGTCCCTGCTTTAACAGTGGAGCAATGACAGAAGCCATGGCTTTTGCTTCCTGCACGGTCAGATTTACGCCTTCCCGGGAATCAATAAGGGTGGTGCGGTAAGCCATCTGTGCATCTTCGGGAGCATACTGAAATTTATCAAATCTGCAGCGAGTCCAGTCAGGGCAGCCGTTGCAGGCACCGGGGGAACGGTCGCGTCTGGAACAGCGGAAAGGGCTAAAATCAGGACAGTCGAGAGTACACTGGCGCCCGAAGACACACTTGCGGTAATTATTGCATTCAAGGGGCATTTTACACTTGTGTGTAAGCTTCCTGTGGAGTCTGATTTCCTTACCGATGGTAGACTTATCTTTCCCAATGGTCTGCGATAGAGGTCTTAGTAGAGCCGTTGGTAATACCAGTAAGAATAATACGGCGTTCCTGAAGAGTCAAATGGGAAAAGGTGTTTTTCAGATTCATATGTATACCAGCCTTTCCGGCGGCCATCTGATATGATAAGTGTAAGACTAAATGCCACATTTGTGGAGATGGAAAATTCTTTTTGAAGCAATTCTTTCTGAAGCATTTGACTTTTTATACCGGTTTGTTATATTAGCTTCAGTGATCGTGTTGCGGAAACTTGCGAAGCCCGTGACCTGGGAGAGCCTACGGATCTCTCCCTCTTTTGATATATGGAGATGAATACTATGATAAAATCCCACTTTACTTTTAATTAAGGCAAATTCGCCATAATTAAATTCCGGATGATAATTTCTCGCCTGGTATACTCTCCCGCACGCACAGCGCCCCATATCCAACCTGCGGATTCGGAAAGCTCTCAAATCCCGGCAGTTCCTTCGCGCCTCTGATCAGGTATGCCTTTACCTTTTCGCTGTATAGATAGGGGTCATTTCTCCGCACGATTCCCCATTCCATCAGCAGGGCGCTCGCCCCTGTGACAAATGGCGTCGCAAAGGAAGTCCCTGTCACGCTGTGGTATCCCCCTCCCGCCTGCGGGGCCATGATATTGACGCCCGGCGCGACAAGCGTCGGTTTCACCTGGTTTGTCACCCTGGTATATCCGCGTCCGGAGAATCCGGCATACGACAGCAGTCTGGAATCATACGCTCCGACAGCAATCACCCGCTGGGCTGTGGACGGTATCGTCAGCGTCGTTTCCGGTGTCGGTTCATAGAAACGTGTTGCCGCCCCGATCACCTGCCCGCCCGGCAGCCACATATCATAATTGCCCTGCACAATTCTCCTCGGAATCAGACGGATGGTCCAGACTCCGCTGTCCAGGTAACCATTCAGAGGGAGGAAATCCAGATAGATCTCCTGCGCGGGGCTGTACGGGTTCGGTTCACCGTAATAGAACAGGACCTGTGTGCCGGGGAAATTCAGCCGCTGCGCGTCCTGCGCTGCCCGAATCGGGCCAAAGGAGGAGCCCCCGGGGTGTACCAGGACAATGTCCACTTCGTCTTCATATTGTTTCCAGATCTGAACACTGAGCGCCTTCTCGTATGTACCTATCCCCAGCTGAACATCCCGCACGGTGCCCTCCACTAACTGCCCGGACGTATGTCCTCCAAGTGCCGCATCATTTCCTGTACCGACGCTGATGACATTTCGCCCTACACCGGACGCGGCATCCAGGTACGTCTCGATCAGCGAATCCCCGCTGTGAGATCCGTATGCATTTCCAAAACTAAGGTTGACGGCCAGAGGCATACGGTTTGCATAGGCCAGCTTTATCACATAATCGACAGCCTGCATCAGTTCTGTCGTCCTGGGGAATCCATCTTCCTCAGGTGATCCGAGTTTTACCACGAGCAATCCGCTCCTCGGCGCCACTCCCCGGTAGATGCCGCGGCTTGCCGAACCGTTTCCGGCGGCAATCCCCATAACCGAAGTCCCGTGTCCGCTTGTATCTCTGCTCGGAACGATCTCCTGCCTTTCTGCCGGTGTCCCCGCACGAAGCGCCCTGTCGATGTCCTCTTTTGTATATTCTGTTCCCAGGCTGTACCCAACGGGCGGATTTCCGGGTATCGTCTGATCCCACAGATACTGTATCCGCGTGGTCCCGTCAGAATTCAAAAAATCCGGGTGGCTGTAATCAATTCCCGAATCAATACAGGCCACCCAGATTCCTTCTCCAAACAAGTCGAACATCCCTGTCTGCACACGGTTGACACAGCTGGCTGTTCGTGCCTGATCCAGTGCGAAGTACAGACGTTTTGGTTTCTCAATATATTCTACAGCCGGATTTCGGGAGAATTCCCCCAGTCTGGACTGGCGAATGGTAACAATTGCATAATTGTTCAGCAGAGGCGTAAAAGACACCACCTCATCAGCAAGTTCTTCCGGTGTTCCCGAGTAGCGGACGATCAGATCCCAGGTACGCTCCTCAGCGTCGTATCCCACGTCCAGTTCCAGCGATTCTTCCCGCTCTTTCGGCGTCGCTTCCAGTGCAAGATTCAAAAGGTTCTCAAGTTTTTGATCGCTCATCACAATATCCGTTTTTTTATTATTGTATGAGCGGCCTTCGCAGATTATCCAAGAAATCCAAACGGTTCCTCATCGTGCAGAAAATGCATCAGCTGGTACGCACACATGATCGCAACATTTTCTTCCTTCAGGATCCGCGCGACCTCCGCGCGGTCTGCGAGGACGACCTCGATCTCCTCGTTCGGCTCAAGGAAACGATCGCTTATCTCCCCCTGTGCATATCCGTATACCGTTGCACAGGATTCATCCGTCATACCGACCGTCGTAAAAAACGGGCGTTCTAAGTCACCTGCCGATGTGATTGGATCAAGATGAAGTCCCGTCTCCTCTTTCAGCTCCCGGATCGCCGCCGCATGGTAATCTTCGCCCTCATCGACGAGTCCCGCCGGAAACTCATAGATATAATCATCCAGCGTGTAACGGTACTGCCTTACCAGAACTACACGGTCCGCATCGCCTCTCAAGACCGAAAATATCACAACACCGTCCGGCGGATTCTGATGGGTGTTCAGCTTCAGATCTTCTGCATTTTTTGCCCTGGATGCCACATAGTAGTTATGATCCCTGCCCTTTTTATTTATTGCCTTCAGTTCATACAGATTGACATACGGATTGGATGTCTTTGCATGAATTTCCTTTATTTTGCCCATGATACCCTCCTAAAGTTTCATCGTCAGGCTGATTCTTTTCCTGGCCATATCCACGCCGAGCACTTTGACTTCTACCACATCTCCCACACTGACTGCTTCCAGCGGATGTTTGATAAACCGGTCTGTCATCTGTGATATGTGGACCAGTCCGTCCTGATGGACTCCTATATCCACAAAGGCACCGAAATCAATGACATTTCTCACCGTTCCTTTGAGTACCATTCCTTCCTTCAGGTCTTTCATCTCCATAACGTCAGAGCGCAGGATCGGGAGCGGCATGTCCTCGCGCGGATCACGGCCCGGTTTGCAGAGTTCTTTTACAATGTCACGCAGCGTGGGCTCGCCCACCCCCAGCTTGACGGCCAGCTTCTTATAATCGCCGACCGCAATACTCTTTGCACCGGGTTCCAGAATCCATTCGGGGCTGTATCCCAGTTCCTTCAGAAGATTTTCTGCAGCCTGATAGCTTTCCGGATGGATGCTGGTGGCATCCAGCGGCTGCTTTCCTCCGTTAATGCGCATGAAGCCTGCACACTGCTCGAAAGCTTTCGGTCCGAGTTTCGCCACTTTCAGCAGCTCTTTCCTGCTCTCGAACTTCCCGTTCTCCTCCCGGTAAATCACGATATTCTTTGCGATGACCTTCGTGACACCCGATATATATTCCAGCAGCGGTGCAGACGCCGTATTCAGATCGACGCCGACACGGTTCACACAGTCCTCCACGACACCGCCAAGCGCCTCGCCCAGTTTTTTCTGATTCATATCGTGCTGATACTGACCGACACCGATCGCCTTTGGATCGATCTTTACGAGTTCCGCCAGCGGGTCCTGCACTCTTCTTGCTATGGACGCTGCGCTTCGCTGACCCACGTCAAAATTCGGAAATTCTTCTGTCGCCAGTTTGCTGGCGGAATATACGGAAGCACCTGCCTCATTCGTGATGACATACTGAACCTTCCCCGGAATCTCCTTCAGAAGTTCAACGATAAACTGCTCGGATTCCCTCGATGCCGTTCCGTTGCCTACGGAAATCAGCGTCACGCCATACTGGCGAATCATCTTTTTTAATACCTCTCTGGCAGCTCTCTGCTTTTCCTTCGTCGTGGGCGCCGTCGGATAGATGACCGTTGTATCAAGCACCTTTCCCGTCGCATCCACGACGGCAAGCTTACATCCGGTCCTGAATGCGGGGTCCCATCCAAGCACAACCTGACCGGTGATCGGCGGCTGCATCAGCAGCTGTCCCAGATTCTTTCCAAACACTTTGATCGCGCCGTCTTCCGCCCTCTCCGTAAGCTCACCGCGGATCTCCCGTTCGATCGCGGGTGCGATCAGACGGCGGTAACTGTCCTCCACGGCAGCCCTCAGGATCGGAGTTGTATGAGGATTATCCTTTCTGATTGTCCTTTTCTCCAGGTAACGCAGGATATCCTCCTCAGGAGCTTCGATCTTTACTGTCAGAATCTTTTCCTTTTCTCCCCGGTTCAGCGCCAGAACCCGGTGCCCCGCAATCTTTGAAACCGGTTCTTCAAACTGATAATACATCTCATAGACCGATTCGCATTTATCATCCTTTGCAGAAGATGTTAGCAATCCCTTTTTCATCGTCACGCTTCTGATGTGACTGCGGAAATCTGCATTATCCGAAATATTTTCAGCAATGATATCCGATGCGCCGGCGATAGCTTCCTCTACAGTAAGGACTTCTTTCTCCTCCGAAAGAAAGGCCTTTGCTTCATCTTCAATGGGGTGTGCTGCCATCTGAAGCGTGATCACAGCGGCGAGAGGTTCCAGTCCCTTCTCCTTTGCAATGATCGCTCTCGTCCGCCGTTTTGGACGGTACGGACGATAGAGATCTTCCACCTCCACCAGGGTTCTGGCATTCTCCACAGCCTTTTTCAGTTCCTCCGTCAGTTTTCCCTGTTCTCCGATCGTAGTGATAACCTGCTGCTTTTTCTCATTCAGATTGCGCAGATACATCAGACGTTCGTACAGGTTTCTCAAGACCTCATCATCCAGGGAACCTGTCATCTCTTTTCGGTATCTGGCGATAAAGGGTATCGTATTCCCCTCATCGATCAGCTTTACTGCCGCATCCACCTGTGATTTTTTTATATTCAGCTCTTCGCCGAGCGCCTGATTAATGTCCATATGATTCCTCCTGATTTTTGCTATGATAACCTTATCAACCCCATTTCAATTTGTCAATACTTGTTGTAAAGCCCTCTACTTCATGATAAAATATACGCGTAGCAGTCTGACTGTTACGTAAACCCAGAAAAAGAATTTATCATTACATTCAGAAAGCGGGATCGTATCATGGAGCAAAATACTAATTTCAACGAAAACCCACAGCAGAATTACTACTATCAGAACCGGCAGGAGGCACCGCCTCCGGCATCCTCTTCGCCTTTATCGACCGCTTCCCTTGTACTTGGGATCTGTTCTCTGGTATTGATCTGCTGCGGAGGATCTTTTATTCTCGGTGCACTGGGAATCATCTTTGCCATTCTTTCCAGGGGCCGGACACCAATGAACGGAACGGCAAAAGCCGGTCTTGCATTATCCATCATCGGAATCGTTCTCTCAATTACCGTATATACTTTCTACATCGTGTCTTTTGTATCATCCGGAGAGTTCGACAATGTACTTCGGGGGTATGAATATTATTATCATAACGGCGAGGATGATTACTACGACGACTATGACGGCGATGATTATCTGGATGACCTTCTGCGCCGTTACCAGGATGGGCAGGGACAGGGCGGCTCTTTGACCGAGGGTGAGTTATAAATCACCCAGCGTGATCCCATACTGGAAGAGCAGAAAATTCCGTATCAGCCAGTTGATGAGAACGATGAAAAGCCCCGCATACACGTATCCGTTTCGGAACCGCATGCCGATTTTCAGCTTCCCTTTGGTCATCCATTCCAGCACATGGCTGATGCCGTACCAGATAAGCAGTCCCGCCGTATATACGACAATTGGATGATAGAGAAATGACTGAATCATATTACCTTTCACAAGAGCAAGTACAGCCCTTGTGCCTCCGCATCCGGGGCAGTAAAAACCTGTCACCTGATGAAAAATGCAGGGGTGCATGAAAAGTTTCCTCATGTTTATCATCCTTTCAGTTTCATTCCTACAGTATAACACAAATATCACAAAGAAAACGGAGAAGAAATACATGAAACGTTCGTCCAGAGAATTAAAAGAAAATGCCCGCGTCATATTAAACGGAAGATATGGAATATTCATCGGAACTTTTCTGGTATACTTTCTGATCGCAATGGCAATCGAGAGTGTACCGGTCTTTTTCCTCAGAACCGAAGGATCTTCGGGGATCGTGATCAGCCAGGTCATCACTCTGATCCTCTCGCTGATTATCAGTATTTTAGCGGCCGGCTTTAACCGGCTCAGTCTGAATGTTTCCCGCGGTCTTCAGGCAGGCGTCGGCGACCTGTTCTACTGCTTTTCGCATCACCCGGACAGGGTCATTGTGGTAAACTTCCTGATCTCACTGGTGGGCATCGTCTGTCAGATTCCCACGATCCTCATCACGGTATCGCTGGGCTATCAGTCATTTTATTATACGCCGCTTTCCTGGATTGCAGGTCTGCTGCTTTGCTCACTTGTGTTTGGCATCATCTCATACATCATCACGCTTGGCTTTTCACTGTCCATACCGCTTCTGATCGACAATCCGGATATGGGCGCCATAGAGGCGATGAAGACAAGTGCAGCCCTGATGAAAGGAAATAAGGGCCGTTATTTTTATATCTCACTGAGTTTTATCGGGATCAGCCTTTTGTGTATACTTTCTTTCGGAATCGGATATCTCTGGGCGTTCCCCTACATGTCCGTAACCTTCATGGAATTTTACCGTGAAACAATCGGCGAGCTGGACGGCGGTCCGCGGGATCAGATTTACTCGGATTATGATGCACAGGATTCCTGGTCTTAAATCTGAAAAAGAGGATACCTCTCTGCGGTATCCTCTTTTTCTCTGTCTGAAACATCAGGTGCTGCCGAAGTGTTATGAGAACAGGCGGTTCATCAGGTGCCATCCCTCTTCAAGCACATTTCCGCTCCCTGCAGCTTCCGCCTCATTATAATGCCAGTCGTGATCTCCGGGCGCAGTGCTGTCATACAGAAGATAGGGAACCGGATCGCTGGTATGAGTTCTGACACGGATCGGCGTCGGATGGTCCGGAAGAACCATCAGCCGATATGCCTCACCCGACGCGTCCATCCCTTCCCTCACCAGTCGGATGACCCGCTGATCCAGATTCTCAATCGCCTGTATCTTGCGCTCTACACTGCCCTGATGCCCCATCTCATCCGGCGCTTCCACATGGATGTAGGCAAAATCATATCCGCCCTCTGTCAGCGCCTTTACGGCGGCCCGGGCTTTCCCTTCGTAGTTCGTATGAAGACCGCCGTTTGCGCCTTCCACCACGATGTTATCCATCCCTGCTCCAACGGCTATCCCTTTTAACAGGTCGACCGCCGATATCATGACACCTCTCTTATGATATTTTTCTTCAAAAGAGTCGAGTGCTGGACGCGTGCCGGCTCCCCAGAACCAGAGGCTGTTCGCCAGATTGAGCCCCTTTTTCTTCCGTTCCAGGTTCAGCGGATGCTGTGAAAGTATCTCATAACTTCTCTCCTGCATCCTGCGCAGCATCGCATCCTGCGGCAGGTATTCGCTGATCGTCTGTCCCAGCACATCATGCGGAGGCGTCAGTGTTACGACGCTTCCTTTCGCCCAGATCAGGCAGTGGCGGTAGCTGGTGCCGAGATAAAACTGATATGTCTCATTTTGCAGCTCTTCCGCCACCGCTTCCAGAAGAATCTTAGCATCCTCCGTGCTGATCTCGTCCGAGCTATGGTCGATAATGGTTTTCTTTTCATACGGCTCATCCTCGGAGAGCGTCACGATGTTGCAGCGGATCGCCACGTCATCCGCCTTCATATCCACACCGATGCTCAGCGCCTCAAGAGGAGAACGCCCGGTATAATATTGTTTCGGATCGTATCCCATCACAGAAAGATTCGCAGTGTCGCTGCCCGGGCTCATGCCCTTCGGAATGGTATGGACCATGCCGATTTCCGAGCACGCTGCCAGCGCATCCATTTCCGGGGTCTTCGCATAGGATAACGGGGTCTTATCACCGAGGGCCGCAAGCGGCTCGTCCGCCATGCCGTCCCCCAGAACTATTACGTATTTCATCCCTGTCTCCTCTTACTCTTAAAATCTGGCACGGATCATGCTGATGATTCCGTCCGCATGCTGCGCTTTTTCCTGGTAAGCGGCTTCTGTCATCACGCCCGTTACAAACGCGAATTCACCTTCCAGGTCATCCACCTCGACAAATGCCGCATCGCCGAACAGTTCTTTTACTTTCTGTCCGTCCGCTGCCACAGAACCTTTCATGCGTACAAAGAAACGCTCCTCTACCTGGCTGATGTCCATCAGCTCCAGTTTTTTGCTGCTCCAGTTCATCATGATATTGCGGTTCAGATGTTTTGCGGCATCCACAACGTCAGCCACCACTGCACTCGCGGTCGGGAGTTTTCCGGCTCCGCTTCCATAGAACATGGCATCACCCAGGACATTGCCGTGTACAAAAATCGCGTTAAATACGCCGTTTACGCTGAACAGCGGGTTGGAACCGTCGATCATGACCGGGCTGACCATTGCATAGAATCCGTCTCCCACCTTTTTGCTGGTTGCCAGAAGTTTAATGCTGGTCCCCATTTTTTTCGCATATTTGATGTCGTCTGCTGTTATTTTCGTAATGCCTTCTGTATAGACATCTTCGTAGTCCACAAACCTTCCGAATGCCAGTGAGGAGAGAATCGCGATTTTTCTGCAGGCGTCATAGCCTTCCACGTCCGCCTCCGGATTGCGCTCTGCATACCCTTTTTCCTGAGCATCCTTCAGTACTTCATCAAAGTCAGAGCCGTCTGCGCTCATTTTCGTCATGATATAATTCGTCGTCCCATTCAGGATTCCTGTGATCTCATCGATCTCATCTGCAGTCAGGGAAGAGTTGAGCGGGCGGATGATCGGTATTCCGCCGCCGCAGCTTGCCTCGAACAGAAAATTAATATCTTTCGAGCGGGCAATCTCAAGAAGTTCCACACCATGTTTTGCAACCAGTTCTTTATTGGATGTGCAGACACTTCTACCGCTCTCCAGCGCACGTTTGACGAACGAATAGGCGGGCTCAATGCCACCCAGTACTTCCACGATAATCTTAATCTCCGGGTCGTTGATCACCGTCTCAAAGTCATGGACGATCTTTTCCTGTACCGGATCCCCCGGAAAATCGCGAAGATCCAGCACATACTTGATATTGATCTCCTCACCGGCTTTTTTATTGATGCTGTCATGGTTTGTATTGATGACCTCCACCACACCGGATCCCACGGTACCATAACCTAACACTGCAATATTAATCATCGTTTTATCTCCTTATGGTCTTTATTTATTGTAACAGTTTTAATCGTTCTCTGTCTTTTTCGAAGACAGCGCAATCCATTTCAGATATGCATTGATGAACGAATCGATGTCACCGTCCATCACCGCATCCACATTGCTGCGCTCTTCGCTTGTCCGGTGGTCTTTAACCATTGTGTACGGCTGCATAACGTAAGAGCGGATCTGATTTCCCCATCCGATATCAGATACTTCTCCGCGGATACCAGACAGCTTTTCCTCGTTCTCCTGCTGTCTGAGGAGATACAGTTTTGCCTTGAGCATCTGCATCGCCTTGTCCTTATTCATATGCTGAGAACGCTCATTCTGACACTGTACCACAATCCCTGACGGAAAATGTGTGATACGGATGGCGGATGACGTTTTATTGATGTGCTGTCCTCCGGCGCCGCTTGAACGATACGTATCGATCCGGATGTCATCGTCTTTTATTTCGATGTCCACGTCCTCCTCGATATCCGGCATCACGTCACAGGATACAAATGAGGTCTGACGCTTACCCGCCGCATTGAACGGAGAGATGCGCACCAGGCGGTGAACTCCCTTTTCCGATTTCAGATATCCGTAGGCATTTTCTCCCTGCACCTCAAACGTGACGGACTTGATGCCCGCCTCATCGCCGTCCAGATAATCCAGTACTTCCACGGTATACCCTTTTCGTTCCGCCCAGCGGTTATACATGCGGTACAGCATGCCTGCCCAGTCGCATGACTCTGTTCCGCCGGCGCCTGCGTGCAGGGTCACGATCGCATGATCCCTGTCGTACTCGCCGGACAGCAGTGTCTTCACGCGGATATCTTCAAACGTTTTGGTAAACTCATCCAACAGTTCCTGTATTTCGGGTATGACTTCCGGGTCATTTTCTTCATAACCCATCTCGATAAGCGTCTCCATATCCTCTTTCATGGATATCAGCCCCTGGTATGTGTCCATATCATTTTTCAGTCCCTTCAGCTCTTTCATCAGCTGCTGAGAGTATTCCGGATTGTCCCAGAAGCCCGGCGCTTCCATTTCCATTTCTAATTCCTGAATTCGCTTTTCCTTGTTAGCAAGGTCAAAGTGAATCCCTCACTTCCACTAATGGTTCTGTGTAATTGTTCAGGATGCCCCTGAACTGATCTAATTCAACCACTGCTTCACCTTCTTTCTTAAATTTTTATAGCATGCCTGCAGATACGTTACGCTCTGCGGCCACAGCACTGTTTGTATTTCTTTCCGCTTCCACATGGGCACGGATCGTTCGGATATACCTTTTCTGCGGTACGCTGCACCGGTTTTTTCGGGCCGCTGTCATCCTTGTTGGTTCCGGTGACCTGAGCCACCTGCTCCCGTTCCACCTTCTGTTCTATTCTGACATGATAGAGCAGACGCAGGGTATCCTGCTGAATGGATGCGGTCATCTCGTCAAACATCTCATACGCCGCCATCTTATACTCGACCTTCGGATCCTTCTGTCCGTATGCCTGCAGGCCGACTCCCTGACGGAGCTGGTCCATGTCGTCGATATGGTCCATCCATTTGCGGTCGATGATCTTCAGAAGAATGACGCGCTCCAGCTCACGAAGCTGCTCCGCCTCCGGAAACTCCGCTTCTTTCATCTCGTAGAGCTTCACTGCCTCTTCCTTGAGTTTCTGTTTGCATTCATTCTTCTTCAGTCCCGCCACGCGTTCTTCCGTCAGCGGCTCAAGCGGAATGATCGGAAGCAGTACCGTGTTCAGTTCTCCCAGATCCCACTCGGAGGAGTCGTTGTCCTCATTGATGCACATATCCACGGCATTGTCAACCGTGTCCGTGATCATCTTATAGATGGCATCCCGCATATTCTCGCCGTCCAGAACCCGGCGTCTCTCCTTGTAGATGATCTCCCGCTGTTCGTTGTTGACCTGATCATATTCCAGCAGGTTCTTACGGATGCCGTAGTTATTGCTCTCGATTCGTTTCTGTGCCGTCTCGATCGCATTTGACAGCATCTTGTGCTCGATCTGCTCATTCTCCGCAACGCCCAGTGTCGTAAACACCTTCATCATACGCTCTGAGCCGAACAGACGCATCAGATCATCCTCAAGAGAAATATAGAAACGGGATTCTCCAGGGTCTCCCTGGCGTCCGGAACGGCCGCGCAGCTGATTGTCAATACGCCTGGACTCGTGACGCTCCGTGCCGATGATCTTTAATCCGCCGGCCTCCCTGGACACGTCATCCAGCTTGATATCCGTACCACGGCCCGCCATGTTCGTCGCGATCGTCACCGTGCCGGCAACACCTGCCTGTGCCACGATCTCCGCCTCAAGCTCATGGAATTTTGCATTGAGCACCTGATGCGGGATACCCTCCCGCTTCAGCATGCCGCTCAGCAGCTCAGAGGTCTCGATCGTTATGGTACCGACCAGGACGGGCTGCTGTTTTTCATGTGCTTCCCGGATCTCTTCCACAACGGCTTTGAACTTTTCTTTCTTGGTCATATAGACGGCATCGTCCTGGTCCATGCGGACCACCGGCCTGTTCGTCGGGATCTCGATGACATCCATCCCGTAAATATCACGGAATTCCTGCTCCTCGGTCAGAGCCGTACCGGTCATACCGGCCTTTTTCGCGTATTTATTAAAGAAGTTCTGGAATGTGATCGTCGCAAGCGTCTTACTCTCCCTGCGTACCTTCACATGCTCTTTCGCCTCGATCGCCTGGTGCAGGCCGTCGGAATACCTTCTTCCCGGCATGATACGGCCGGT